>JAGQPF010000668.1 GCA_020426845.1 Planctomycetales bacterium
CGTCGTCGCGTCAACTCCATCGCGTCGTCTCCGTCGCATCCATTGTTTGGCCCGCCAACGCCGCATTGGCCGCATCCACCGCATCCGCCACATCGCCACATCCGCCGAGTCACTACGGCATCGAACATCGGTTGTCACAACATCGGCATCCCACCATTCTACTTCACTTCCGCGGCTCCGCGTCGTACAGCAAAAACCGGTCTCGTCGCCGCAAGAAGTCCGTCAATTCGTCTTGGTACTCCGCCTGAATCGCGGCGACGGGCTTGCCATCCACCAATGACTTCCAGGTGCGCTCGTCGGCCAGCAATCGATTCAGCGACTTTGTCTCCCATTTCTGCGGATACAACCGTCGCAGCACATGCGCCACCGTCAGGCCGGTGCGCAGCGGGTGAAACGTGCTGCGATCGACCACGGCGATGTTGATGCCACCGCAAACTTCGCCGGAGAACTTGCTGCTAGCGGGCTGAAAGCGAATCGGAACAAACCGCACGCCGGGCAGGCCGGCTTGGCTCAGCTCGGACGCGAGCTTCACACCGTCGATGTAAGGCGCCCCGATCACTTCGAACGGCGTATCCGTGCCGCGGCCCACGGAGAGATTGGTGGTCTCCAGCAGACCAATCCCCGGATAGAGCACGGCCTCGGCCAAGCTTCGCATGTTGGGCGAAGGATTGATCCACGGCAGTCCCGTCGCGTCAAAGTAGTCATCGCGATGCCAACCTTGCATGCGAATGATCTGCAGATCCAGGTCGAGCTTCAGCTCCGCCTTGAACATGGTCGCCAACTCGCCGACCGTCATCCCGTGGCGGACGGAGATGGGATGAAAGCCGACAAACGACTCGCTGCCGGCATCGAGCACGGGGCCTTGCACGTCGACACCGTTGATCGGATTGGGCCGATCGAGCACGACGAACCGCACGCCGTGGCTGGCCGCGGCTTGCATTGCGTTGCCCATCGTCGAGACGTAGGTGTAGAAACGGGCGCCAATGTCCTGAATGTCAAACACCAGCGTGTCGATCTCGCTGAGCATCTCCGCGGTCGGCGTTCGCGTCTTGCCATACAGACTGAAAACTTTCAGCCCGCTGGTCGGGTCGCGCGAGTCGCCGACGCGAGCTACATCCAGCTGGCCTTCAAACCCGTGCTCGGGGCTGAACAGCGCCGCCAGACGCACCTGCGGCGCCTCGTGCAGCAGCTTCACCGTGCTCACCCAGTGACGGTTGACTCCGGTGTGATTGGTGATCAGCCCGACCTTGCGACCCGCGAGTTGCCGAAAACCGTCGCGCTGCAGCACGTCGATCCCCGTCAGCACGCCGTCCGCCTCGACCGCTGATTGCGTGCGAGCGACTGCAGCGCCGAGGAGACAAATTGCCAAGGCCAGGCAGCAGCGACGCGCTGAGAGGAGTCGCAATCGTGTTAGGTCATTCATGGTCGAGGTTGGTCGGCGAGCTGTTCTGCAAGTCGTCAAGGATAGGATTCCGCGTTTGAATCAAAAGGGAGACCAAGTAGCCGGTCGCAAACACGGTCAGTGAGCCAAGCACAGCGTACCAAGGCCAGGCGACTTGGGTGGCAAATTTGAGCCAAGACAGCATCGCGACCCCCGCTAGCACGCCCACCATCGCGGCGGACTGGCCCACGCGCGTGGTCAACACGCCCAAGGCAAAGATGCCGAGCAAAATGCCCGCGGCAAACCCGGCGATGGCCAGCGCGTCGTTGATGACGCTGCGTGACACATAACTGGCGCCAATGCCGACCAGGATCTGAATCACGCCGAAGGCAACCGTCATCAGCCGGCTGACGCGTAACAGATGCCCGGGCTTCGGCGGCTTCCGCAGCGTTGGTCGGTACAGGTCGTTGACGGCCGCCGAGGCGGAAGAGTGCAGGGAGCTGGAAAGCGTCGACATCGCGGCCGAGAACACCGCCGCCAGCGTGACGCCCGTCGCCCCCACGGGCAACTGAGTGACGATGAACGTCGCCAGCACCTCGTCGCCGCGATCGAACCGAGCGCCGGGTGCGACCCTTGCGTAGAAGCAAGCCAAGCCGATGCCGAGCAGCAGAAACAAGGTGAACTGCATCAGCACGACCAGACCGCTGGCGACGATCGCCTTGCCCGCGTCCCGCTGTCGGCGAGCGCTCAAGTAGCGCTGGACCATCATCTGATCCGTGCCGTGCGTACCCAACGTCAGGAAGGCGCCGCCGATCAAGCCCGCCCAGAACGTGTCCTTGCTCTCCCAGCTCCAGCTGAAGTCGAACAGCCGCAAACGGCCGGTCGTTTCGGCAAACCGAGCGATCTCGCCCCAGCCACCGGGCACTCGCTGACCGATGATTTGGCACGCCAGCAACGCGCCGCCGAGGTAGGCGACCAGCTGGATGCAGTCGTTCCACACGACCGCCTTCATGCCGCCAAAGAAGGTGTACACAATCGTCGCGATGCCGATGAGCACGATGGATGTTGCCAAGTCGAAGCCGACCACCTTCTCCATCACGATCGCGGTGAGAAACAACCGCAGGCCGTCGCCGAGATTTCGCGTCACCAGAAACAGCGCCGAGGCGGTCTGCTTCGTCGCGCCGCCAAACCGCTTGGCCAACACCTCGTACGCAGTGAACATCTGGCCGCGAAAGTATTGAGGCAACAGCACCAACGCCACGACGATACGGCCCGCGATCAGCCCCATCGCCAATTGCAGAAAGCGGAGATCTCCGCCCTCGGCGAACGTGATGCCGGGGACGCTCAAAAAGGTGACTGTGCTCGTCTCCGTCGCCACGATGGAGCCCAGGATCGCCCACCACGGCAGGTCGCGGCTGCCGAGCAGGTAGGAATTCAGATCGCGCTGGCCGCGACCGACCCAGATCCCCAGCATCACAATGCCGCAGACATACGCGACGACGATGCCGAGATCGACGGGATGGACGGCGAGGTTCAAAACGGATATCTCAAGGTGGCGGGACGCTGTGGGCGGAGGTTCGAAAGCGACATGCGGCGCCGTGTGGAGCCAGTGTACAATAACCATCAACGGCGGATCGGGCACGCTGCTCGGGCCATGGAGCGCGAGGTCCTATTGTCCGTTGTCGGCCTTTGTCCCATCGCCACAACCAGCCGCGCGTTGCCCGCCGCCACAGCCCGCCTCCCATCGCACTCCCAACCGCTGCTCGGAGCCCCCGATGAGCCGACCTCTCTCGCTCGCCTTCCTGTGGGCCACGCTTTGGTGCACTCTTTGGGCCACTTCGACGCCGGTCGCCGAGGGCGCCGGTCCCGCCGCGCCTGTCGACTATGTCAAGCAGGTCAAGCCGTTGCTGGCGACGAAGTGTTATTCCTGCCACGGCGCCTTGAAACAAGAAGGCGGACTGCGACTCGAAACCAAAACGTTAATGCTGGCGGGAGGCGAGAGCGGGCCTGTGCTGGCCCCATCCGCCGCCGAGCAGAGCCTGTTGTTGAAACGGATCACTGCCGGCGAGGACGAGCGGATGCCGCCAGCCGAGGAAGGCGGCTCGCTGACGGCCGACGAGGTCGCGATGCTGCGCGACTGGATCGAGCAAGGCGCCGTGGCGCCCGACGAAGAGGCGCCCGCTGCGCCGCAAGACCATTGGGCGTTTCAAAAGCCGGTGAGGGCCCCGCTGCCAGCTACGGCCGCAGCGACAGGCAACCCGATCGACGCGTTTCTGTCGGCCAAGCGCGAGTCGCTCGGATTGGTCGCCGTCGCTCGCGCAGAACCCGAGGTCCTGCTGCGGCGCCTGAACCTTGATCTTGCCGGACTGCCGCCTAGTCGCCAGCAGCTCCGCGCATTCCTCGCCGCCGACGACACGGACCAAGCCTACGAGCAGATCGTCGACGAGTTGCTCGACAGCCCGCGATACGGCGAGCGTTGGGGGCGCCATTGGATGGACATCTGGCGCTACAGCGATTGGTCGGGCTACCGCAACGAAGTTCGCAACAGCCATCGTCACATCTGGAGGTGGCGAGATTGGATCATCCAGTCATTGAACGAAGACAAGCCCTACGACCGGATGATTCAGGAAATGCTCGCGGGCGACGAACTGGCGCCCACCGATCCCGACACGCTGCGAGCGACCGGCTTCCTCGCCCGCAACTGGTATCTCTTCAACCGGGACGTCTGGCTCGACGCCACAGTCGAGCACACTTCCAAGGCGTTTCTCGGGCTCACGATGAATTGTGCCAAGTGCCACGATCACAAGTACGACCCAATTCCCCAAGTGGATTACTACCGGCTACGGGCATTCTTCGAGCCCCATCAGGTGCGAATCGACTCGGTGCCCGGCGTGACTGATTTGGACAAGAACGGCTTGGCCCGTGTCTTTGACGCGTCGCCGGACGCGCCGACGTATTTGCACATCCGCGGCAATCCGGATCAGCCGGATCAAAGCCAAGCGATCGCCCCCGGCGTTCCCGAAGTGGTCGCGGCCGGCGAGCTGACGGTATCTCCGGTCACCTTGCCACCCGAGGCCTACCATCCCGCGCTGCGCCCATTTGTGCTTCAAGACTACTTGGCGGCGGCCGAGCAGGAGATCGGCAAGGCCAAGGCCGCGCTGGACAAGGCCCGCGCCGCGCAACAAGCCAAGCCGGAGGACCAGCCACTGCAGCTCGCGACTGTCGTCGCCGAGAAAAACCTGGCCGCGGCGGAGCTGCACCCCGAGCTGCTTCGCCTGGCTCACGCCGCCGACTTGGCGAAACACGGCTCGCCCGCCGCGACCGCCGAACAGCAGGAGGCGGCCATCGCCGCAGCCGCCCAAGCCGCGCGGCACCGCGAGCTAGCCGTCGCCGAGGCCGAGTTGGCTCGCGCCGAACAACAACTGGCCGCGGCGGACGAGAAAGGCAAGGCGAAGGCCGAGCAGGGATTGAAGACGGCGAAAGCTCAAGCCGATAAGGCGCTGAATGCCGGCGAGTCTCCCGGCGACAACTACCCATCGTTGCACGCCTCGTTGCAATCGAAGCAATCCTACAACGAATCCGACGCGAGCCGGCACGCTCCTTATGCGAAGGTCAGCACCGGTCGCCGCACGGCGTTGGCGCGGTGGATCACGCATCGAGACAATCCGCTGACGGCACGAGTGGCCGTCAATCACATCTGGCTGCGCCACTTCGGTGCGCCGCTGGTGGAGTCCGTGTTTGACTTCGGCTTGCGCGCCGAGCGGCCAAGGCACGCCGAACTGCTGGACTGGCTGGCCGTGGAGCTGATGGAAAGCGGCTGGAGCATGAAGCACTTGCATCGACTGATCGTCACTTCGCAAGCCTACCGTCTGCAGTCGGGCAGTCTCGGCGCCGCCCCGGCCAATTTCGAAATCGATCCCGACAACCAATACCTGTGGCGCATGAACAGCCGGCGCCTGGAGGCCGAGGCGGTCCGCGACAGCATTCTCCACGTCGCAGGCGAGCTGGACGCGACGGCCGGCGGCCCCGAAATCGACTATCGCTCGGGCCAGACCAACAAGCGCCGCAGCATGTATTTTCAGACGGCCTACGAGAAGCAGATGAAGTTCTTGGTGATTTTCGACGAGGCCAGCGTGAACGAATGCTATCGTCGCGCCGAAAGCGTCGTGCCTCACCACGCGTTGGCGTTGTCCAACAGCGCGCTGTCCTACGACCAGTCGCGATTGCTGGCCGGCAAGTTGTCGGCCGAGTTGGCAACCGAGCAACCGTCGCAGCAATCCGCGGCCAGTGGCGACGTCCCGGCGGAAGCGTTCATCCGTTTGGCGTTCGAGCATGTCCTGTCGCGTTCACCGACCTCCGCCGAAACAAAAGCCTGCCTTGCTTTTCTCGGCGATCAGGCGAAGCGGCTTGGCGACCCCAAGCAGCTAACCCCGTTTGTCGGCAACGGCGGCGGCAAAGTGCAGCCAGCCGCCGAGCCGACCGCACGCGCACGAGAGAACTTGGTCCACGTCCTGCTGAATCACAACGACTTCGTGACGATTCGCTAGGAGGTCTTTGAAAAAGGCTGTTGGTCAACGAAAGATATGTCGCATGAATCTGTCAGCTAACTCGTCATCGCTAACACCAAACGTGCCGTTTGACCGGCGCCGGTTTCTGAGTCACACTGGGCTAGGCCTGGGCTCCGTGGCGCTTTCGTCGCTGCTGGCCCAAGACGGCCTGGGCGCCGGCGCGCCTGATGGCCTGCCGCACTTTCCGGCCCGCGTGAAGAGCGTGATCTGGCTGTTCATGGTCGGCGGCACGAGTCACCTGGAAAGTTTTGACCCGAAGCCCGAGCTCACCAAAAGGGCAGGGCAGGACCTGCCCAAAGAGATTCTGGAGTCGCCTTACGCGACGGAGAACCTGCGGCGCGTCGTCGCCAATCAGGAGACGCGGCGGACCAAAATCTATCCACTGCAAATCGGTCATCGGCCGCGGGGCGAAAGCGGCCTGCAGATGAGCGACTGGTGGCCGCACTTGGCCAGCTGCGCCGACGACCTCGCCGTCGTGCGATCGATGTGGACGACCGACGACAACCACGGCGCTCAGCTGCAATTTCACTCGGGACGGCATCGACTCGAAGGCTTCTACCCGACCATCGGCTCGTGGGTTCACTACGGGCTGGGGTCGCTGAACGACAACCTGCCCCAGTTCGTCGTCTTGGGCACACCGCTGGCCGATTGTTGCGGCGGTACGGAGGGGCATCGCGCCAACTACCTCGGGCCGCAACACGATGGAGTGCAGCTGGCGGTGAACCCCGAGGACCCGCTATCGTTCGCGTCGCCGGGCAAAGAGGTGTACCGCGAGGAGCAGCGACGCGAGTTTGAATTGCTCGGCGAGCTGAACCGCATGACGGCCGAGGCGTATCCGCGCGACAAGGCCGTCGAAGCGAGGATCAAGTCGTATGAGCTCGCCTTTCGCATGCAGTCCTCCGTGCCGGACGCGGTCGACTTCCGGGGCGAGACGGCCGCGACCAGGCAGCTGTATGGACTCGACCAGAAGCCGACGCAGCCGTTTGGCGAGCAGCTGTTGGTAGCCCGCCGGCTCGTCGAGCGCGGAGTGCGATTTGTCCAAGTGTTTCATGGCAGCACCGGAGGGGCCGGCGCCTGGGATCAACACAGCAATCTGAAAACCGGCCACACGAAGAACTGCGCCGCGGTGGACAAGCCGATCGCCGGGCTGCTGAAAGATCTCAAGCAGCGCGGGACACTGGACGAGACGCTGGTCGTGTGGGCCACCGAGTTCGGACGTTCTCCTGGCAGCCAAGGGGCCAACGGCCGCGACCATCATCCGTTTGGCTTCAGCGTCTGGCTCGCGGGCGGCGGCATCCGCGGAGGCGTGGCGCATGGAGCCACCGACCCATTCGGCTTCCATGCGATCGAGGACCGGCACTATGTCACTGACATCCATGCGACACTGATGCATCTGCTCGGACTCGATCCGCGGCGGCTGGTCGTGCCGGGGCGGCCACGACTGGACCGCGACTTCGGCGAGCCGATCCGCGAGATCTTGGCCTGACCTCATCCTGTCACCGTATTGCCAACTCCTCCCTGCCTCGCCGCTCTCGATTTGTCCGCAGAACCTATGAACGAGTCCGAGCCCCTCGCCCAGCTCACCACCGAAGGGCGAAACCCCGCGTCCGAGTCGATCGACCGCCTGCCGTCGCTGGAAATCGTGCAGTTGATGAACGCCGAGGACCGGCGCGTGGCCGACGCCGTGTCGACTGAGGCCACGCCGATTGCCAGTGCGATCGATGTTATCGCCGACCGGCTTCAAAGCGGCGGCCGATTAATCTATTTGGGCGCCGGCACCTCCGGGC
This sequence comes from Planctomycetales bacterium, assembly GCA_020426845.1. Lineage (GTDB taxonomy): Bacteria > Planctomycetota > Planctomycetia > Pirellulales > Pirellulaceae > JAGQPF01. Next base: position 7,737 of record JAGQPF010000668.1, read on the forward strand.
GGCTAGGAGTGCTCGACGCCAGCGAGTGCCCGCCGACCTTCAGCACGCCGCCGGAGCTTGTGATCGGGTTGATCGCCGGCGGGCCAGGCGCGTTGACGAGGGCCGTGGAGGGCGCCGAGGACTTTCCCGAGTCGGGAGAGCGCGACCTTCGCGACGCTGGCTTGTCGGCTCGCGACGTCGTGGTTGGAATCGCCACCAGCGGCCGGACGCCGTACGTGCTCGGCGGCCTGCAATACGCGCGGGAGGTTGGCGCCTTTGCAATCGGCTTTAGTTGCAACGCCGACTCGGCGCTGCGAGCCAGCGCCGACCTGATGATCGCTCCCGTCGTCGGCCCCGAGGTCGTCAGCGGCTCGACTCGGCTCAAGGCCGGCACGGCGACCAAGATGGTGCTGAACATGCTCACCACCGGCGCGATGGTTCGGATGGGGAAGACGTACGGCAACTTGATGGTCGATCTCCGCGCCACCAACCATAAGCTCACGCTGCGAACGCGCCGCATCTTGACCGATCTCACCGGCATCGATGCCGATCAAGCGCAGGTTCTGCTCGACCGCTGCGACGGCGAGCTAAAAACCGCCATTGTGGCCGAGCTCGCCGGCATCGATCCGCAGCGAGCTCGCCAGCGAATCGCTGCCGCCGAAGGGCATCTGCGGCGCGCACTTGAAGCGAACGGTGACGATGATGGGCGGCGGTGATTGGGTGATCGGCGTCGATGGCGGCGGCACGAAAACCGTGGCTTGCCTAGCGGTCGCGACTGCAGCGGGGCCCGAGATTCTGGGACGTGGCGTCGCCGGGCCGGCCAATCTTCGCGCCGTCGGCAAGCAAGCAGCGACGGCCAACCTGAACGCCGCGATCGATGCCGCGTTCGCTCGCGCCGGTGTGGCTCGACAGGAAGTCTCCACGGCGTGGCTTGGCCTCGCCGGCGCCGACCGGCCGGAAGAGCGTCAGGCGTTCACAGCGTGGGCAAAGAGCGTGAGCTTGGCCAAGCATGTCCGCATTACCAATGATGCTTGGAACGTGCTGTATGGAGCAAACCCGCAGGGGCAGGGAGTGGCGTTGATCGCCGGAACCGGATCGTTCGCGTTTGGGGCCGACGCCTCCGGGGCCACGGCGCGCTGCGGCGGCTGGGGGTACCTGTTCGGCGACGAGGGCAGCGGATACGCCATCGCCATCGAGGGGTTGCGAGCGGCCGCGCGCTGCGCCGACGGACGCGGCCCGCACACCGCATTGCTCGAACGGCTACTGAGCCGTCTGCGGCTGAGCTCGCCCGCGGGCCTGATCACGACTCTGTATAGCAGCGACCGTCCTCTGATCGCTGAACTTTCGCGCGTCGTTTTTGAGGCGAGCGACGAGGACGCCGTCGCCCGCGAAATCACTTTTCGCGCCGCCACGCAACTCGCGGAATTGGTGTCGACCGTCGCCAGGCAGTTACAACTGCCGCAGCCCGCCTCTCTCGCGCTGGCCGGCGGCGTGCTGCTGCACCAACCGACGCTGCGTCAGCAACTGCTGGACGCGCTGGCCGTCGACTCATCTCAGCCGACCTTCGATCCCGTCGACGTCGCCGATCCAGCCACCGGCGCCGTGAACGCCGCCGTCGTAGCACAGGCTGCCAGCCTGTGATGATCCGGCAACAGCCCCTGTGATGATGGTGGTCTGCGGCAGCTTGCAGCATGTCGTGGCACAGGCTGCCAGCCTGTCGTGGCACAGGCTGCCAGCATGTCGTGGCACAGGCTGCCAGCCTGTGTTGATCGTTGTCTGCCGCAGCTTGCAGGCTGGCAGCCTGCACTACGACGAGGCTGGCGGCATGTCGTGGCAAACTTTTCAACAGCCGCAGGCGACTAGCGCAGCGCCAGCCCAGGCAGCGTGCCGGTGCTGGAGGAGAAGCCATCGACTTCGATGCCGAGCCGTTGCAGCATCGACACATACAAGTTGGACAAGGGCGGTGGGTCATCGGCCGAGAAGGCCAAATGCTGACCATGGCGGAAGCCGCCGCCGGCCAGCAACACAGGCAAGTTCTTCGTCGAGTGCGTGCTGGCGTCGCCAAGGTTGCTGCTGAAGTAGACCATGGTGCGGTCGAGCAGGCTCTCGCCTTGCTCTTCGGTCTGCTTCAGCTTCTCCAACAATTCGCGGAGCGCGTTCATCTTCTCCAGCTCGATGGTCCGCAGTTGGGCGATCTTGGCGGGGTCCTGGCCGTGGTGTGACAGATCGTGATGCCCCAGCGAAACGCCCGGGATGGGCGGCACTTGGCTGGTGCCCAGCATCAACATCGCGACCAGCCGAGTCGAATCGGTTTGCAACGCCAGATGCACCAAGTCAAACATCAGGCGAGTTTTGCCGATGAGGTCGGCCGAGTTCATGTTGTTCTGGGGAGGCTTCGCGTCCACCTTGGGCTTGGGGCGTTGCGACCACTGCTCGGCGACGGACATTCGCTGCTCCAGTTCGCGCACGCTGGTGAAATACTCATCCAGCTTTTCGCGATCGCGTTTGCCCAGCGCCGGCGCCATCGAGCGAGCCTGACCGCGGACGGTGTCGAGGATGCTTTGCCCGTCGCGCAGCCGCTGCCGCTGCTCGCGAACTTCCTCGGGTTTTCCCTCGAGAAACAGCCGAGCGAAGATGGTGGCCGGATACAGGTCGGGCGGCACAAAAGCGCCGCTGCGAGTCCAGGACAGCCCGAAGCCTTCGGCCGACAGCGACAAGCTCGGCACGCGCGTGAGCTGCCCGATCCGCTCGGCGGCAAACTGATCGACCGAGATGCTGTTGCGGAAGCCGGCGCGAATCTCGGGATGCGGCGCCCCGGTCAGGAAGCTGAAGATCGAATCGTGGCTGGAGCCCACCTCGGGATGCGACAGCCCCGAGATCACCGTGAAGTCGTCGCGAAACTCCTTCAACACGTCCAGGTAGGGAGTCGCCGCATAGTCGGCGCCCGCGTCGGCGGGGAAGAAATTCGCCGGATGCAAGCTGAGCGGCGTGCAGATGCAGACCATTCGCCGCGGAGCAGCAACCGGCGCCTCGCCGCGGGCTCGAGGCAGCAGGCTATCGAGCAACGGCAGCGTCAAGGACACGCCCGCGGCCCGCAGCATCCGCCGCCGCGACCACAGCAGAGATCGCTCCGCGCGACGGCCGTCCGATTGTGATGACATGAACATGGCAGTTCGCGGCGGAGCGCCGCGCCCGTCAAAAACTACTTGGATTGGAACAGCTCGTCCGCGACGATCTCGTGAATCAGCGACCTCAGCCCGTACTGGCTCGGCTTGGCGCGGGCGACCAGTGCGTCCAGCCGTGGTCGGTCCCGCTGCCGGACCGGCGCGCCGGTGGCGTAGGTGACCAACCGCGACGCCAGCGCGCGGGCGATCCGCTCGCGGTCGGCAAGCAGCAGCTGCTTGAACTCGTCAATGCTCTGAAACCGGCGCCCGTCGGGCAGCTCTCCCGTCGAGTCGACCGCGGCGCCATGGTAGTAGCGCATCTTCTCGCCATCCTTGATCACCTCCTTGGCGTCTCGACGCCAGCCCGCCAGCCGATAATGCTCTCGCCACCCGCCCAGCACGTCGAAACTCTCCAACGCGAATCCGGGCGGGTCAATCTCCACATGGCAGACTGAACACGCGTCGTCGTTGCGATGCTTGTCGAGTTGCTCGCGAATGGTGGTGGCGCCACGAGTGTCCGGCACCAAGCCCGCGACGTTCTCGGGTGGCGGCGGCGCGGGCGTGCCGAGAATCCGGTCGAGCACAAAGGCGCCGCGGACCACCGGCGAAGTGTAAGTTCCGTTGGCGGTCACTTTCAACACGCTGCCCATCGTGAGCACGCCGCCACGATGGCTGCCTTCCGGCAATGCAACGCGACGAAACTCCCAGCCCTCGACGCCGTCCACCCCGTAGTGCCGAGCGAGCCGGCCGTTCAACATCGAAAAGTCCGAGTGCACGAAGTTCGACACGCTCAGGTCATGCCGCAGCACTTCGGCGAAGAACAGCTCCGTCTCCAGGGTCAGGGAGGCTTGGAGCATATCGTCGTACTCGGGATAGAGCAGATGGCTCGGCTGCGTGAAATTGATATCGCGCAGGTTCAGCCACTGCCCGACGAAGTTTTTGACCAGCGCGGATGACTTGGGGTCGTCCAACATTCGCTCCACCTGGCGCCGCAACTCGGCGGTGTTTCGCAGCCGTCCATGCTCGGCAAGCTCCAGCAACGGCTCATCCGGCATCGAGCTCCAAAGGAAGTACGATAGCCGGCTGGCGAGCGCAAAGTCGTCGATCGTTCCACCGGGCCTCACAAGGGTCGCCTGCGATGGAGGCCCGATCGTTCCAACCGGCTCATTCAGGTAAAGAAATTGCGGCGACACCAGGGCGGCCGCCAAGCCGGTTCGCACGGCTTGCTCGAAGCTGCGGCCCTCCTCGAGCTTGGCGTTGACCAACTCCAGCAGTGGCGCCACATCCGTGTCACTCACGGTGCGGCGAAAGGCGCGGCGGCAGAACGCCCGGAGAATCCGCTCGGCGTCGGCGCGCGGCTGCGATGAAACGACTTCAACGCGGTCACGCTGCCCTGGCGTCGGAGCGGCGGATTGCTCCAAGTCGCCAAAGATCCGCCGATGGCTCTCCGGCGGCCAGCGATCATGGAGCGGTCCCTCCACTTCAATCCAGTCGATTGCCAGGCCGGGTCCTTGGTAGTCGTCCGCCCCGATCTTGTGCACCGTTTGAGCGGCGGCCAAGCCGTAGGGGAGAATTCGGATCGTGTTGCGAGGCTCCAGATACTCAACAAACTCGGCGAGGGAGGGCCGGCCAGGGACCGCGTCAAAGTAACTGACCAGGTGCTGCTTGCCTGTCATCAGCATCAAGCCGGCGTCGACGCGATAGCTCACTGGCTTGCCATCGCTGCGAAGCGCTTCCGCGGAGATACGAAACCGATAACGGCCGGCGTCGGGAGGATAGAAGGGCGTGAGCGAGACGGCCTGCCAGCGCGAGGAGCTCAGCATAACCACGCGGTCTTCGTCCTCCGACTTTTGAAACACGCGTTCGCGAGTGGATCGCACTTGGTGCGATTGCTTCAGGCTGTAGCGCTCACGAATCAGCCGAGGCTGTGGGCCGTTGGCGATCGCCAAGTCCAACGCCTGCTGAGCAGCCTCGAGGTATCTGTCGAGCAGAAACGAGGAGATGTGCAGCGCCTCGCCGACGTTGTCGAAGCCCTCGGCCGATGTGTCGCGGGGAAGCAACTCGGAAAAGTCGACCTGCACGCCGAGCAGGTCGCGGATGGTGTTTTCATATTCGGCCCGATTCAGTCGCCGGAGCACTGCGCGAGGCTCGTCCTCCGCGCCGGCCAAGCGAACCAGCCCAACCGCGAGCCACGCGGCAACGACTCCAACCATCAACCCGCGGCACAGACTCAACCCATGTGCAAGTAACGGCCGACAGATTGTCCGGAAAACGCTCATGGAAAACCGATGGTGACGAGAGGCCAAGTGACACCGCAATGACATAGCGACAATGGTCAAACACCACCGGGACAACATGGTTCGCTGAAACGGCCTCCCGGTGGTTTGCCGGTTGATTATCTCCGTGGCGAGGCGCCGCCGGGAGATAATTGCCGAAAGTTTTGAAATTCACTCTAATGTCAAGCACACTGAAGGCAAGGCGGTTGTAGCCCCCGCGAATCGCAACGCCTTCCTCACCTCCACGTTGAACCACGCCGGTTGTTCAACGCCCGCCATTCCCCTCCCGATCCTCCCGAGTTGACGTGTATGTCGCGCTGCAACTCCCCCCATTGGTCGAGGTCCGTCACGGGCTCGCCCATCTTCCTGGTCATGATCATTGGCGCGTTGGGATCGTCCGACGTCGCGGCCGCAGCGGAGCTAAAGGTTGCTCCCGAAGCGATTGAGCTGGCCGATTCCTTTGCGAGGCAACAGCTGCTCGCCGAGCTGAACGACCACGATGTGACAAGGCGAGCCACCTACCGCGTCGAGGACCCGACGATCGCGGACGTCGACAGTGCCGGCTATGTGACACCCCGCGCCGACGGCGAGACGACGATCGTCATCGAAGTGGATGGGCAACAGCGACAAGTTCCGTTGCGTGTCGCCGGGATCTCCCACGGTCGCGCGGTGGACTTCGTCACCGACATCGTGCCGATTCTCAGCCGTCATGGGTGCAATTCGGGCGGCTGCCACGGGAAGGCGAGCGGCCAAAACGGCTTTCGCCTGTCGCTGTTCGGATTCGACAACCAGTTTGACCACGAGTCGATCGCCAAGGCGGCCCGCGGCCGGCGGATCTTTTCCGCGGCGCCCGAGCGGAGCATGTTGCTGACCAAGGCCACGGGGCGTCTTCCCCACGGCGGCGGCGCTCGTTTCGACACCGACAGCGAAGCGTATCGGCTGTTTCACCGCTGGATCGAGCTCGGCGCCCCCGCATCGGAGCCTGACGCGCCGCACGTAGTGAAGCTGGTCGTTGCGCCCGACGAGCGAATTCTCGCACGCGATGGCGAGCAACAACTGATGGTGGTCGCCGAGTACAGCGATGGCTCGCATCGCGATGTCACCCGTCAGTCCTCCTTCTCCAGCAACCTCGATCCTGTCGCGGCGGTCGACGCCAACGGCTTGGTGCGGGCGGTGGGTGAGAGCGGCGAGGCCGCGGTGATGGCTCGCTACATGGGACAGGTTGCAGTCTTTCACGCCATCGTGCCGCACGGCGAGCCGCTGGAGTCACTGCCCGACTTCACGGTGCGCACCTACATCGACCAGCTCGCCGCCGACAAGTGGAAAAAGCTCGGACTGCGGCCGTCGCCGCCCTGTGATGACGCGACTTTTCTGCGCCGCGTGACGCTCGATCTCTGCGGGCGTTTGCCGACGGCCGAGGAGGCGCGAGCGTTCCTCAACGATGCGTCGGAAGACAAACGCGAGACCGCCATTGACCGGCTGCTCGAGTCTCCCGAATACCCGGCGTTCTTTGCCATGCGTTGGGGCGCCATTTTGCGCAACTCGCGACTGGCCGGCGCCGACCAAGCCGCCTACGCGTTCCACAATTGGATCAAGGACATGATCGCGCGAAACCGTCCTTACGACGAGTTCGTGCGCGGCGTCGTCGCGGCGGCCGGCGAGTGGCAGGATGCGCCCGCGATCAACTGGTACTGGCAGACTCGCGACGACCAATTGCACTCGGTCACGGCCGACACGGCGCAGGTGTTCCTGGGCATTCGGTTGCAATGCGCCCGTTGCCACCACCATCCCTACGAGCGGTGGGGGCAGGAGGACTACTACGGGCTGGCGGGGTTCTTCACTCGGCTAGGCCGCAAGAGCTTCGGACAACCGCCGCCATATTTTGCCTCGTCCCAAGTCACCACCGGCGAAAAGAACCCGCTCACGGGCCGCACACCGGAGCCCAAGTATCCCGACGGCGACTACCCCAAATTCTCGCCCGAGGAAGACCCGCGGCACGCGTTGGTCGACTGGATGGCCGAGCCCGACAACCCGTTCTTCTCGCGAGTGCTGGTCAATCGCATGTGGGGGCACTTCATGGGCCGCGGGCTGGTTCACGAGGTGGACGACATGCGAGAGAGCAACCCGCCGTCCAACCCGGCGCTGCTGGACGCGCTCGCTCGTGACTTCGTCCAGCAGCGCTTCGATGTCAAACACATCGTGCGCACGATCGCCAACAGCAGCGTCTATCAGCTCTCGTCCGAGCCCACCGAACACAACCTTCACGACCGCCAGAACTTTGCCAGATTCTACGCGCGACGGTTAATTGCGGAAGTGCTGCTGGACGCTGTTGACGAGGCGACGGGCGTCAAAACGAAGTTCGGCAACATTGCCGACAGCGCACGCGCGGTCGACCTGCCGCACGAGGGCTTTGGCTCGTACTTCCTCGACACGTTCGACCGGCCCAAGCGCGTCTCCGGTTGCGAATGCGAGCGGTCCAGCGGCGCCACTCTCGCGCAGGTGCTGCTGCTGGCCAACTCTGACGAGATCGAGAACAAGCTCGCCGGCGGCGAAGGCCGCATCGCTCGGCACATCGCGGACAAGACCCCGGCGCCGGAAGTCATCGATGACTTGTATCTGTCATCACTCGGCCGACTGCCCGGCTCACACGAGCGGGAGACGACGATCCGCTACGTCGAGTCGCAAGAGAATCAGCGCGCAGCACTGGAGGATGTGCTCTGGACGCTGCTGAACAGTAAAGAGTTTTTGTTCAATCATTAAGAAACCGCTTCGCCAGACACACGCTGCTCACGGATCATTTGGAGCGAGCCTAAAATGTTGCAAGTTACTGACGGCGCCTCACGGCGGACGTTGCTGAAAGTCGGATCGTTGGGACTTGGCGGCATGACGCTGCCGAACCTGCTGCGAATGCGAAGCGCGGCGGCCGCCGAAGGCAAGCCCACGCGAGGGAAGTCGGTGATTTTGGTTTGGCTGGCAGGCGGGCCGAGCCATATCGACATGTACGACCTGAAGCCTTCGGCGCCCGCGGAGTTCCGAGGCGAGTTCAAGCCGATCCCGACCAACGTCGGCGGCATCGAGATCTCCGAACACCTGCCGCTGCAGGCCGGGATCATGGACAAGCTCGCCATCGTGCGGTCGGCGTTTCACACCAACGCCGGTCATGGCATGGGCTCGCAGTGGATGCTGACCGGCTACCAGCCGACGATCGAAGTCAACGACAACATCTTCCCATGTGTCGGCTCGGTTGTCGCCAAATTGCAGGGCGCCAACGCGCCCGATCTGCCCGCCTATGTCAACTTGCCGCGCGCCTTGGGGCTCGGCAAAGCCGCCTATCTCGGCGCCTCATGCAATCCGTTCTCGCCCGAGAGCGACCCGAACTCCGATGGCTTCCAGGTGCGAAATCTGAAGCTGCCCGGACGCGTCGATGGCGGACGACTCGACCGGCGCCGCAGTCTGCTCGGGCAACTGGATCAAATCCGCCGCGACATCGACCTGAAGGGCGACATCGACGGGCTGGACAGCTTCTACCGCGACGCGCTGACGATGGTGACCAACGACCGCGCGACGCGAGCCTTCGATATCAAACAAGAGGACGACAAACTGCGCGAGCAATACGGCCGCAACGACCTGGGCCAAAGCTGCCTGCTGGCCCGCCGGCTAGTCGAGGCCGGCGTCTCGTTCGTGGCGGTGCAGGCCGGCGGCGGTTGGGACACGCACGGCGACAACTTCAAGCAGTTGAAGGACAACCTGCTGCCCAAGTATGACCGTGCCGTGGCGACGCTTGTGCAGGACTTGCATCAGCGCGGACTGCAAGACGACGTGCTGGTGATGTCCTTCGGCGAGTTTGGCCGCACACCTCGCATCAATCCCGGCGCCGGACGCGACCACTGGCCAGGCGCCATGAGCGTTCTCTACGCAGGCGGCGGCCTGAAGATGGGACAGGTGATCGGCTCCACCAACGACAAAGCCGAGTATCCGACAAGCCGTCCCGCTTCGGTCGGCTGCGTGCTGTCGACGATGTATTACGCGCTCGGCATTGACTACCGCCACGTGTTCTATGACCAAGCCAAGCGCCCACTGCCGGTGCTGAACGAAGGCAAGCCGATCGAGGAGCTGATTTGATCACCCGCATTCCTCGCAGTGCCTCGTCGCCTGGATTGACACGTGCCACACGGATCGCCATCTCGGCGGTCTTGTCGTCTGTCAGTTTGCTCGCGTCGTCCGTCGCGCAGGCCGAGCTGCCGTCGATTCGTCTGGATCGGCTCACGCCACTGGGCGCCTCGGCCGGCGCCACCGTGGAGGCGGAGATTGCGGGCGCCGACATCGAGGACCTGCAATCGCTGCGATTCGATCATCCGGGGCTGACGGCCGAGCCGATCGAAGGGCAGCCAAACAAGTTTCGAGTCCACGTCGCGCCCGATGTCCCCCCGGGCACCTATGACGCGCGAGTCGTGGGGCGCTGGGGCGTCAGCAATCCTCGATTGTTCGCTGTCGATCGCGGCCTGACGGACGTCGTGGAGGCCGAGCCCAACAACGATCCCCAACAAGCGCAGGAGGTCACGGTCAACTGCGCCGTCGCCGGCACGTCCGACGGCAACAACGTCGACCAGTTCCGCTTC
>JAGQPF010000669.1 GCA_020426845.1 Planctomycetales bacterium
AACACGAAGCGGCTGCCCACCGACTTGGCGCCGAAAAACGTGGCCGCCGCTTTCAATCCATCGCCGACGTCCGACATGCCCTGGCCGTCTTTGCCAAACAGTGCGCCGATCTCTCCCACTGTCGTGGGCTGCAGCTCAACATCGCCAACGTCTGCCGAGACGGCTTGCGTGTTGGCCGTGACGTCCGCGAAGGAAATCATGCCGGGATCAGGGTCCGTGACCGTGACCGACATGTTCTCCAATTCCGGCAGCTCCTGTGGCTCGAGCTCGATTTCCGAAAGCTCCTCGAGCATCTCCTCCTCGGCGGGCGCCGTGGCGGCGTCCATCACGACGCCTTGCGGCTCCTGCTTCTGAATCGCCAGCGTCATCAATGCCAGGATGATCAAAGCCACTGCGTGAAACACCGTGCTCACCAGCACGGGCGGAGCCTGCGCGAGCAGGCCGCGAAACGAGAAGCCGCGCTCGTCTTCGTCGAGTTCATCGTCATCCAACACCGGCGCGGCAAGCTGCTTGACCGGCAACACTGGCGTTGGCAACGGAGGCGGCGCGTTCGGCGCAGGCTTCACGGCCGGCGCGGTCACGGCGCTGGCGGCGGTGGGAGCGGTTGGAGTTGTGGAAGCTGGCTCGGGGGTGGGTGCTTCAAGTGGCGAGGGTGTCCGTTCTTGGTCGTTGCCAGCGACAACCGGCTTGGGCGCGGCAGGTTCGCGCGCGACGTCGGGCGATGCAATCGCGTCGATTCGGTTCGCCACATCGACAGAGGCAGACTCCGCCACAGGCGCCGTTGTCGCCGTTGTCGTCACAGGCGCCGGTGATGTCGGCAGTGGAGGAACTGGATGGCTGTGCGGACTCGCGGCCGGCCCGGCGCGAACAACCGGAGCCTCCCTCGCAGCTGTCGCCGCGCTGTCAACGGCGGCGCTCGCGACGATCGGTTGTGAAGGCGCCGGCGGCGGCGAGGCCGACTCTTGCTCCAAACGCATCCGCTCCATCGCGGCCCGAGCGGCCTCTTGCTGCAGAATTGCGCGGCGAGCTCGCTCGCGCTCTTCGGCACGCTTGGTCTCCTCGGCCGCGGCCGCCTCAACCTGAGCCAACTGCGCCTGCAAACGTTGCCGCTCACGCTCCAGAGCGCTCAGTTTTTCGTGCTGGTTGCTCATGATCGACGAAACCGGCTGAACGAGACGAGATAGTCAGAACGGAGCCGGCATTCACCGCATCCCGCCAGCTCCCGGGACAACTCCTCATGCAGCCAATTGCGCACCGGGAGGCTCCAACGTCCCTCCTAGCATAACCCATCGGGCGATTGAAGGACAATTTTGGGTCACCGGCGCGCGCCCTTAAACCAACACCTCGCGCAGCACGCGCGACTCCTCCACGCCCGTCAGACGCTGATCGAGCCCCTGGTGCTTCACCGAGAGCTTGCGATGGTCGAGCCCCAGCAGATGCAGCATCGTGGCGTGGAGGTCGCGGACGTGGACGCGATCGACCAGGGCGTTGTAGCCGAGCTCGTCGGTCTCGCCATAGGTGACCCCGCCCTTGACTCCGCCGCCGGCCAGGCACATCGAGAAGCCGCGGATGTGGTGGTCGCGGCCCGCCCCTTTGCCCTTGCCTTGGAACATCGGCGTGCGTCCGAACTCGCCGCCCCAAATCACCAGCGTCTCGTCGAGCATCCCGGTGCGTTTCAGATCGCGGATCAGGGCGGCGGTCGGGCCGTCACACAAGCCGCAGCAGATCTTCATGTAGTGCACCAGATCGCCGTGGTGATCCCAGCCGCGATGGTAGAGGTGAATGAAGCGGACGCCGCGTTGCGCCAGCCGCCGCGCCAACAGGCAGTTGGCCGCGAACGATCCATCGCTGCCCTGCACGCCGTACATATCGAGCGTCTCTTGCGACTCGTCCGAAAAGTCCATCAGCTCGGGCACGCTCGACTGCATGCGGAACGCAAGCTCGAATTGCTGCAGCCGCGTGTCGATCTCGCGATCGCGCACACGGTCGCGGCGAAGTTGGTCGAGAGCCTGGATCGAATCGACCAGCTCGCGTTGCTGGGTTTGGGTCACTCCGGGCGGCGACTTGACGTAGTGCACGGGATCGCCAGCCGAGCGAAACTCGACGCCCTGATGGCGGCTGGGCAAAAAGCCGGCGCCCCATTGGCGCGACGCGATCGGCTGCGGATTGCGCCCACCCTTGCTGGTCAGCACGACAAACCCCGGCAAGTTATCGCTGCCGTTGCCCAGCCCGTAGGTCACCCACGCGCCCATGCTGGGTCGCCCCGAGATCGAGGTGCCGGTGTTCATCACCGTGTGCGCCGGATCGTGATTGATCTGGTCCGTGTGCATCGACCGAATCAGGCACAGGTCATCGGCGATCTCCGCCATCTTGGGCAGGATGTCCGACACCATCTGCCCCGACTCGCCGCGCGGGCGAAACGGAAACTGCGGGCCGAGGCATTTGAGCTCCTGGCCCTGTAGCTGTGCGATCGGCTGCCCCTCGGTGAACGACGCCGGCATCGGCTTGCCGTCCATCTCCGCCAGCTTCGGTTTGTAGTCGAACGTCTCCAGATGCGACGGGCCGCCGGCCATGCACAAGAAGATCACGCGCTTGGCCTTGGCCGGGAAGTGCGGTGGACGCTCCACATCCGATCCACGAGCCGACGTGGCGAGCAGCGATTGGAGCGCGGCAGCTCCGACGCCAACGCCAGTCGTGTTGAGGAAGGCGCGACGATGAATGGAATTGAGAGCGTTCATGTGCGTAGTCATGCAAACAGTGCAAACAGTGCAAACGGTGAATGTTGATCCAATGCCGACGCAGGCAAGCGTCCATTTGTGTTCATCTTGCGTTCATCAATTGCGAGTCGTCGTCTCGCTGAGGCTGAGCATCGCGCGAGCGACACAGGTCCAGGCGGCCAGCTCGGGCGCCGGCGCGTCGCAGCCACGAGGCGACAATCCGACCGACAGCAGCGCCTCGGCCGCCGGCTTGTCGTCTTGATAGCGGCTCCGCCGCGCAGCCAACAGCTCGAGGCAGATCTTTTGCTCGTCGTCATCCGGCGCCCGCGACGTGACCAGCTGCCAGAGTCGCTCGAGCCGCGCTTTGTCATCGGCCGGCGCGGAGTCGGCCAGCAGCCGAGCGGCCGTTCGCCGCGCGGCTTCTACAAAGGACGGGTCGTTCAACAACGTCAGCGCGGCTTGCGGCGTGTTGCTGCGTGGCCGCGCCGCGGTGCACTCCTCGCGAGACGGAGCATCGAAGGCCAGCAACATCGGGTGGAGGAACTGCCGCTGCCAATGCAGATAGACGCCGCGTCGATACTGGCCGGCGCCTTGATCCGCCTGATAGCGTCGCGTCGGGAAGTTCAGGTGCGCGTAGTACCCTTCGGGCTGATACGGCTTCGCACTCGGGCCGCCGACGTGCTCGACCAGCAAGCCGCTGACAACCAACGCCTGGTCGCGGACCATTTCGGCGGGCAGGCGAAACCGGCCCTGGCGAGTCCAAAACTCGTTCTCCGGATCCTGCTGCTCCAGCTCCGCGGTCGGCGTGGAGGTCTGGCGATAGACACTCGAGGTGACGATCTCCCGCAGCAGCGGCTTGAGCTGCCAGTCGGACTGCACCAAGGTCGTCGCCAAGTAGTCGATGAGCTGTGGATGCGTCGGCCATTCGCCTTGCGAGCCGGTGTCCTCGACGTTGCGCGACAGCCCCTCTCCCATCAGCAGCCACCACATGCGATTGACGAGCACCCGTGCCGTTTGGGGCTGCTCCTCGGAGACGAGCCAGCGGGCCAGATCCAATCGCGTGCGGCGCCCATCGCCGGCAACGGGCGGCAACGACTCCGGGCCGGCGGGCGTGACAATTTCGCCGCTCGTGTCCATCCAGTTGCCTCGGCCCAGCACGCGCATCTCGCGCGGCTCGCGCGACTGCGAGATCATCTGCAACATCGAGCGGCGGTCGATGCGGTCGCGCTCTTGTTGCAGCACGTACAGCTGCGAATGAGTGGACTTGATCAACTCGGGATCGCTCGACTTGTCGGCGCGAAGCGCTTTCATCTGCGCATTGAGCGATTCGATTTCGCGGTCGACTCGCTGCAAGTCCAAACGGTCGGGCCGCGAGTACAACTGTTGCTCGGGCGCGCGCTTGGTCGGCAGCGAGTTCGGCGCGTTGTAGGCGCCCTCCTCCGTCAAGTCCGCGAAGAAGGCCGCGAGACTATAGAAGTCTTTCTGCGTGTACGGGTCGTACTTGTGATTGTGACATTCCGCACAGCCTAGCGTGGCTCCCATCCAGACGGCCGACAGATTGCGCACTCGGTCGGCCGCGTACTTGGCCAGATACTCCTTGTCCTGAGCGCCGCCCTCATGCGTCGTCTGCAACAACCGGTTGTAACCGGAGGCCGCCAGTTGATCGTCATCGGGGTTGGGCAGCAGGTCGCCGGCTAGTTGCTCGATGGTGAACTGGCGGAACGAGAGGCCATCGTTGAAGGCTCGAATCACGTACTCGCGATACATCCCCGCATTGTGATCCTGATCGCCATGGTAGCCGACCGTGTCGGCGTAGCGGACCAGATCGAGCCAATAGATCGCCAGCCGCTCGCCGAATCGCGGCGAACTCAGCAGCCGGTCCACCACTCGCTCGTAAGCGCCGGGCCGCGTGTCGGCGACGAACGCCGCCACTTCCTCGGGTGTCGGCGGCAGCCCGGTCAAGTCGAAGCTCACGCGCCGCAGCAGCGTGGTGCGGTCGGCCTCGGGGCTCGGCGAGAGCCCTGCGGTCTCCTGACGCGAGCGAATGAAGTCGTCGATCGGACTGCGTGACCAACTTGTGTCACTCGGAGTCGGCACTGCGGGGCGCTCGAGCGGCGTGAACGTCCAATGGCCCTCGTACTCGGCGCCTTGCTCGATCCAGCGGCGCAGCACCTCGAGCTCCTCGCCCGACAGCTCTTTGCCGCTGTCGGGAGGAGGCATTTTGAGATCGGCATCGTCCGTGCTAACCCGCTTCCACAACTCGCTGCGGGAGAGGTCGCCCTTGACGATCGCCGCATGTCCGCCGAGATCGGCTCGCGAGCCCTCCTCGGTGTCCAGTCGCAGATCCGCTTCGCGATGCTTCGCATCGGGCCCATGGCAGTGAAAGCAACGGTCCGCCAACAACGGACGCACATCGCGATTGAACTGAACCGGCTCCGCACCGGCGGCCGTCAGCGACGCCGACAAGTAGATCCAGAGGCAGCCGATCCAGAGGCAGCTGATCCACAAGGTTGAGCCAAGAGTCACCGGGGCCGTGCCGACCCGAATAAGCACATTCCGCATGGCAGTCCATCTAGTCAGTCGTAAACTCAAGGGCCGCAACACCTTCAATCGACGCCGGCATTTCCGGGCGCATCGTGGGCGGCCTTCTGTCATCATAGAGAGGACGGAGGCGGGGGAAATATCCGCCCCCTCAACGTTACTAAAAGGAGGTTTCGAAAGGTAACCCGAAGCGTAAGCGAGGGATAAGGAAACCCGAAGCGTAAGCGAGGGATCGGAACCGCCCACCCCTTCCACCTGAACAGGAATCGTCAGCGAGGGAATTCCGAACCCCCGAGCGACTTTTTCCCTCGTTCCTCAGTGTACCAACGGCCTCTCTGCGTCGCATGCGACAATTTGCTGCGGCATTCGTCGCGGCCGGTTATGACATGACACCTGGGCCACCGTCGGGCTGCCGGTCGAGGGCCAACGAACCACCCATTGGCCCACACCCCACGGCCCCATGAATCTCGATGCCGCCCCTAACTCGCCCGACAGTGAAGTCGCCCGCCTGGCGGCACAGGACGAGCCGTTTTTGGGCGAGCTGTTCACGCGGCACCGCGAGCGGCTGTTGCGAACCGTGCGTTTCCGCATGGACCGGCGGCTGCTCGGGCGAGTCGACGCGGACGACATTCTGCAGGAGGCGTATCTCGACGGGGCCCAGCGGCTCAAGCACATCTCGGCCAGCCCGCCGCCGTCGGCGTTCCTGTGGCTGCGTTCGATCACGCTGCAAACGTTGATCAACGTGCACCGTCGCCATCTGGGCGCCAAGATCCGCGACGCCAATCGCGAAGTCTCATTGCAGTCTCCGGGCTGGACGCAGCCGTCCTCCGTGTCGTTGGCGGCCAAGTTGCTGGACAGCTTGACGTCGCCCAGCCTGGCGGCGATTCGGCAGGAGGTGACCGAGCAGTTGGAGGAGGCGCTCGAGACGCTGGCGCCGATCGATCGCGAGGTGCTCGCGCTGCGACACTTCGAGGAGCTCAGCAATCGCGAAGTGGCCGAGGTGCTCGAGATCCAGCAGAAGGCCGCCAGCGTTCGCTATGTCCGCGCGTTGGGGCGGCTGCAGAAAGTGCTGGAGCAGTTCCCGGCGCTGGCCGACGACCGCACTCTGACGGACGACGACCCGACGGCGGAGGCGCAGGACCGTGATTGACTCCAGCGATTCCAACGACTCCAGCGACCAAGTGCAGCTCGACTTGCTGGCGGACGAGTTTGTGACACGACTTCGTCACGGCGAGGCGGTGGACGCCGAGCAGTACGCCGAGCGCTGGCCCGCGCTGGCCGACGAGATACGCGAGCTGTTTCCGGCCGTCGAAGCGATGGAGCGACTGAAGCGAAACAAGGAGCGCTCGCATCAGGAGAAAACCTGGAGCGCCGCTTGCTCGCCACAGCGCATCGGCGACTTCCGCCTGCTGCACGAGATCGGCCGCGGCGGCATGGGCATCGTCTACGAGGCGGTGCAAGAGTCGCTGGGTCGACACGTCGCCTTGAAGGTGCTGCCTCACCCGGCCTGGGACGAGCGCCGCCTGCGCCGCTTTCAGCGCGAGGCGAGAATGGCGGCCAAGCTGCACCACACCAATATCGTGCCGGTGCTGGGCGTTGGCGAGGACGAGGGGCATCACTTCATCGTCATGCAGTTTATCCGCGGCGTCGGCTTGGATGAGATCCTCGCCGCGCTCATCGACTTGGTCGAGCTGGGCGACGCGGATGCCGGCAAGCCAGCCACTACGCCCGGGCATTCCCCGAGCCCTGACTCCAAGCCCGCACAAGCTCGCCAACTGGCCCGGCGACTGGCATCCAGTCCTCGGTGCCTCAGCGCGTTCGGCATCTCGTCGACCAGCGCGTCGAAGCCAAGCGACGCCGGCTCGACCGGACGCGAGACACCGACGCTCGACGCGAACGACGACACGGAACTCCCGACGGGCCCCAACGGGCAAGCGACTTCCCAAACACCTGAATCGCCCGAAGCGTCTGAACCTGAGACGTCCGAAACCTCCGCATCGATCTGCGGACCGGCGAGCCGGCTCGATCTGTCGGGCGCCATCCAAGCCCGCGCCCACGTCGATCCCGCCGCCGTTGCCGCTGTCACGTCGGCGGACGAGAGCTCGCCGCGGCAGCGCAGCACTTGGCTCGATCGACGCTCGCCGCTGTGGAACAACTTGGCGCGGATCGGCATTCAGGCCGCCGAGGCGCTCGACTACGCGCATCGACAGGGCACGACGCATCGCGACGTGAAGCCCGGCAACCTGTTGCTCGACGAGTCCGGCCGCGTCTGGGTCGCCGACTTCGGCCTCGCGATCGAACACGAGTCGAGCTATTCGAACGACGTCGCCGGCACGCTGCGGTACATGGCGCCCGAGCAACTGCTCGGGGAGTCCGATCCGCGCAGCGACGTGTATAGCCTCGGGCTCACGCTTTATGAACTGATCACGCTTCGCCCGGCGTTCGACGACCAGACGCGGCGGCGTCAGTTGGCCGAGGGCATCGCCGACTCGTTGCCCGAGCTGCCCAGCCTGCACCAGCCGGTGCCGCGCGATCTCGAGACGATTGTGCTGAAGGCGGTCGATCCCGATCCAAAGCGACGGTATCAAACCGCCGCGGCGTTGGCGGAGGATCTGCTGGCGTTTGTCGAACATCGCCCGATTCAGGCCCGCCGCGTATCGTGGCTCGAGCGGGGATTGCAATGGTGTCGCCGCAACAAGGCGCTGGCGGCGGCCACCGCGCTCGCAGCCACGCTGATGGTCGCGATTACGCTGACCACGGCGGTGGCGTATTACGGCACGCATCGGCTAGCCATCCAGGCCCAAGAGGCTCTGCAGCGAGAGACCGAGCAGCGTCATCGAGCGGAAAGCACGCTCGACATCAGCCTCGAGGCGCTCGACCGCGTCTATCGACGTTTCGCGCCCGACCGCATGCGAGACGCGACCGCGTTGGCCGTGGCGGCGGGCTCGCATTGGGAGCCGCCGCCGATGCCGATCAGCTCGGCCGACGCGGCGATGCTCGAAGACATCCTGTCGGTCTACGATCGCTTTGCCGAGCAACAAGGTGACAGCCACCGGTTGAAAGAAGAAGCGGCGTTGGCGAACTGGCGAGTCGCTGAGATTCAGCGCCGGCTCGGCAACTACGACCGCGCCGAAGCCGCCTGCCTTCGCGCCATCGACAACTATCGTCAACTGGCCGAGTCGCCGGGCGACGACTCGCAAACACCGCGTCTCAATCTGGTCCGCGTCTACAACGAGCTCGGCGTCACCCAGCGTTCGCGGCGCGATCGAGCGGCCGCGGCCAACTCGCATCGCGCCGCCCTGCGCGAGCTGCGGCAGCTCGGCATGGTCAGTCGCACCGCTTTGTTCGAGGCAGCGCGCACGGACTACTTGCTGGCATTGGCCGAGCCGGCCGACGATCGGCGGCAGCGATCCGCTCAATTGGAGCGAGCCATCGGCCTGTTGGGCTCCATGGCCGAGCGCGAGTACGACCGCGGCGACGCGCGATATTTGCTCGCCGCCTGCTACACGCACATGGAGCAAGATCCATTCGGCCCGCGCACGGAGCAAGCCGTGTCGCTGCTGGAGGAGCTGGTATGCGACTTCCCGCAGACACCGGACTATCGCTTTGACCTGATCGTGAACTACGTGCAAGGCGACCTGGAGTCCAGCTTCCAGCGCAAGCGGCTCGAGACGCGGCTGCGGCGCGCCTTGGAGCACTCGCGGCAGCTGGTCGCCGAGCACCCGAACGTGCGCGACTACATTCAGACGCATGCGCACGTGCTGCAGCGAATGGCGGTGTTGCTCGACAACAAGGCCGACACGCTGGACGAAACGCATCGCAAAGCGGCGTTGCAGGAGGCGGAGGATTTGCTGCAACTGGCCGTCGACCATCAAATGACCTTGGCCGACCGCTTCCCTGCCGAGCCATCGTTCCGCATCTACCTGGCCAACATTGAGTGCATGCTCGCCGAGCATCTCGTCGCGGCCGACCGGCACCTCGAGGCGCGGCAGACCTGCGAGCAGGCGATCCGCCGCCTCTACAGCATGCCGCCCACGGCGCCCTGCCACGGCGCCTTGGCCGACCTCTACGCCGTCCTCGCCACCGCCCACGACTCCCTCGGCGACAGCGGCGAAGCCGCCGACGCCTTCGAGAACCTCAACTTCCACCAGCGCCAGCAGCTACGCCTCACCGGCGCGACCTCGATCGAGTAAGACGGCGGGCACAACTTTGCATCGATCACTTTTCTCGCATTGAATGAACAGCATCTTTGACGAACTCGCGCCCCATTTAACGGATGCCGATGATCCGGTTCTTTGGCAAACCGTCCTCGGAATGGCATGCAACGAGATCTCTAGCGAAGCCAGTCAAGCGCAGACAAGGCGTGACATCTTCTTGGTCGTGGGGCCCTGCTCATCGTGGCTTCGTCCTCATCAGACTCGATGGCGTGTCGGAGATCTCGAATTCGCTTGGCCGTCAGGCTACGGGGGCGTCGGCCACAGCCGTACCGGCCTGCCCCAATTGGACTGGTGCTGCTGCTTTCATTACGAGGGCGGAGATTACACAATCATCGGCGTCCCCCATCGCTTCAAGAAGCGTCAACTCGTATTGCGGGTCGCGATACCAGCTCGATCGAGAGATCGCAAAAAGGCGTCGATCAACATGCTCTGGACACCCGGGACGCCGGGGAATCCGAGCAATCGCGATGTACGACTTTTGGCGTTGTTCCGCGAGCAGGCAAATTGGCGCGTCATCGGCTCGGATCGCCCCCTGCCCGGCGACTTGTGGCGAGGCGAAGTGCTTCCGCCACCGAGCAAGCGTTTCGCACCGGACGGGAGCGAGCGTCGTTGCAGCAGCGTGGAACGACTCGCCGTGCCATACCCCATGTCGATTAAGACGCCTCCCGGTCTTCGGCTGAGCGAACATGAGATCCGCCAGGTTCAGGACGCCGCAGCACAACGCTTCGGGCTTGACGATTTCTACCTCGACCGCCTCACTGACCGCGACGACAGCGCAGAGATCGACGCCGAGATCATTGAAGACATGATCGCTGACGGAGAATTCACGCTGGCGGAGTTCGAACGGTTTTGCAATTCACTGGCAATTCCGGCCCACGATGAAGCCGGAGACCTCGCTCCAGCAGCGGCGCAAGCCTTCATGGAGCACAAGTTTGGCCAAGAAGTCTTCACGGTAAGATTGCCGACGACCGAGGACGCTGCTTCAACCACCTACCTCGCTTTGGCCGCCTTGGCTCAGGAGCAACAGCTGCGGCTGCGGCCTGCAATGGGTGGAGAGATAGATCTCGCCAATCCCGGACGACTACCTCCTCACTGGCATCGCTTTTTGATTGGCAAGGACGCCACAGACCTTGAATCCCTGTCGAGCCACGACAAATAGGCAGTGAGAGCAAGGGTGAAGTTTCTTCAGGACGGCATCGCCTCTAGCCCGGCGAGCGTTCGATTATGGGCTGCGTTGTTGTTGAACGCATCTTCGGTGGACGGGAACGTCATCTCTCCCTATGGCCAACTCATTGTTTGAATTCGTGAACTGGCATTAAACTCCCGCGATTTGGCGCATCAGCCGAGTCGGACTGCGCAGGTTGCTGCGTACTTACAACAGAATCTGCGGGAGAGAGTTCACCAATCTCGATGTTGATCCCCGGACTTTGCGTCTTAACGGCCAGAGGGCAGCACCGTCCACTTATACTTCGCCCCGCGCGATGATCGCACGAAGTGCGTCGAACGCCTTCTTTTTTCGCCGCAGATACTCAGACGAAGAGCAGTTAACCTGCTTGGCATGAGTCGTCCCATCGTTCTCGCGTACGCATGCCAGCCATCCGACAATAAAGTCCGCGGCGATCGGATTACGTTGCCGTAGCAATTCTAAGGCAGACCAGACAAGTTCCTGTTCTCTATTGCATTTCTCGGCTTGCAACCAATCATCAATCGCTTCCTTATCCGTGACGGAGATCTTGCGATCTACATTAGCGTTTCCTCGCCTCTCGGGGCGAGTCCTTGCCCCGTACATACGACCATATGCGCGGGTGTAGAACCGAACGATATTCTCTTCCGTGGGCCGTGTGTAGCGAACAATCACATCACGAAATATCTGTTTCAATTCGGCCCATTCGAAACACGACTTGCCTTCCCCGACCACATCGTCCTCCACAAATGCTTCGTCCGGCAAATCACCTTTCGAGATTGCCTCGCAGACAGCAAGAGGTGGAAGAACTGCGAAGATCGCGGCCACCCTAGCCTCGACTTCATCGCGGAAGTCGCGCCGATCGAATCGACGAATACAGTTTACGATCCACGTCACCAACCCTTCCTCATTGAACATTTCCATGGCCTCGCTCCCTCAGTACCGTTCAACTCATCCTCTTCATTTAATGAGCGGAGTTCTGCTGGCCAAAGCAAAATCTCCACAGAAGCACGTGAATACTGCCCGATTTTTCCCAAACGGAATATTCGGTAAGATTTTTCAAACGCGATATTCCAGTCAACCTGTCAACATCGCTGGGGAGTTCACATGGGGAAGAAGAGGGGAAGAGGTGTCCGCAAGGACACGGAAAAAGACGCGCCAACCGATGAGGACAAGAAGGTCGCCTACCTGTACTCACAAGGCTGCAACCAGGTGGCGATCGGCAACCTCCTTGGAATAAGTCAACCAACAGTTAGCCGGCAACTTCGCGCAGCCAAAGATGGCAAGCTGCTCGTCAAGCACTACAAACTGGATGTGAGTGATGACGAGTTTCGAGATATTGCCGATCGAATGCACCGTGTCCAAGAACTGAAACGGATGATTGATAAGTTGCCCGAAGACTCGCAGAATGCTCCGCGAGGAATACAGGTTTTTTACTCGGGATCCTCGGGGGCGAACCCAAGTTTCTCTGGTGAGGCAGACGAAGGCGGGTATGACGCCGAGCAGCGAGCATTCGACGATTGGGCAATTACCTTCGGTCAAAACGCCTCAAGGTTCGTTGGGAGTTTGCTGGTGAACTCCGAAAATGTTGGCGTCGGCTGGGGCAGAACCTTGGAGTCCCTCGTTCGGGCGTTGCCAATTTGGAATGAATTGGCGAAAGGCAGCAATTCCACAGAGCCACCATTCTTTCTCCCGATGTGGGGTTACCCTACGGTGACGGCTGCTGAGCGAAAAAATAGCAAGCACTTTCCGTGGCTCGCGGACATTACATCCAGTTCTATTGCACACAAGCTCAATGTTTGGTCTGGCACATCACACCCCTCAAAATCGCTTCAACTCGTGCCAGGTCGAGTCCCTGAAGGAGTTCCAGCCAACGACTTGGACAAGTTCTCATCGCAATACCTCGACTACCTTCCCAATTACCGTCAGATATTCGCCGAGGATGGCAGCTTGCAAAAAGTTCCTGACACGATGCTTTTGTCGATCGGCGCAAACGATGCTTGGTTTCTCAAAGTGCTTTTTGGCACCGACGACGCCAAGTTGGGCTGTCTTGCCCCAGACGGAATCTGAGCTTTAAGAGTGTGCTAGAGTTTACCACCTAGCTAATCAGGAGAAGCTCATGGCCAAGCGTAAGCAACTGACGCCTGCACAGAAAGTATCGATTATTCGCAG
>JAGQPF010000670.1 GCA_020426845.1 Planctomycetales bacterium
TGCGTCTTTGCGACTTTGCGTGAGAAATCCTGCCCGGGAGATAACGTCTAGAAGCTACGTCACGGGTCACGCCAAGGCGCGAAGACGCAAAGAATGAACGTTGATAAAGAGGACCTCTCGCCGGAAACTTGATCCCTGAGGTCCTTCCTTTGCGTCTTTGCGACTTTGCGTGAGAAAGTTGCCTGGCCAAGGCCAGCGCACGATGCTGCCCCATGGGGCGCCGTGAAGAGTGCAAACGGCACCGCGCTTCATGATCTCTCACAGAGACATAGAGACACGGAGTGTTGGAGTCACAAGGCATCGTGAATACGGAAGATGTCCAAACGAAGCCCGAATCCCAAGTCCTCCGTGTCTCCGTGCCTCCGTGAGAAATCCTGCCCGGAGAATAACGTCTAGAAGCGCCGTCACGGGTTACGCGCGAAGACGCAAAGAATGAACGTTGGGAAACAGCTCGGCAAGAAATAACAATGCCCTCCGTGTGGGCGGAGGGCATTGCGTTAGACTGAATTGTAGTTGGCCATTACCGGGAACGGCCACCGACGAGTCATTCGCCGGCTCACAATCGTCTTGTCCTTGTTGTCCGCCTTGGGGGTCAATCCTTGGCGTCCACGCGGCGATGGAATCAAGTTTGAGCTCAGCTAATGAGCTCCTTCTTGGCTCCGATGAGCGTTCGCAGTCGCTCTGCCAACAGGTTGGCGTCGAACGGCTTTTTGAACGTCTCGTTGATGCTCGATCGATCGAACGTTATTGGACTCCCGTCGTCGGGCAGCAAAGCGATTAGAATCGTCTCCGAAAAGTCGGCATTCTTCCGCAGATTCTGGCAGATCTGCAGCGCCTCCACCTTGCCGATCGAAAAATCGACGATGATGCAGTCGGGATGAAAGCTCTCAGCGTGGATGCCGGCTTCGAAGCCCGAGGCGGCCACGGCCACCTTGAAGGACTTCTCCATCGGAAGTTCACGCTTGAGGTTCTCGATCAAGACTTGATCTTGAGCGACGATCAGGACTTTGGCCATCGCCTCGTCCTCCAGGTCGCCCAAGGGCATGCCATGCTCTTTCAGGAATCGAATCAGATATTCGCGCGGGATCCGGCGGTCTTGGGAACCGGGAATCCGGTAACCCTTGAGCCGTCCAGAATCGAACCATTTGCTGACCGTGCGCGGGGCCACTTTACAGATCTTGGCGACCTGTCCAGTTGTGAAGACCTTCATCGCAGGCTCTCCGTGTCACTCGTTGACTCGTCTCACCGCCTCGCCTACTGAGAGGCGAAGCAACCAGCCCCTGCTTCGCTGCGACAGTCCGGGTCGTTCTGTCGGCGGCCAACCGTGGGAAGTTGACAGCGAATCTGGGTCGGGGCTACGGCGTTGACTTCTGCGTGGCTGGGGTCAGTTCCCTCTGATCCGCGCCTCACGTCTCGTTAGTAAATGCAGGCAGCAGTCCAAGCAGAAGCCGGAACGTTCGCCATGCAACTCAGCAGTACTCGGCGTTGAGGATTTGCCGAGAGGCATGCACAGAAGGACGGCGCACCGGTTACCCGACACAACGTCAACTGGGGAGATCGAGGTGATCTCCAAGCAGGCCCCCCTGCTTGAATTCTCCGCACAGCGGGAGTGTTAGGGTCAACACTCCGTAAGTGAAGAATTCATCCGAGAGTAAGTTTCGTTTCAAACCACCCTCGAACTTTAGCAATCTTCGGTTTTGCGGCGGCATGGCCGCGCCGCACCATCGACTTCGGCGAGCCGATGTTGCCGAAAATGGCGATTTCCCTGCTGATTGGGGGCCAAAGAGGGGACGAGCAGGGAGCGGATGGAAGTGAGGATAGATTTCGGGTTTGTGCAGTTCCGTGAATGCCGGTGAGACGTGTTGCAACGGCTGCGTGCTTTTCACGCCCCGCGCTCGGCCGTTGAAAACACCCGCTGGGGCAATCGGCTCAGTGCATTCCGCCGAGGCGATTTCGATTGGCAGTGGGGTGTTTTTCAACAGGCTGTTAGACTTTACCCTTCAGGATGACGCGACCATCGTTGGCGACTCTTGACTCATTCTTGACGAATTCATGAAGAAATCCCGTTCCATCGCAGGCCCGAGCCGCATCCTGCTGACAATGGTTGTTGTGCTCGGGGGTGCTTACGTTGCCTCGGGCCAGGTAGTTCGCTGGCCGGACCCGGTCGCCAACGACGTGGCCCCCTACGCGTCCACTCGTCTAACGCATGGACCGTTGTTGGGCCGACTAAGTTCGCGGGGCATCTGCGTTTGGGCGCGGACTCGCGAGCCCAGCGAACTGGAGGTGGTGTTTGACACTCGGTTGCCGCTGACGGACCAATCGCCACGGACTCCGCTGGTCACGCGGGCGGAGGATGACATGACGGGCGTGGCCCATCTCCATGGCCTGACGCCCAACACCCGCTACTACTACGCCGTGAGCACGCCGCTGGGAGTCGCCGATCTGCGGCCCAATCCGAGTGAGCCCTGGCCGTCGTTTCGCACGCTGCCGGACGAGCGGTCACACCACGATCCACTGCACAATCCGCGCGGTTGGTTCAACATCACGTTCGCCATTGGGCATTGCGCCTCGCAGGACCCCGATCGCAGCGGCGGGCAGTACGTGAGCACTCCGGCATTTGACTCGATCCGTCGCCGACACGCTCAGGAGGCGATGTTCGGCATCGTCAATGGGGACGTGATCTATGAGGAGCGTCGCGACGGGACGCTGGATGGTGTGCGCGAGAACTATCGTCTCTACTTTTCACGCGGACAGTCGTTCTCGAATCTGTTTCGCTATCTGCCGGGCGCCTTCACGTTCGACGACCACGATGTCGGCTGGGACATCCACGGTTGCGGCCAAGTGGGACTGGGAGAGGGGCCGCATCTGATTCGCGACATCGGCCTGCGAGCCTACGAGGACTACCTGGAGTGGGCCAATCCTCGCGGCCCGCAATCGGGACGCATTCGTCTCGGGCGCGCGTCCGTGAAGGCGGGCAGCCCGCTGTTGGTCGATGAGACGGCGGACTTTTCCCGCCTGGATTTAGCGACCATCAGCACGCTGCACCTCGGCTGCTACACACGAGACGAGGCGCTGCGGCGCCGGAATGCCCCACGCAACGCCGGCGTCTACGGTGTGCGACGGATTGTCGATGCGCATCGGCTGGAGATTGAGCCCGCGCCGCAGTTCGACGAGGAGATCGACTACAGCATCGGCGTTCACCACTACTACGACTGGCGCGTCGGCAATTGCCACTTCTTCGCCCTGGACACGCGAGGGGAGCGGTCGAATCGCAATCCGCGCGACCGTCATGATCCCAAACTGTTCCTGTTGGGACCTGCCCAGGAGAAGTGGCTGACCGACGGCGTTGCCGCCAGCGACGCCGACTTCATTTTTTTGATCTCGCCCGATCCGTGGACGATCTATCACACGGCCGCCCACGTCTCCGACGCGCCAGGCGCCGATCAGGACGACAAAGGTGACGGTTTTCCGTCATTCCTTCGCCAGCGCGAGCGGCTGCTCGAGTTTCTCGATCGGCAGCCCAAGCCGGTGCTGATCTTCACGGGCGACGTGCATGCCTCGGCCTCGGTCAAGATCACGGACAACGTGTGGGAGATGATGTGCGGCCCCTTGGGCTCCACGGGCCATCCAATTGCGACGCTCGGCAATCCACCTCGCGGCGGGATGTGGGACAGCCAGGGACGCCGCGTCGAGTTTCGCTGGGTCACGGGGTTCCCGAACAACCTGCCCTACGAGCGAATCCGCAACACCTACTACGGCATCGTCCAGGTGAACAACGTACTGCCCGTTGCGCGACCCGCTGGCCCCGGCTATCAATGGGCCGCCTACGACCGTCCGCAAGTCATCGTCCGTTGGCACGATGGCTACACAGGCAGGCTGGCCTACGCCGAATCGATCACGGCGGGCGATGCAAAATGACCGATTCTTGTCACTGCTCCATGGGGCGCCTTGCTGCGCCGCGGACGAATTGCGTGCATGCATGTGTGAGGGCACGTGTGAGGGCACGTGTGATAGCGAGCTTGATTGCGCGCGCAACTGCATGGGGAGCGGCACTGCTGTTTGCCGGCTGCGGCCACAGCGATCCGCTCGCCGCCAACGCGGGACGGACGGGGCCTTCCCACAACCAGCCGAGAGTTGCGACCGGCGAGTCGGATTGGTTCGATCACGAAGTGGCGACACCGGACACAAGTTTGCAACGGGCCGCGCCGTCCGGAGACGATTGGGCAACCGAAGGGGCCAGCCGAGGCGCGAAGCGAGATCCGATGCTGGATCCCGCCAGCGGCGCAAACTTGTCCCGCAGTGGCGCAGAGCCGACAGGCTCGACCATGCTGCCGCCTCGCAGCGGGTCGGCCGAGGCGCCTCGAATTGGCGATGCGACCGCTCCTGCGGTGGAACGCCAAACGACACGGACCGAGCCTGCCCCGGCGCCGGAGGACGCCGCCACGATCCTTGCCAAAGTGAGGCGTCGCTACGCGGAGGCGACAAACTATCGCGACTCCGGCGAACTGCTGGAACGCCGCGGCGACTCGTTGGCGAGACACAGCTTTCGCCACGCGTTGTCGCGGGCATCGGGCGAGTTCCTGTTCTTGCTCAAGTCGGCTCGGCGCAGTTACGCCATTCAACGCGATGCGGCCGGCCAAACTTGGGTCGGCGACTCCGACGCGACGGAGCCCGAACCGCGCGACTCATTGGAGTCTGCGCTGAGCGTGGCGCGGCGCATGTCGAAATCCACATCGATCATCGTGCCTCACTTGCTGCTGCCTGAGGAGCTCAGCGAATCGCCATTTTGGAAGGCAGCGACCGAGCTGAGTCGCGTTGCCGATCAGGCGATTGACGGCGCGCCGTGCGCTTGCCTCAGCGCCCGGTATCACGAACACGGTCAGCTGCGAATCTGGATTGACCACGACTATGGCATTCGACAGCTGCAACTCGACGAGCCGCGGCTCAACCGCCACACGCGGTGGCGGTTTGAGAGCCGCTTCGAACAGCCGCTGGCTCCCTCGGAGCTACAACCGTAGCAGTCGTTCCGGCCGGGCATCAGCAACGGGCCAACAGCTTATTCTCCGACGCACCAGAGGTGGCCGCTGGTGCGAATGAACAATTGTCCGTGAGCCAATGCAGGCGTGGTATTGGCGGGCTCGCCGAGCTTGTTGACCGCGACCTGCTGGAACTCTTCCGGCTTGGGCCGAAAGACCAGCGTGTCGCCGTTTTGGCCGATGACATAGGCGAGGTCGCCGATCAGGATCATCGAGCCCCACATGTTGCCCGGCCCGCGTGCTTCCCAGACTTCTTCGCCGCTGGCTGCCAACAAGCACTGAATCGTGCCGGGGCCGGCGTTCGCCATGTAGTAGTGCTTGCCCATCAACAGGCCCGTGCCGATGTTCTGCGGGTTCTGCTCGCGGCGCCACAAACGATTCGCGGAGATGTCGCCGGCGCCGCCCAGGCGAAACGCGAATGAGGGCCCGTTGAAGCCGCCACAAACAACGCAGATGTCTTCGCCGACCAAGGGAGACGAGTAGGCGAGATCGCCTTTGGGCCCGCGCACGCCATCGCAATGCCACAGCAACTGGCCCGACTCGGTATCCAGCGAGATCACTCGAGTCGGCATCGTGCAGATCGCTTGCGAGCGATTGTCCAACGTTTTGATGATGGGGGTGCTCCAGGAGCCCACGTATTTGCCGGCTTCGTTGCGGTTGCCGTCGCCCTCTTGGGGCTCATGGTGCTCCCAGATTGTTTTGCCGTCGACCAGCGAAAGGCACGCGATCAACAGGGACTTCCCGGGCCCGCAGTGCATGATGACCCGGTCTTGGACGATGACCGGAGAGGTGCCGTAACCCCAGATGTGTCGGAACTCTCCCAAGTTGCGACGCCAGAGCTCTTTGCCTTCAAGATCGTAGCAAAACAACCCCGCAGACCCGTGCCACACGACCACTTGGTCTTGGTTGGCGGCCGGCGTGGATCCGCAGTAGGGATTGGTCTTATGCGTCGGCATCTCGGGCGCATCCACCGTGGCCACCCAAAGTTGCTTGCCGTCCTTGCGGTCGAAACAGTAGAGCGATCGCCGCGTGCCTTGCTCGTTCTCCGCGCTGGCGACCAGCACCCGATCGCCGACAACGATCGGGCTGCCGTTGCCGGGCTGCGGGAGCTTGGCTTTCCAAACGATGTTGTCCTCGGCGCTCCACTTCAACGGCGCCGACTTTTCCACGGCCACTCCGTCGCCGGTTGGGCCACGGAAGCCGCGCCAATCCTCGGCAATGGCCGATGTCGCCGGTGTCGTCAATAACATGAAGGCGGCGATGTATCCCGTGAGCGCCCCGGCGCAACGTTGGCAGGCAAAAGTGGTCATGTGGTGACTCCGGTGGTGTTGGTGATGTCTTGATGCGTCGCCAAAGGCTCATTCCGACGGACGAGACGGCTTGGCCTTGCCGACCGGGATTGGCGCGCCAGGCAGCGGAAGCATTTCCGCGCAACCGCGCTCGACAAGCTCCGGTCCCATGACGTAGCGGCCTTCGTGAATCCATTGCTCTACCAAGGAGCACGGCAGGCCGAGCATCTGGGCCAGCAGTTCCTCGGTTTCACGAGCGAGCA
>JAGQPF010000671.1 GCA_020426845.1 Planctomycetales bacterium
ATCACCAGCTAAAGGTCGGCGACTTGCTTGACCTGCAGGTGCAACACATCGGGCGGCAAAGCGATCATCTCACGGTTCGCGAGTTCGGCCGCACTAGCGCAACTGAGTCGACGTCGGACGCGACCAGTTCGAGCGACAGCCCCAACTCCGTGAATGCGGCGGGGCTGCCTAAGGCCTTTCACGGCTTCCTCGGATCGCTCGTCGGCACGCTCGTCGACAAGGACGTCGAGAAAGGCACGTTCACGGTGAAGGTCCAAGCCGTGCCACGCGTTTGGAAGCGAAATCGAGCGGGCAATCCCAAGAGCATCATCGGCCAAGAGGTGGTGGTGGAAGGACTGGCGAGCCGGTTTCTCGACGTGCTGCTGACGACTCGCAAAGGCGAGACGCTCGAAGTCGCCGCTCGCCACGACGGCGGAGCGCAGCTGGCATTTGCCGGCGAGATGTTTCGCAAGGTCGCTCCCTATCAGGCCGACGACTACCCGGTGTTGGCCGAGGCGTTTCGCGGTTTTCAAGGCAACGTTACGGCGACCATCGTCAAGAAAGATCCCATGCTGTACGGCCTGATCGTCAAGATCGAAAGCGTCGGCGAGTCGCGCGAGGGGAATCGCGCAAAGCAAGCGGAGAGCATGGTCGGCAAGACAGCGATCCTGGCCGGCTTCTGGCAGCGCAAGGAGCAGTTCGCCGGACTACAGGTTGGCGACCGCATTCAAACCGGCGCCAAGCATGAAGTCGCGGGCAGCGATGTGCTGATGGCTGTCGAAACGTTGCGGAAACTCGGCGCGGAGTAGTTCCCGCCACAGATGAACGTAGCATGGGCGTCCTCGCCCGTGCAGCACTGCGCAACCCCATGATTTGGATCATGAGCACACAATCTCCGCACCCTACGTTGCGAACACCTGTGGCGGCGTTGCTGGTTGGTGCTTTTGTCAGTTCCATCGGGTACGCGCAGGCGCCGCCAAGTTCACCAGCCCAACCGGCCCAACGACTCGATCCCGTGAGCGTCCGCTATGCCGGCGAGACGGACGAGGTTCCGGACTTTCAGCAGCACGTTGTGCCGCTGCTGGGCACGCTGGGCTGCAGCGGCCGCTCTTGTCATGGCTCGTTCCAGGGGCGAGGCGGGTTTCGCCTGTCGCTGTTCGGCTACGACTTCAAGATGGATCACGAAGCGTTGACGGCCAAAGCGAGCTCCTCCGGCCGACGCGTCGACCGCGCTGCGCCGGACGACAGCCTGATCATTGCCAAGCCGACGATGCGGGAGAGCCACGAGGGTGGCGAGCGATTCGCCGCCGGGTCGTGGCAGCACCGCATGCTGGCAAGGTGGATCGCGGCGGGCGCGGAGGGTGTCCGCGAACCGCGAACTCTGCAGCGGCTCGAAATCGAACCGGCGGAGGTGCTGCTTGCGGCCCGTCCTGCAACGGCTGAAGGGACCAGTGGTGACGCGGCGCGGCCGGTGCCGCTGCGAGTCATGGCGATTTGGGCGGACGGCTCGCGCGAGGACGTCACACCGCTGTGTCGATTTCGCACCAACGACGACACACTAGTCACCGTCGATGCGGCAGGGCGATTGTTGCCGGTAACTCCACCCCCAGGGCAGCCCGTTTCGGCTGGCGACACGCATGTGATCGCGTTTTACGACAACGGTGTCGCCGCGGTGCCCGTGATTCGGTCTGCTTTCGCTGTCTCAACCGCAGCACAGCCCGAATCGTTTGCCAACCCAATCGACAAGTTCGTCGAGGCGAAACTCGGCAAGCTCGGCATCACGCCGTCGGCGCTTTGCAGTGACACGGAGTTCCTGCGCCGGGTTAGCATCGATTTGACGGGCACGCTGCCTACGCCCGGGGAAGTCACCGAGTTTCTGGCGGACTCTGCCGCGGACAAACGCGAACGCAAGGTGGAGGAGTTGCTGCAACGCCCGGCCTATGCGGCCTGGTGGGCCAATCGCATCTGCGACTACACGGGCTGCAATCCGGCGCAACAGGCTGAATTGGGGCAGGAGACGTCGGTCCAATGGTACATGTGGGTGCACCAGCGTCTTCTCGAGAACCTGCCGTACGATCAACTGGTGTCGCGAATCGTGAAGGCCACGGGCCGAGCCGAAGGTCAGTCGTATGCGGACTACGCACGGGAGATGACGAGCTACTACTTGGACGAATCAGCCGATCGCTTCAGCCACCGCGCGACGATGCCGCACTATTGGACGCGCCGCTCGGTGGAGAAAGCCGACGACAAGGCGGAGGCGTTCGCTCACAATTTTCTCGGCATTCGCCTGCAGTGCGCTCAATGCCACAAGCACCCGTTCGCGCCTTGGACGCAGGAAGATTATCGGCACTTTTCGGCGTTGTTGGACAACGTGCGTTTCGGTGTGCCGGACGACGCGCGCTCGGAGTACGACTCGATGGCCAAGCGAGTGGGGCTCAGCGGGTCCAACCGCAACGGCCTGCCCGTGCGAAACGAGACGCTGCGTCGAGCCTCGGACGACGTGGCGATCCCCTGGCGAGAACTGTATCTGGCGAAGCGCGAGCAGCCGGCGAGGCTGAAGCTGCTGCGCAGTCGCGAAGTGGAGTTGGCCGGCGCGGACGACCCGCGGGATGCGGTCCTGACGTGGATGCTGGAGCCCGGCAATCCATACTTTGCCAGGTCATTCGTGAATCGAGTCTGGGCGGCCTACTTTCACCGCGGATTGATCGATCCGCCCGACGACTTGAACCCCGCCAACCCGCCCAGTCACCCGCAGCTGCTCGATTGGCTGGCGACGGAGTTTGTCCAGCGCAACTACGACATGAAGTGGCTGCATCGGCAGATCGTCACGAGCGACGCCTACCAGCGCAGTTGGCGCCCCAACGATACCAACCGCGAGGATCGTCGCAATTTGAGCCGAGCGATTCCGCGCCGCTTGCCCGCTGAGGCGGTCTACGACTGCGTCAAGCAGGCGGTGGCTGGTGACGGCCAGTTGGAGGAAGTGAGGACCGACCTGACGCGACGGGCGAGCGGGCATCTCTCGATGCGGCTGGCGGGAACGTACGCGATGGACGTGTTCGGCAAGCCGGCACGGGCGGCCAATTGCGATTGCGAGCGAGCCAATCAGCCGACACTGCTGCAGGCGGTGTTCTTGCACAATGATCCGCTGATCGAGCAGCGGCTGCTAGAGAGCGGCTGGGTGGCGGAACTGGAGCAGGCGGCGGCGAAAGGCGAGCGGTCCAACGAAGCGGAGCTGGTGCGGGCCGCCTGGCTGCGAGCGCTGAGCCGACCGCCCACCGACGACGAGCTGCAGCGCGGCGTGCGGCACCTGCGGCAGGCGCCCGAGCTCGGGGCCGGCATGCGAGACCTGCTGTGGGCGTTGATCAACACCAAAGAGTTCATTTTGAACTGACAGTGAACTGACAGGATCGTGACATGACAAGTTTCGGGAAGGATTCGGCCCCGGGCCTCGGCTGCACCCGTCGCCAATGGCTCCAGGCAGGCGCGTTGGGAGCGAGCTTCTCGCTGGCCAACTTCTTGCGGCTGCAGGCCGAGGCCGGCGAGTCCGACCGAGGCCGCTCGGCGATTCTGGTGTTCTTGGGCGGTGGGCCGTCGCATCAAGACACATTGGACATGAAGCCCGGCGCGCCCGCCGAATACCGTGGCCAGTTCCGCCCGATCCGCACCGACACGGCCGGCGTCGAAATCTGCGAGCATCTGCCACGCTTGGCGAAACGGTCGAGCCGGTATGCGGTTGTCCGCGGCATCACCCACAACCTCGCCGCCCACTCGCTCGGCACCCGCTACCTGATGACCGGCAATCGCCCGACTCCGGTGCTCGAGTATCCGATGTACGGCTCGGTCGCCAGCCGCGAGTTTCCGGCGGCCAAGGATTTGCCGTCGTTCGTCTCCATCGATCGACCCGTCGAAGGGCCGGGATATTTGGGCCCCGAGTATGGCCCGCTGTCCACGGGCGAGAAGCCTCGCTACGGCCAACCGTTTCGCGTCCGCGGCATCACGCTCGGCGATGGCCTGACGATCGAAAGCTACCGCGATCGACGCCGGTTGCTGCAAGACATCGACAACGCCTTCGACGGCTACGAGCGACTGGACGACGCGGTGCGTGGACTCGATCGGTTCTCCGAGCAGGCATTCAACATCATCAGCTCGCCGCGAGCCCGGAACGCGTTCGATCTGTCGCTCGAACCCGATCGCGAAATCGAACGGTTCGGTCGACACGACTTCGGCCAGGGCATGTTACTCACCAGCCGCCTGATCGAGGCGGGAGTGCGATTCGTGACCGTGCTGCTGGAGGGCTGGGACACTCATCAGGACAATTTCGGCACGTTGGGACGCGAGTTGTTGCCGAGACTGGATCAGTCCCTGTCCGGTCTGCTCGACCGGCTCGGCGAAACGGGCCGGCTCGACAGCACCACCGTCCTGGTAACAGGTGAATTCGGTCGCACGCCCAAGGTCAACGCGAACGCCGGTCGCGACCACTGGGCCCGCGCGATGTGCGCGATGATGGCCGGCGCCGGAGTCGCCACCGGGCAGGTGATCGGCGAAACCGACGCCAAGGCGGAGGGCCCCGTCGACAAGGGCTTCAGCCCCGACGACCTCGCAGCTTCGTTCTTCCAGGCAATGGGCATCGATCCGAACAAGGAGTACGAAGCCAACGTGGGCCGGCCCATCACGCTCGTCCGCGACGGCGCTCCGATCGCCGGGCTGTTGAAGTGACGAGGCCCCGCTGGCGTCAGGGAAGGTAACCCGAAGCGTGAGCGAGGGATAGAGCTACGGAGGACCGTCGGGACCAGCGGTCGCCGAGCCAGTACTCCGACCCGTTTGCCGAGCCGATGTTCCGGTTCGAGCCTCAACCCGTCGCGGCGGTGGAACTTCCATCGGTGATTTCCCGGCCGTCAGCTATAGTGAAGAGAGGATTTGCCACTCACCCGGCTGCGGGCGTCACTGGATCGGAGAAGTTCATGACCATTCAACCTCCCTGGGAGGAGCAAGGCCGCCGCATGCCCGCTTGGGCGATGTCGGCGGGTCTGCACATGGTTGTGTTGCTGGCTGCCGGGCTGCTTTGGAGGAACGTGACGCCGATCAACCGAGGGATCACCGAATCCAGCCGGACGGCGGCCATTGTGGTTGCGGTCTCGGCCAACGGCGAGACGGACTATTTTGATGAGGCGGACGCGGCGGCGGAGGAAGCGGCGGAAGCGGCTGCTCAAGCGGCCGCGGGCGGGGCGGCTGCGAGTCAAGCGTCCGATGCCTTGCCTTCCATGGATCAGTTGCCCGAGCTGCCGGACATTGCCCTGCCGGGCGCCGCGACTGGGCCGACTGCCAATGACAACTTGCTGAACGGCTCCGATCTGAATGTTCAGGGCGGGGCCGGCGGTTTGCCCTCCGACACCGAACAGCTGGAAAAGCAGATTCGGGCGATGGAAGCGAGGGGCCGGCCTGCGCCTCGACCCGGCACACCCGCCCGGCTCACCATGTTCGGCGCGCCCTCGGTAGGCCGCTCCTTTGTGTTCTGCATCGACCGCTCGAAGAGCATGGGCGGCGGCACGGGGCTCGGCGCGTTGTTGGCCGCTCAAAAAGAACTGGGGCGCGGGCTTGCGGCGCTCGGACCGGAGCAACGCTTCGAAGTGGTGGCCTACAACCACGACACGCCGGAGACTTACGGGCGCAAGTACCACAGGCGTCCGGGGCTGGTGCGAGTGACTCCCGAAAACCTCGCGACCGTGAAGGACTTCTTCGAGGGCCTCAGCGCCTTCGGCTCCACCAAGCACCACATCGGCATCTATGCCGCGCTGAATCTCGACTCCGATGTGGTCTACCTGCTGACCGACGGAACGGATCCGCCAACCGCCAATCAACTGCGCGATATGATTGGCCGCGCCCGCCGAGCGGGCACGACCTTTCACTGCGTGCAATTCGGCTTTGGCCCGCTGCAGGAGCAGGACAACTTCATGATGCAGCTCGCCAAAGGCACCAACGGCGGCTACACCTACCAGCGGATGGACGGCGCCGGGCAAAATTGATCTGGAAAAAGTGCCGAGCGGGCCAAGCTAAAGCTACTTCAGCGCGCCCAGCAATCCGCCCACGGCCCCATGGACGTCGCCCGATGCTCGCACGACGAGACAATGGAAGGCGCGATAGTAGACGATGGAGCCGGGGCCCCCGTTGATGTCCCAGTGGTCGGGCGAGATCGTTCTCTGAATCAGCTCGACCAGCTCCGGGCCGAAGTCGATCACAGCGCCGCCGCCGTGCGCTCCCTGCGAGTTTGCCGGACGGCGAGCTTGTCCCAGCAACGCCAACGGTCCGCCCATCGTTTGGCCCGCTAAATCGATGTGGGTGGCCAGCGATTGGGACGCTGATCTCGCCGCCGCATCGCCAAGCAACTTGGGCGCGGCCGAGGCAGGCTCCGGCGACGGGCGACTCGGCGCCGCGTCGGGGAACTTTCGCAGTAGTTCGGTGCGCAATTGGTGGAGGCGACTCCACAACTCGGCCTTGTACTCGGTGAGCGTCGGGCTCGATTCGCGGCGCGGGTCGCGTTTGAGCTCCTCATAGAGCTTCGTCAACTCGACAATTGCCGCGGCCCGCGACGCATTGTCGGTGGCTCCGGCTTCGCGTTGCATCGCGGCGCTCATCGCCCGGCGATACTCGATAAAGGGCCGCAACGTCGAGTCGCTTTCGTCTCCGACCCAACCCAGCAGGCACGTGACTACAATCCAGCCCATGATGGGACTCCTTGGTTTGCCCTGGCCTCCGGATTTTAGCAGTTCGACGTCCAGCTGCAAAATTCTCGTGCCGTCAAACGCCTAAGTTCGTTCGTAGCATGGGCGCCCTCGCGCGCGCGAACAGCCGCTTCGATCGTCCGTAGCATGGGTGCCCTCGCCCGTGCGCGATGAGCAGCCGCTCTGCACCGCCGATGCCCCGCAAGGAGAGACTCAGCCGGCGCAGTGGGGTTGCGCCGCGCTGCACGGGGGGCCGCGCCCTCACCCGTGTCTTCGTGATCTTCGCGTAGCATGGGTGCCTCGCCCGTGTCTTCGTGGCCTTTGGTGACCGTGGGGTTGCGCAGTCCTGCACGGGCGAGGGCGCCCATGCTACGCGCGAAGCGTGCCTCGGCCGCCCAGTGGGGCACAGGCGAGGGCGCGCGGCGCCAGACTGCTCGTTGGCGGCGCAAAAAAGACCCAGCTGGCCGTCGGAACCGCCTATCTTCCGGAAGATGAGGAGGTGTTTTTCTACCGCTCCTTGACTACGCGCTGCGGCGCTCTGGCGGGACGACTCGCAGAGAACTCTTCTTTATAGCTGGCGACGAATTGGACCACTTGCGCTGCTCGAACCAGTCGAACACCCAGCCGGTAATCCGAGCATGGACAAACCCGCCGGATACCAGCACCGCGATTCCGGCGCCGAACAACGTGTCCGACAGGTAGTGGGCCCGCGTGATCACCCGCTCCGCGGCGGTCAGGCAGGCCAACGCGACAAACAGCCCGCTGCCTCGTCGGTAACGCCACGAGAGGCCCACGGCGAGTCCAACGGCGGTGGCGACGTGACCGGAGGGAAACGATTGTATGGCGTACCCGACCTGATCAATGCCGTCCAGAGTCCAGCCGGCCAGCGTTGCCGTCACTTCTCCGGCATACAGCGGGCGGACGCGGGGCGCCAACACTTTGATCCAATTGACCAGCAAGCCGGGGAGATAGGCACAACAGGCAATTCGCAGCACGACGGGGCGATGTTGGTCGAGCGCGAACACGGCCAGCAAGACAAACAGCACGCCGACGCCATGCCCAAACATCTCGCCGATCGCCAGCCCCGATTCAAAATCTCCCGGCATGTCGACGCGGGCCGCCCAGCGGGAGATTGCTCCATCGCACAGGAACGCGCACATCCCCAACAGGCAAAACAGCAGTCCGCACGTCGGCCATAGCCGCAGTTGGCCGCCGGGCAGCCGTATTCGGACGATGTCCGGTGACGCCGAATCACTGGCGGCAGCATCCGCGCGGTGAGATGAATCGGTATCGCTGGGCACGGGGGCGTCCGGATGGCGAGTGGTGGAGAGCTGCGGGCGCCGTCGGAAACGGAAAGTGGCTACCGCGTGCTCTCTATACCACTAGGCGTTTCGGGGGTATAGGGGAATCTCGGTTGCCGGGGAAAGACGCCAGGCGTTAAACTCCTTTCCCGCAAACAACGGCAAGACCTGCGAAGGAGGCCACGGATGGCCGCAATGCTCGACTCCACTGCCCCCCGCCTCTCCCCGGTTGGTCCGCTTCTGTTGGCGGCGATCGTAATGTTCAGCGGCTTGGGAGGCCCCAGGCTGTGGGACCGCGATGAGCCTCGCAACGCCGGGTGCGCCGCGGAGATGCTCGAGCGCGGCGACTGGGGGACTCCGGTGTTCAATGGCCAGCTGCGCAGTCACAAGCCCGTGCTGCTCTATTGGGCGATGATGCCGGGCTACCTGCTCGGTGGCGTCAACGAGTTCACCGCACGGTTGCCTTCGGCGCTGTCTGCTGTTGGCGCCTGTTGGCTGACTTGGCTGATCGGTTTGCGCCTGTTCGGGCCGGCAGTTGCCCGGTTGGCGCCGATCACACTCTGCACTTCGATGATGTTTGTCGTAGCCGGCCGAGCGGCAACTCCCGACTCTCTCTTGATCTTGCTGACAACGGCGGCGACCGCAGTCTTCGTCTGCTGGGCGTTTCCCTCTCTGCCCACCAACCTGGAGGGCGAAGCGACGGAGCATACAGCCGGCACGACGCGCGCTGAGGCCCGCCGCTGGGATGACAAGCCGTGGAGTGAACGTGCTCTGCCGCTTCGCGTTGCTGTGCCGATGTATGCCCTGATGGGCGTGGCGATGTTGGCAAAGGGGCCGGTGGGCATGATTCTGCCGACCGCCGTGATCGGGATGTTTTTGTTGTTGACGCGGCTCCCGCGGCGAGCAGATTCGACGCTGTCGGCGCGGCCAGCGAGTTGGTGGTCACGAGCGCTCACGGCCTCCGTCGTGCGGAGTTTCTCGCCGGGGCATTTTCTCCGCACCTGCCTCTGGATGCGGCCGTTGACGGCCATCGGGTGCGGGTTGGCCGTTGCTCTGCCTTGGTACGTGTGGGTCGGCGTGCGCACCGACGGCGCCTGGCTGGAGGGATTCTTTCTCGAACACAATTTAGGCCGTGCGATGCGGCCGATGGAGAGCCACGGCGGCGGCGTCTGGTTTTATCCGCTGGCGTTGTTGGTCGGCTTTTTCCCTTGGTCGATTTTTGCGGCTCCCAGCTTTCTCGATGCGCTGCGGTCGCAAGGGCGAGCTCGTGTGGCGGTGGTGTTCTGTGCGTGTTGGATCGGCGTCTATGTGGGACTGTTCACGATCGCTCGCACGAAGTTGCCGAGCTACGTGACGCCGTGCTATCCCGCTTTGGCGTTGCTGACGGCGCGCCAGCTTGACCGCTGGCGCCGACATGTCACTTGCTTTTCACCTCGGTGGACACGTGCCGGGCTGGCGATTGTCGGCCTGGTGGGCGTCTGTGTGCTGGCCGGCCTGCCGGTCGCGGCGCGGCAGTTGTTGCCGGGCGAAGAGTGGCTTGGCGCCGCCGGGTTGATTCCGCTGGGCGTGGCCTGCGCATGCTGGCGCCTCCACGACCGCCGTCCTCAAATGGTGCGCGCGTTCACGGCCGGCGCGGTGTTGCTGGTGTTGGTGTCGTTTGCCTGGCTTTCGCGGCACGTGAGTGGACGACAAGAGTTTGACCAGCTGTTGGCCACGATGCATCGGCACAGCGACCACCCGAGCATCGCGACCTACGAGTGCATGGAGCCGAGCTGGGTGTTTTATGCCAAGCAGCCGATTCGCCGGCTCTGGTTCACCGACCGCCGCACTCCCGACGAGCTTGCCGCCGAGCGATCGCGGCCGCGCTGGTCGCCCGACCCGGCCCGTGAGGACTTTGAGCAGTTCGTCGCCGGGCAAGACGCCTACGTGTTAATCACACGGCCCCAGTACGAGGAAATCCGCACATGGCTTGATGACGACATTGTGGTGGTCGACCAAGCTCCCTTGTTTCTGAAACGCACTGACCTGCTGCTCTTGGGAAGAGCGTCGCGGTCTCCATCTGCCCTCGCCTCCCACTCCAGCGACCTCGCGCACCACGCGCACCGGCCCCGCATGGGCGACAACCGGTAGCCATTGACGCGGTCAGTCCAAGCCCATCGACCGGTGTCATTGGACCGTTGCGCGAGTCCAGGGACCGATGCGTGAGCCCGTGCAAACCGATTGCCCACGCGCACCAACTCGGCGCTTCACACGCACCAACTCGGCGCTTCACGCGCGCCAACTCGGCGCTTCACGCGCACCAACTCGGCGCGGTCACGCGCACAAGCCCCGCAAGGGGCGACAGATGTTAGCCACGGGCGCGAGCCCGTGGACCGCCGCTTCGATTTGCTTGGGCGTTGTTGGTCGGGTTGTTTGCGATTTATTCTTTTCGCAATCGAATCACCACGTCCTGACCGGGCCAGGGCGCGGATAGGTCGAGCCAATCGCCACCAGTCAAGTTGTCTCCCTTTCGCGTCTGTCCGTCCTCCGTCTGATACCATTCGACGGAGAACGTCCCCGGAGCGTCCTGAAGATTGACACGGAGTCGAGCGGAGGTGTTTGCCGTGACGTGAGCGTCCTGCCCGTCGGCCGCGGCGTGGGGATGATACAAGAGGAATTCTTCGCGTCGTCGACGCAGGAGCCGAGGAGCCTGCGCACCTGTCCGGCCATCCGCATCCTCCGCCAAGACATGGTCTGGCTCGAATTCGCCGAGATCGATGTCCCGCTGTTCGAAGTAATCACGAATTGGGCGCACGGAATCGAGGCCGGTCAAGGCTGCACGAAAAGTGACTCCCGGGCTTTGTCGGAATGTGGCTGCCAGGGATTCGGAGTCGCCATAGGGATGGACACACCACCATCGCCCGCCGTAGTTGGCCGAGCCGCCGGACAGCAGCCATGCCCAAAACAGCCGACGCTGCCAGTACTGCATGTGCATTGGGTCAGGACGTGGAGACGGATCCTGCTCATAGCGGTCTTCGCCGAGAAAGACGGGCTTGGCCAAGCCGTGATACTTGGCGTACTCGAGCGCACCGAGGTCGTGTTCGTGTTCGATATGGATGTAGTCCACCCAATCCTCCGCTCCGAAAATGAACGGCAAGCGGCGCGCATGTCCTGTCGAACGGGGGTGCTGCCAAGGGTCATGCTGCTTCAGATAGGCGCCGATTTCCCGCACCATGGCGTTGTTGTTCGGGTGCTTGTCGCCATAGTGGGCATCGTTTGTCATCAACCAGAAAATCTGCGGGTAGGCTGCAAACCTCGCCACAAGGTTTCTCAGGAGACGGTCACGACGAACCGCCGATAGTGCGCTCCAGAACCGGTCATCCCTGCCGTAACCCTCAAGCGGAAATAGGATGAGTTGCACGGCGACGTCGGGAAACTGGTCCAGGAGCATTCTTAGCCGGAGATCGGCACACTGCCAGGCTTCGAGCCGCAGTCGATCGAGCGAGTCCGTTTCGAAGTGCCAGGCGATCCACTGTTCCCGCGATTGGACGAAGCCCTCGCGCCGACTTGCTAGAAAACATCTCACGGAAGTAATTCCCCGCGCGACGTCGTCGCGGACGTACCGAGTTGCCTGCTCGTCGGAGATCGGGTCTCCATTGCCGTCGTGGGCACAAAGCAAGAAATAGGCCGTGTCGTTGAGGTTCAGGAACCAGCGGCCGTTTTCGGTAATCCAATGCCTTGCGTTTTTCGGATGCGGCAGCAGGCGGCCGCGCAGCTTCGACTCGATGGCCGCAAACGAGCCTGTCTGGCCGTTCAGTCGCGGATC
This sequence comes from Planctomycetales bacterium, assembly GCA_020426845.1. Classification (GTDB taxonomy): domain Bacteria; phylum Planctomycetota; class Planctomycetia; order Pirellulales; family Pirellulaceae; genus JAGQPF01. The sequence goes on from JAGQPF010000671.1 coordinate 11,805, forward strand.
CTTGTCGCACGATGAGGACCATTTCCACGCGCCCGCCTCGCTCACGTACACTCTGGCCCGCCACGTGTTGTCGCCGTCATAAAACGCCTGGACACTCAGGGCTTTCTTGTCGCCCGACGGCGGAGTGAACTTGACTGTTACAATCGTGTCGAATGGATTGCCGGCGTCTCCGTCGCTGGTCCACCGGGCCTCACATGGGGCGCCTGCGATGGAGGCCTGACCCGTGAGCACAATTTCGTGAACGCCGAATCGGGTGGCGGCCTGTCGTCCGGACGTAAAGTTGGCAGCATGGATGACCGGACAGATCAATGCCCAAAAACCAAACGCTGTAAGAAGACCGCATCTGTCAAACAACCGTGAGCCGAGGTGAAGGCTGAGGCGTCTAACGGGCCGTGGAAACACCGCGATCGAGGACCGATCGTTCGAGTTGTCATTCCGCCGCGACCTATTCATCGAGGTGTTTCCTCGCCGAGAGCCTGAGCCAAGCTGGCGGCGCAGATCGCACAGGAGTGCACGACGCTGCGTGGACGATGGGGATGCAACAAGATGGATCTCCGCGATTAGACCTGTTCCGGAACGACGAACGGTTTCCGATAGTCCCTTCGCAGCAGTTGATTCGCCTGCGAAACCACGGGGGAACTTCCGACGAACTCTTCGCGCTGAGCGTCCATCTCCAGCCAGGGCCCAAGCGTAAATTGAGATTGCGAGAGATCGACGCCATTGGCGGACAGATGCTCTTGGAAGCGGCCGAAGGTTTCAATGGCTTCGTGGCCGCCGTCTTGGATCGCCTCGCGCACTTCGTCCGCCGAGTGCGAGGCGCCAACGCGATAGGAGGCGTTTGCCATGTGTACGAGTGCGGTGGAAAGATGGCCTTCGAGGATGTCGGCTCGCTGGTCACGAACGTTGCGGGTTCGCACGGCTGTGATGAAGTTGTGCAGGTGGCCCTTGTGCGCCGTGAAGCCGCCCGTGTCACCGGGGCTTCCTGCCGGCTTGGGGAGTGCGGACTCGCCCCGCTCACACTTGATCTTTCGGTCAATCGTCTTTGGTCCCTGCTCCGACGGGAGATTGCGCAGCTCGAAAATGACGAGCGGCCCCGGATCATATTGAAAGAGCGCCAGTTGCGAATTCGGCGTTTGGCCGTCGTCATCAAACCGGAATCGGCCTCCGAGGCTCATCACGCGCCGGGGCAGCTTGTTCTGCCCGAGAGCCAGGCGGACCTCATTCAGTGGGTAGATTCCATTGTTGCCGAGCTCGCCGGTGCCCGTTGACCAGTCCCAATGCCAGTCGTAGTGAAGCTGCTTGCGCATCAACGGCGCCTGTTGCGCTGGGCCGAGCCACAGGTCGTAGTTGACCGACGAGGGAATCGGTTGAGGGCCACTGACTTTGCCGATGCTGTCGCGTTTGCGATTGAGCGCCGACCAGACGACCTGGATCTTGCCGAACTGCTCGTGTTCCAGCCGCAGATCGCCCGTGTGGTGGCCGTGATTGTGGTTGCCGTACTGAACAATCCGGTTGTATTTGCGGGCCGCCTCGACCATTTTGCGGCCCTCCCAGAGGTTGTGCGAGATCGGCTTCTCGACATAGACATCCTTGCCGGCCTGGCAGGCCCAGATCGTAATCAACGCATGCCAGTGGTCCGGCGTGGCGGTGGTGATGGCGTCGATGCTTTTGTCTTCGAGCAGCTTGCGGACGTCGGTGTAGGTCGCGACTTTCTGTCCCTTTTCGGCTGACCTGGACCGTTCGCGATCCAGCACGCTTTGGTCGACGTCGCAGAGCGCGACGACGCGCACACCGGGGAGCTCGCGCAGCAGCCGCAGGTGCAGGGCCCCCTGGCCGCGGAACCCGACTACGGCAACACGAATGTCGTCGTTGGCTCCCTGGGCACGTGTGTGAGGCGCAAGTGCCAATCCGCCGCCGATGGCGAGAGATGTTGACAAGAACGATCGTCGACTGCTGGTTGCGTTGTTCATGTAGGTGTCGCCTCACTTATTGTCGGATGGTTGCTTCGGTCGTGCCTTTTGGATCGTCTCCGCGATCGAAATCGCGGCTCCTCCCTGGGCTGTCGATTCGTCCGCTGCGCTCATGAATGCATATATCTCGATTGTCTCATCAGCCGTTACGGGCGGCCGCCCGGTTTTGAAAAATTTGACGATCTCGAGCAGCAACGGCTCATAGCCGGATGCCTTGGTCGTCATCGACTTCTTGGTGCCGTAAATGATGGCTTTGAAATCGGCCTTGCCGGCGCGCAGGTCGCGGAACGTGCCGATGCGGCCCCCTTTCCAGATGCCGACGACCATGTCACCACGATCCGTTTTCACTCGTTGGACCGACTCGCAGCCGGTGCCCATCACCGTGAAGAGCGGCTCGACCGCATGAATTCCATACAGGTAAAGCGATGGATGCTTCTCCGCCCATGAACTGGAGCCAAACACATCGCAGGCGACGACCTCTCCCAGTTCCGGGTTGTTGCGCGCGTTGGCGATTTCCGTCCCGAAACGCATTGCGGAGCTAGACCAGCACGGCACGTTGCTTTCCTTTGCCAGTCGAAACAGCTCGATCACGTCCGCGAGGTCGGCCGCCACGGGCTTGTCGACCCACAGCGGCTTGCCGGCTGCCATCACAATTCGAGCTTGCTCCAGGTGTGGACGGCCATCGACACTCTCCAGCAGGACGCCGTCAACCTTTTGGCATAGCTCCTCGATGCTGTCGACCAACTCGACGCCGTACTTGTCGCGCATCTCGGCGGTGAACTTGTCCACCCGGTCGGCCGACGCCTTGAAGTCGGGCGACCCGCCGGGAAACGCAGCGACCACTTTGCAGCCGGCGCCGTTTTTCGGATTGTTGAGGTAGCTGGTAAAGGCGATCACGTGGGACGTGTCCAGCCCGATCATGCCGAGTCGGATGAGCCTTTCCGGCTCGTCGCAGCGTCCGAGTGCGGGGCATGACAGCGACAGCAACATTGAGATGAGCAGAATCGGAAGGCGCGTCATGATTGTTGTCTCTGCGGTGCTTGTGCTGCTGAGTGAGTTTGGCGACGAGGGAAGCAGCTTTCCCCTTACGCGGATTGGAATCTTCACAAACGTTTTTGAGCTGCAACCCAAGTCTGTCTCGGTGACCACGACGCCCAACTTCCTCAGCGGATGGCAAGTTCGGCCTGTCGGCTGACGATGCGTTGTAGGCATGCGGTGACGACCCGGAGCTCCTCCTTTGACAGCAAGTTTTCCATGTTGGTGGGATCGCCAATATGCCCGACTCGCTGCAAATGGCGTTGCTGCCTGCGCCCATTTGGAGTGAGTGAGACTCGCCGCACGCGCGCGTCGTTCGGATCGGCGTCGCGTCGCACCCAGCCACGCTCCTCCAGTAGCACCAGCATCGCCCGCACGGTGCTTGGGTCCGAGTATGAACGCTCGACGATTTCACGCTGCGTCAGCGCCGGCTCCTCGGCCAGCAACGTCATCACCACCACCTGATCGGCGGTGGCGTTCGAATCCGCGAGCCGCGACTGCGCAGTTCGCCGAATTGAAAAGTACGCCGCCCGCAAGTGCATCGCCAAACTCGTACGCAATTCCACCGCTCGGCTCCTTTCGCCCGTGAAATGTAATGGTGTCGCAATAGTGCGTGTACGCACTATCTTCGGGAATTGTACTGCCCGAGTCAAGAATGAGGCTTGGTCTGCCGCGTGCTCTCAATGTGCTTGCCAGCCAGCGATCGAGACTGGCGGTTTCTGAAACGAACACTCGCCGTCACACGTAACAGCCCGCAGGTCCGCAGGGGACGACAGGCCGTAGCCAGCGTCACATCAAATGCAGCTGTTTGCCCCTCCGTTCGTTCGCATTAGACTGTCAACTGTCAGCTCATTGGTCGGTGCCTACTCATCGGCCCGTTCCAAAATTCCAACTTCCCAACTCTCACTCGCCTCAAATGAAGCTACTACGAGCGTCGTGCCAATGCGGATTCGTCACGCGTAAAGCTCGCTCCGGCTATCACCGTGATCAGTGGTGGTTCCCCGTATACTCCACCGCCACGGGTGGATTGATCGATGAGCTAGTGACACTTCCTCATGCCGAACGTGATCGCCTCGACCAGCTGACTTGGGAGATTTACCACCAAATGCCCCGCGATGATCAGGCCGCCCGACGTCGGGCGGCGGCGAGAATGGAAACGTTGACGCGGGAGATCCATAATCAGTTCATCGCGCGTGAAACTCAATTGTTGCGAGCTCGGTATGCATCGATTGCTGACTGCGTCTTCGCTCCTGCGCCAGGCGCGGTTCTTCGTTGCCCGGATTGCGACAGAGATTCGTTGATCTTGAAACAAGTGCATGTCATTGCAATTTGCAAGGCGGATTGTCTTCACGAGTATGAGTGGCCCGACTCCGAAGCTCCCGGTTGCCCGAGTTGTGGCCATCGCCCTCATCGCTTTCACGCGGAACATGAACCCGAGTTCGGCGATCGCACTCGTGTCACGTGTTGGTGTCCCTGCAGCTCATCGACGGCTGCGATTTCTCACCTTGATGGCTATTGCCCAAAGTGCGGTGAATTGCCCGACGAGTATCACGTCGGGGACGCCCGGTTCTGCGGCATCCACCACGAACACATGCTCTCGTGCCAATTGCCGGCCAACTTTCTGTTTATGGAGCCAACGGCGCGGTGGGCAGCTCATCAGTTTCCCAACGCTAAATTGTGGGGTGACGCGCTCGCGAATGAAGAAAGCCGCGCGGGAACGTACTGTCCCGAGTGCGAATCGGATCATCAGCGCTGGCTGGAATTACACTCGATGCGTGATGATGAACAAGGGTAACCGCAGACAGCTCCTATTTGCGATACAAAATTGCGAGTTGGGAGTTTGGCACAAGCGGTGGCTGCAGGGGCGTCACTACGTGTCACGAGACTCGACGTGCTGATTGAATTTCGGCGCGTCCGAGCTGGTACGCTGATCTTGCTTGCTCTGTTGTTCGAGCAGTCGGTAGACTAAGAATCGATCGAGCGGTGTTCGTCTGGAGCCTTTCATGAAACCACGGAGTTCTTGCATGTCACGACTCGCCTTATCGCCGTCCAATCGTGAAATGTGGCGCGCCTACGCCATTGCGCCGGCGGTCACCCCGGTTGTGTTCATTGCGTTTGTGCTGGCGGCGGGCGGAAGTGTTCCGGCTGGTCTGATGGCGATGGCGTTTGTCGCTTGCTACCTGGTTGCGGGCGTTATCGGCATGCCCATCGCATTTGCGCTGCGGCGGAGAAATCGGTTGAACGCATGGTCCATCCATGGCGCAGCGTTGGCATGGGGCGCATTGTGGTCGGCCTTTTGCACGGTTTGGACCATTTCCGTGGTCGTCGCCATCGGCGGCACGATACACTCTGTCCCGTTGACGGCGGCGTGGTCCTTTGCGCTGATGGCGCCGCCGGTTGTCCTGGCGGGAACCGCGTTCTGGCTCCTGCTCAAGAACCCCAAATTGGCAACTAAATAAGATCATGAAAGTACAAGAGTCACCGCCGGACGAGGAGCGTCTCGGGCTCATCGAGGCGGTTATTGGCGACGGAGCGGCATTGCTCGGCGTCGACCTGGAGGCGGATTCGCCCCAAGCCATCATGCAGAAGGTGAACGAGGCGGTGGTCGACTTGGTGTTCGAGAGACCGACGCCCGTCGCGGACGATGACAATCCGGACCTAGTGCTCGGCGCTCTGTGGGGCGCCCAGATGGCTCGGCAGTTTCAGTGGTATTGGGCTGACGTGGTCATTGACGACGAGTTCAACGAATTTGCGATGATTTCGCCGAATCGAGAGATGATCATCTTTCCGTTCTCCTTTGCGGCCGCGTGCATCCACAAGCAGTGTGTCTGCACGATCCTGCTCGCTTTCAACATGTTGCTCGAAAACGATCGCATTGGCGAAATCGCCCCGGGGGCATACGAAAACATCATGCTCATGATTCACCACATCGTGCCTCCCTACACACTTGACTCGGAAGGCTGAGGCCCCGATCTGTCAGAGTTGCTCGAACTACGCAGGGCCGACATGTCGCCAAGAATTTGATTGGCTCACTAGTTGGGGTCGTTGTCGTCATCATGGCCGTGGTCGTGCGGCGATCGCGTGCTCGGTCCAAAGGGACGCCGCTGAAAAATGGAATGGCATGTGCAGGTTCGTCAGTACGCGTCGGTGCCGGCGGAAGATACTTTTCCCTACAATCAATGTAAGTTAAAAGCCTGTCGCACTCGCCTCGGAGGAATGGTCCGCACATCTGTGTTCGATTTGTGTTCGATCCGTGGCGACGACAAGGCCGCAGATGAAACACTGACGAACACGGATAAGGTGCGGATTGAGATGACGCGGCCTTGCTCGATCTCGAACGACCCAATTGGCAGGGTCTGTTTAGACAAGGCTTGTGTTATTGGTTCACTGTTGTTGATGTGCGCCCAACGGAGGCACCTGATCCCATGCTGAATTTACAGATCGCACTGGCCGCTTTTGGCGTTTTCGCCGCGCTGGTGGTCGTGCTTGGCTTTCGGTTGGACCGAGAATACGAACGCGGCGTCATTTTTCGGCTCGGCCGCTTTCACAGCGTGCGTGGCCCCGGGCTCTATTGGGTGATTCCCTTTCTCGATCAGAAGACCCAGGTCGACATTCGTACTCGCACGGTGGACATCGAGGCTCAGGAGACGGTCACGAGCGACAGCGTCACAATTCGGGTGAACGCCGTGTTGTACTACCGGATCACGGAGCCAGAAAAGGCTGTCATCTCCGTGGCGGACTACCGGACGGCAACCTATCAGATCGCGCTCACCACACTGCGCAATGTGATTGGCCAGCATTTTTTGGACGAGGTGCTCAAGGATCGCAACAAGATCAACAAGGCCGTGCGGCCCATCGTTGACGAGGTGACGGACCCGTGGGGCCTGAGCGTCGAGCGAGTCGAGATCAAGGATGTGGAAATCCCGGGCGCGATGCAGAGAGCGATGGCCAAAGAGGCCGAAGCCGTGCGCGAAAAGCGGGCTCGCTTAATCAAGGCCGAGGCGGAGCAGGAGGCTTCCATGAAGTTGACTCAAGCGGCCGCCGAGATCGCCAGTAATCCCGCGGCGCTTGAGCTTCGCCGCATGCAGATGGTGGCCGAGGTCGGCGTCGAGCAAAACACCACCACCATCCTGTTGCTGCCCTCCGACTTCGTCACGCTTGCCGGCGCAATCACCAACAAATTGAGGAACGAGCCTGGCTCCGCCGAAAGTTCGGGCTAGTGCTCGGATCTCCGGCGGTGAGGACGCCGGGAGGAGTCAATAGGGCAATTGGGGACTCGCCATCCGGGCCTGGGGCGACATGCGATACAGCAAGAAAGTTGAGTTGGCTTGGTCGATCGCCCAAAAGGGGATGACCTTTGACATCGTGCGTAAATCGGGGTTGCTGCCAACCATCGGGATTCTCAACTCGTTTTTCTATTGTGGCGTTGATGACGCTGCTTCGGACCTCACGATCCGCTGGGACCCATTCGTTTTGAGTCCCTCGGAGTTCGACGAATTCGTCGAGCGTCTTCGTTCAACTATGAGAGACCTCAGAATCGACGATCTCGGATTCAAAGAGTTCGGTGATTGGTTTTCAGTCGTCGCTGTGCGAATCTCGGACCGAAGATGACTCACTCTGCCGGATCATTTTGCCGGGACGCTTCCGGCCGACTATGCGTCGAGTTGCACGCAGTCGACTCGTTGCAGTATCCGGACTACGCGACGCGGATCGCCGATCACTTTGGGCTCGTACCCGTGGGCGATTTGGTCGTGGGATTCGACGAGATGTTTCGCGACTACACGGACGAAGTGGCAACAGTGGGGATCGAATGGGATTTTTGGTCCGGGTTGATCATCGTTGCGAAAACCGATGCATCCGAGCCGCTGGTTCATCGAATCGCTGAATATCTTGGAGTAACTCGATAGCATCGATCGCAATTCTGCTGGGGCTGCGGCTGGTGATGGGCGCCACGTTGTTTGCCGACCAGCCCCGGGCCACGAGCGACCTAGAAGAAATCGACAAAGCGATTGAAAAGCAGCCCGACGACCCGAAGCTGCACTACCGACGCTCCGGTCAAGAAAATGGTCGTCGGCATCCCTGAAAAGTGATGCACTGCCACGTTGGCGGTTGCCGGTGCCAACTCGTGAAATGTGCCGATGATCATGTCACGCAAAGTCGCAAAGACGCAAAGAAGGGCGGGGCCGGAAATTCGTTGTCTTTCACATCGGATACAATTTCCCGTGGTGTCAGCGAGGGGACAGGCCCTTGGCGACATCAACGAGTCGCGACGATCGATCTTTCTTGGCGTCTCTGTGTCTTTGCGTGAGAAAGTGACGTTGCCGAGCCTGCCCGTGGGAACAATAAACATCCGGTGATCTACATGAACAGCGACCATGATGAGCGAATCCGTAAGCTAACCTTTGCCTCGGTGTTCCCGCACTACATCGCCAAAGTGGAGAAGAAAGGACGCACCCGGGCAGAACTGCATCAAGTCATCGAATGGTTGACCGGGTTCGATGAGCAGGCAGTTCAGAAACAGGTTGATGACAAGGTGACCTTCGAGCAGTTTTTCCAGCGCGCCAAGATGAACCCCAACGCACATTTGATCACCGGTGTCATCTGCGGCTATCGGGTCGAAGAGATAGAGAATCCGCTGACTCAGCAGGTCAGGTACCTGGACAAACTCGTGGATGAGTTGGCAAAGGGGCGGAAGATGGAGAAGATCCTGCGCGAAGGTTGACGTGCTGGCATCAATGCTTTGTGAGCGACGGTAGGTTGCCGATTTTATTGAGCAATGCCTGGCGGGAAATGCCACGCTCGATGTTCTGCCAGTTGTTCGTCGCGGTCCATCGGTAGATACTTGCGGTGAGGAAGGCCGTTGGCCTTCGATCAATATTATTGCGGCCGAAGGAGTTCGTGGTCCGCCTGCACCCGGGGCGGCGCTTCGCTTGCCCCGGGCTACGTTGAGGAAGGCCGTTGGCCTTCGATCAATATCGTATTCATCATGCTGAAGGTTTCTGATTCAGTTGCCGGATCAGGTTCTTTTCAACGGCCTCAGGGGAGCTTCGACTTCAACATCGAATTTGAGTCAATCTGCCGTTCGCTCCGCCAACGCCTCCAACACTTCACGAGTGAGCATGCGTGCGGGCGTTGGAACGCGGCTTTGATTGAGGATCTCAACTCGGATGATGGTTTCATGGCCACGGTCGAGAAGCTGCATATCGAGGCGGCGCAACAATGTGGACAGAGCAGCATCGTTTCCGATGGCGTATCGATCGTAAGTGTTTGCATCGAGTTTGGCGTATCATTGATCGTGGACTTTCGGCTTGACAGTCTGGGCGGGCGCCAAGGCGCCTGCGATGGAGGCCCAACCGGTCGGTATGCGTCGGCGCCATCGCGTTTCAGCGTCGTACTGGCCGCAGATCGCAACGACTCGGCGGAGGCGTCGTTCGGCTTGGGGCTGCGTGAGCCGGACGGCGACTTCTGGTACCCGGCGGATGATCGTCGAACCGTTCAAGCCATGTCCCCGGACTTTGACCGTTGGGCATTTGTTTGCAGCAGGAGCGTTGGCCGCGCCACGCTCGCTTCCCGTATCAGGACAAGATCGTGAAGTCCACGAGCAATGCGGAGAAAAACTGAATGCTTCATCTCATTTCTCTGTTGCTGTTGCTCACATCGCCGTGCATGGCAGAAGCCTCCTACGTGCGAACCAATCTCGTGTCGCTGGTGCTGGAGTCGGATGTAATCGCGAAAGGAACCATCGTCGCCCTCCAGGGGCAGACGTTCACGTTGGCGGTTGAGCAGGTCATTGCGGGAAAAATCAAGGAGGGCGAGCGAGTCGCCGTGCTCCGGTTTCAGAGCTGGATCTGCGCAGCGAGATGGGCTCCCTATGTGGTAGGGCAGCAGGTGCTGGTCTTTCTTGAGGCAACTCGCGCCGGCGAGCCGTGCCGGATCGTGGGGGCTGGCTGTGAAGGGGAGTGGCCCTGCCGCGGAGATGTCGTACTTTCGAATTGTATTGAACCGGCGCCACACGTGGGCGGCGATCAAGCACCGAGAGAGCTTCCGTTTGCCATGTTGGCACAGGCCTTCCGCGACGCTCGAGAATGTTTTCGTCTGGTGCCCTGCAACGGTTCTCGGCAGACTAGCGAGAATGGTCGTTGCATCGAGACGCGTACCCGGGAGGCTCGGCACGCAGGCGAGTTCGCTTCGAGGCGACCGCCACTGCCTTACGATCGTCGATCGCCGATCCATTGGATATTCGCCGACTGCGTGCGCAAAGAACAGGAAGCCATGCGGGATTTGCCCGACGCCCCCGTTGCCAAGCCCGACGGCAAACGAACGTGCCGAAATGAACCCCCGATTTTGGTTCGCTCGGCCTTAAGTTCCCATCCGGCGTTGCGGGTGGTACCCTTGGGCGCCGCAATGGAAGCGGATAAGCGATAGCAATTGTTCGTCTTGTGGGCACTTGTTGTGAAGAACGAGATGCTACCCATCTATTTGCACTGCACTGTGCAATGCCATTGCCCCGGCCGTGGCACGCTTCGCGCGTAGCATGGGCGCCCTCGCCCGTGCAGCACTGCGCAATCCCACTGCGCTGGCCGAGGCACGTTTCGCGCGTAGCATGGGCGCCCTCGCCCGTGCAGCACTGCGCAACCCCACCGCGCCGGCCGGTGAATGGGACATTGGCGGTGCAATACGGCTGCTCGCCGCGCACGGGCGGGGGCGCCCATGCTACGGACGTTCCGAGCGGCTGCTCGCCGCGCACGCGCGAGGACGCCCAAGCTACGAACGTTCCGAGCGGCTGCTCACCGCGCACGGGCGGGGGCGCCCATGCTACGAACGTTCCGAGCGGCTGCTCGCCGCCGATTTGGCTAATTTATGGCAAATCGTGGCGCAATGCTGTTCGCCAGTCGTCAGCGGCGTCGTTAAATCAGTGCGGGGAAATGCCCCCGGTCGCGATTGCGGCGTCGTACAGCAACCCACACTGAGACACGAGACGATGATGCGCGCACAACGAGTTGCCTTGGCCCTGATGTTGTTGGTTGGTCTGGCGTGGACGGCCGCTCCGGATGTCGTTGCAGGACGCTTTCGCAGCACGACCGGCATGACGCTTCGCTACGGCTGGGGCACCGCGTCGCTTGCGGACTTCGACGCCTGGGACAATCTGTATCCGGGCTACACGCCCGTGGCCGACATTCTTTTTTATCGAGACAATACGTTCGACGCCTACGATCACGCCTCCGGTGACTCGGGCGGCGGCATCTACGACAAACGCCGGAGGCGGCTCACGATGACGTTGATCCCCGATGGCTACTACGGCACCGTGCAATACGTGGGCGACGAGGTTGCCCCGGGAGAGTATGCCGGCGAGATTTTGGTGGACGGCGTGGTGTGGGGCCATTGGCGCGGAACGCTCGACTGAGGCAAGGTCGCGGTGGTTTTTCGCTGTGCCCCTATACGTTGAGGAAGGCCAACGGCCTTCGATCAATGTATCGTGGGCGACGCCCCGGGCTGCGGAAGGCCGTTGGCCTTCGATGAGATTGCGCTCGGACCCGCATGCGCCTCGGGACGGCAGCAAACCACGCGGCTACCCGGGGCGGCGCTTCGCTCTGCCCCGGGCTTTGAGGAAGGCCGTTGGCCTTTGATCAATGTTTCTCGGTTGATTCTCGGTTGAGAAGGCCGTTGGCTTTCAACCTCGCGCGGCGCTTGTGTTTTTATTGTTCGGCGGCGAGCGATGCGCAGACGATCTCCTGGTCGTTTCGAGCGAAGACGCAGCGGTCGGCGTAGGCGGGATGGCTCCAGACCACCTTGCGGCCGAGTCCGACGCCGACGGGGTCGAGCAGCTTGGTGCGGCTCAGTTCTTCGTATCGCTCGGGTGTTAGGTGAGCGATCACCAACTCGCCATTTTCCCCGAAGATGAAGTAGCGGTCGCCGTTGCGCGTCACGAAGGTGGCGCCTTCGTTCGGGCCACGCTCGCCGTCGCGTCCGTTGACGGGCTTGGGGGTCGCCCAGAGACGCTCGCCCGTGGCGACACGGACTGCGCGAAACAGCCCGTTGCCGTCGATGCCGTAGGCGACACCGTCGGAGACGATCGGCGTGCCGCTCACCGGCGCCAACCCAAGGGTTCGCGAGCCGCGCCATGCCACCTCCGCCGCCGGCATGCTCGTGTCCAGCTTGAGCCCCAAGGAGCGGTTGTTGTGGCCGCCCGCCAGCAGATAGTCCCCTGCCTGCTGCGGCGCCATGATCGACATCCCGTATGCCGTGGCGAGCGGCTCGGACCAATACAGTTCGCCCGTGTCGGGATTCAGGCTGTTGATGCTCTTGCCGTGAAAGATCAGCAACTGAGTGGCGCCGCCCGCCTGAATGAGTGTCGGCGGGCTGTAGCCAATCTCGGGAGTGCTCAAGGCTCGCCAGACCTCCTTGCCGGTGTCTTTCTGAAAGGCGACCACGGCGCTGCCATCGCCTCCGGCCATGCAGATCAGCAGGCTCTTGTAGACGAGCGGATGCCCCGCGTAGCCCCACAGTGGAACAGGCGCGCTGTAGGCAGCGGGCAGATTGGCGGACCATGCGACCTGTCCGGTTGCGGCGTCCAGGCAGAGCAGGTCGCCCATCGCCCCGAGCGTGTAGACCTTGCCGCCGGAGACAGTGGGCGTGCAACGGGGGCCGGCGGGATAGCTGATGGTGTAGTCGCAATCGTACGCGTGGCTCCAAATCTCCTGGCCCGAACGGGCGTCCAGGCAGATGACACGCTCTTGTCCTTTCAGCTCATTGCGCCGCGTCGGCGCAGGCTTGTCATCTCCGGAGGCTCGCACGTAGTCGGTGACGTAGACCTTTCCGTCGGCAACCGCCGGACCCGCAAAGCCGCCGTGAATCGGCACTCGCCAACGAAAGGCAAGCCCTGCCGAGGGAAATTGGTCGACGATGCCGGTTTCGGCCCAGACGTCATTTCGCTCGGGACCCATCCATTGAGGCCAGTCTGCGGCCGGCGCAATCGTCGCTTGGAGGATGGCGGCACAAACGAGGACAAATCGAGTCATGGTGTTTCTCAACAGGTTGCCAGTTGCCAGGAGGCCGTTGACTTCGGGATCTCAAGTATAGCCGCAGCGCCGACAACTAGACTCGCCGAAACCCCGTCGGGCCTCCAACGGTCAGCAGTCGCCCCGGGGTGAGGCCCGGTGGACTGGTGTTGCCCAGACGTTGCCTGCGAGCGTGCACAGGGGGGCGCAGTGCGGCAATGCCGCTTTACCGGTTGCCGGTGGCGTGATAGTTTGACGAAGGATGTGGGGAACGAAATCCCTCAATTCCTGTCACCCAAACTTGATTCTCCTCGAGGCCGACTGCATGGAAGTGAAGGAAATTCTGGTCCCGATCGACTTTAGCGACGTCTCCGGCGCCGCCCTGGAATTCGCCAAGGTGATCGCCGAAAAGTTTGAGGCCGAGCTGCATGTGCTGCATGTGGACGACGACCCGATCCTCAACGCGCCCACGACCTCGGACGAGTATCGAGACGAGCTGAAGGCGAAGTTGCTCGCCAAATTGAATTCGTTGTTCACCGATGCCGATCGAGAGCGGTTTCACGTGGTGCCCGTGGTTCGCTGCGGGATGGCCACGCAGACGATTCTCGATTACGTCACGGAGTCCAACGTGGATCTGATTGTGATGGGCGCCAAGGGACGAAGTGCGCTGGCGAACATGTTGCTTGGCAGCGTCGCGGAGTCCCTGATGCAGAAGGCGCAATGCCCTGTCGTCACCGTTCGCAAGCCCTGCAAGTGAGTGCTGGTTTTCCTGTCCGATCGCGTCGCCACGCGAGTGAGGTACAACTTGGGCTGAGTGTTTCATCGCAAGGGGCAAGGCTTGACAGCACAAGTGGCTTGGATGTCCACGCACTTTCAAATTGAACTGCATGGCCGGGTTCTGGTGATCCAGTTTCTCCCTCCCCAGCTGTTCGAGCATCTGGTGCTCAACGAATTGGACGACGAGTTGCGTGAGGTGATTCGCGAATACGAGCCGCGCTATGCCGTGTTCGATTTCTCGCGCGTCAGCTTCTGCTCCTCCTCCATTATCAACGCGCTATTGCGAGTGCGCAAGCGCCTCGCCCGGCAGGGAGGGCAAGTCGCGATCGCCGAGCTCAATGGCGGCGTTCAGGAGGCTTTCAAAGTGCTGAGCCTCGACCGCAACGTATTTGTCCCGTTTGACACGGTCCAAGCGGCCGTCGACCATTTTCTGGAAGAGGACGCTTGGGACGACGAGACCAAGGATTGAATCCGCCGGAGACTCGGCAAGTCACGCCCTGCCCTGCCCTGCCCGTGCCGTGGTCGCCACACCGTTCCATTGCTCCAACCCCTAGACACGGTTTCCATGGAATCAACGCAACGACAAGTTGAACAATCGCATCGCCAGCTCGTCATTATCATGAGCACGCTCGCGTCGGGGGTCGTGATCGCAGCCGGGGCGGCGTACTTCGCCAAGCCGATGGGCGCGGTCGATAACTACGCGGTGATGGTGCTGGCCGGCGCAGCGTTGGGGCTGGGTTCGCTTGGTCCTGCCATCGCCGTGCCGAAACTGGTGCTGGCCAATGGCAAGGCGCCTGACGCCGAAGAGGAACAGCAAAGGGAGGCGCTGCTGTCGCAATACACCACTTCCAAAATCATCGGCAGCGCCTTGCTGGAGGGCGCTGCCATGCTGAACGTCGTCGCGTATTTTCTCGAAGCCAATCCGCTTAGTCTGATCATCGCGGGGATCCTGATCGTCATCCTCATGGGCATCATTCCTTCTCGAAATCGAATTGCCGAATGGCTCGACATGCGAATGCTTGAGGTGCGGCGGCAAGGCTCCGGTCTCTAGGACGCCGTCGATGGTAAGGGTGATGCTATGAGTCAAAGGCAAATCGGGTACTGCACGAACGTCCATGCCGGGCCCGATCTCGGCCAGACGCGGGCGAATCTGGAGCGTTATGCCGAGGAGGTGAAGCGTCGATATTCGCCGCAACAGCCGATGGGAGTGGGGTTGTGGCTGGCGGCCCCGGCCGCTCGGCAATTGTGCGCCTCGCCTAACGAACTGCGGGAATTCGCCGACTATCTGCGGGAAGCGGGATTGGTCCCCTTTACGTTGAACGGCTTTCCGTACGGCGACTTCCACCGCGAAGTGGTCAAGCATGACGTGTATTTGCCCACCTGGATGGCTCCGGCGCGGTTGGAGTACACTCGCGATTTGGCCCAGGTGCTGGATGCGATTCTCCCAGCGCAACTGGAAGGCACCATCTCGACCTTGCCCATCGGCTGGGGCGCCCATCGTGATGACTTCGAGGGGCTGCAGCAGGCCGGTCGGCAATTGGCCGCGCTGGCCAATGAGCTGGCTGATCGCGAGAGCAAGACCGGACGTTGTCTCTCGGTGTGTCTCGAGCCCGAGCCAGGGTGCGTGATGGATCGCGCCGAGCACATCGTCGAGTTTTTCGAACAACATTTGCTGCCGATGGGACGAGAGGCGGCGATTCGCCGGCACGTGCGCGTCTGTCACGACGTCTGCCACTCCGCCGTCATGTTTGAGCCCCAGGAAGAGGCGCTGAGGCGTTACCGCGATGCCGGCGTGCAGGTCGGCAAGGTGCAGGTGTCGTCGGCAGTCGCCCTGCCCTTGTCCGAGCTGGGTCCTGCGGATCGCGACGCTGCCTTGGCACAGCTGGCGGCATTCAATGAGCCGCGATATCTCCATCAAACGGTTCATCGCGACGAGGCTGGCCACGAGCGTTTCTTCGAGGATCTCGCCCCCGCCTTGGCCGCGTTGTCCAACGTCTCGGACGGCGAGATTCGGGTGCACTTTCACGTGCCGATCTATCTCGAGTCGTTTAGCGCGTTGCGGACGACGCGCGAGCAAGTGCTGGAATGTCTGCGCGAAGTGGAGTGCGATCACTTCGAGGTCGAGACGTATGCCTGGAACGTGCTGCCCCAAGAGCTGCGCCACGAGTCGCTGGCGGCGGGCATTGCCGAGGAGCTATCGTGGTTTCGCGACCAGCTCGCGAGCTGACGGGGATGACTGCCGAAGGTGACTCGGGGTTGCGGCTGCGCGTGTTGGCGCTGGAGCCCTACTATGGTGGCAGCCATCGCGCGTTTCTCGACACCTGGACCGCGGCCAGTCGGCACGAGTGGACGCTCCTCACTCTGCCGGCTCATCATTGGAAATGGCGAATGCGGCATGCCCCGGTGACGCTTGCGGAATGGGCCTGCCAGCGGCAGCGCAATGGCGAGTCTTGGGACGTGGTGTTTTGCTCGGACATGCTCTCGCTGGCGGATTGGCGAGGGCTATGTCGAACGTCGGCATCCGGTGCGCGCGGCATCGGAGATCTGCCAACGGTGGCTTACTTTCACGAGAACCAACTCACCTACCCGGTGCGGCGCGACGAGCCGCGCGACTTGCACTTCGCCTTTTCGAATTTGACGACGATGTTGGCCGCCGATGAGGTTTGGTTCAATTCGGAGTTTCATCGCGATGATCTGTTCGCGGCCGCCGAGAAGCTGTTGTCACGGATGCCGGACTACTCGCCGCTGGTGTCTCTAAGCCACTTGCGAGCCAAGACGCGCGTGGAGTGGCCGGGATGCCCGGCGCCTGTGCCGCGCACGGGCGCGGCGTCCGCGGGAGCCGAGATGCGCTCCGAGCCGTTGCAGATCGCCTGGGCGGCGCGGTGGGATCACGACAAGGGGCTGCCGTTGCTGAAAGCCGCCGTGCGAGAATTGCTCGCCGATGGTTTGCCGTTTCGCATGCATGTGATGGGGGAAGTGTTTCGCGAGCAGCCCGAGGGAATGGCTGAGCTGCGCTGCGAGCTGGAGCGAGCCGGCTGTTTGGGGCGCTGGGGATTTCAATCGGCGGAGGTGTACCGAGACACGTTGTCTCGCTCGGATTTGTTCCTCTCCACGGCAGACCACGAGTTCTTTGGGTTGGCCGTGCTGGAGGCGATTGCCGCAGGGGTGGTGCCGGTGCTGCCCCGGCGATTGTCCTACCCCGAACTGCTTGCGGGCGCGGCGTCGCCCGAGGCGTTTTTCTATGCGGGTGATCCGAAGTCATTGGGGCGGCGCCTCCGAGAGCACCTCGAAGGACGGACGAACTTGGCCGCGCTTCGTGATTCGGCGCAGCAGGCGATCGGTCGATTCGATTGGGCGAAACGCATTCCGGCACTGGATGAATCGCTGCTGCGGCTGACCCGGAATTGACAGGAGTCAGCCAGGAATTTCGGCGAGCTTCACAAGGAAACCCGACGCGTAAGCGAGGGATCGGAAATTCGGTACCGGCGAACTTCAAAAGGAAACCCGCCGCGTAAGCGAGGGATCGGAATTCGATTTTCCTGTTGCCGTTGGTGCAAGAATTCGCCCCAATAAGCGAAGGCTGCATTGAGTCTCTCGCCGCTACACTTTACAGTTGTAGTGGTCTCCGAAACTCTGATCCGTTTTTGCAGGTAGAATTGGTGGGTCCGCCATCCCACTCCACGCGGTGGCCGAGGTCTGGTCGTCGCGTCCTTTTGCTCCAACATTCCCGAGAGTTTGCATGTCGCAACCGCTTGCTGTTTCCTGTCCGCACTGTCGAGCTCAGTTTGCCGTCCAGGATCCCTCGCTGATCGGAAAACAAGTGCGTTGTCCGGGTTGCGCCAACCCGTTCGTCGTGGCGGCGGGCCAGCAGCCCGCTCGCCCGGCGCCTCCGGCGGCGCCCGCGGCGCAACAGCCTCGCCCTGCGGCGCCCGCTCCGCAGCCCCAAGCGACCTACAACCCACGACCGGCCGACCCGTTGGCCGATCCGCTGGGGGGCGGTGGCGATCCATTCGGTGGCGATCCCTTGGGGGGAGGCGATCCATTGGCCGCCGATCCCTTCGCTGCCGATCCATTTGGCAGTAGCGACCCGCTGGGCGGCGGATTTCCCACTACCACGGCGCCGCAACGGCCGATGGCGGCGGGCGGCGCGTATGCTCATCGCGGCAAGAAGAAATCGAACTGGCAGAAGCCGGCGATGATCGGCGGCGGTGTCGTGCTCGGGTTGTTGATGCTCTACGGCCTGATCTCGTTGCTGATGGGAGGCGGCGGCGCTTCGCGCGGCGGCGACGGCAATGTCGTCGACATGACCTGGCTGCCGGCCGACACCGAGGTCGTTGGCTTCGTGGATGTCAACCGAATCGTGCGCTCGAATTTGGTGCAAGATTGGGTCGCGTCGGATCCCAATATCGGCACTGCGATTGACAAGATGGAGCAGGAATTGGGAATTGGCCCGCGAGACATCGAGTCGTTTACGATTGGTGGCAGCTCGCAGGGCAAAAGTGGCCTCGTTGTGGTGCGGCTGTCCAAGGATTTTGATCCTGCCAAACTCGGGGCGCAGGTGGAAGAGGTGAGCGGGCGGAAGGTTTACGCTAAAAACGGCAACAAGGTGCTGGTGCCGGACGCGCGCACATTGGTGTTCGGGGAGCCTGCCAGCGTGGCAAAGGCGGCGCAGCAGGGCGACGCCAAGCAACGTTTCAAGCAGTTCGACTTCGCGGACGCGGGACAGGACTTCTTCTTCTGCGCCGCGCCCAAAGACCCCTCCGAGTTTCGCAAGGCCGCCGGCAAGGCGCCGCCAATGCCCATGGGAGCTCCGGAGGGCGTCGCCGAGGCGATCACGGCGTTTCAAAATCACACCACCGCGTTTGCCTTTGGCGGCAGCCTGAGCGGCAATCGGCTGGGATTGAAAATTCAAGTCAACACCGACGACGGCGGCGCCAGCCGCGACATCTCGGGTGGCCTCAGCACGATGCTTAGTGAGGCGCAGAAACAATACCAAGCCATGTCTGCCATGATTCCCGCCGATGCGAAGCCGATCGCCGACAGCGTGGTCAACAGTTTGGATGTCGACCGTAGCGGAACATCGGTGGCGCTGAGCTTGGCCTTGCCGGTCGACAAGATGAAGGAAGCCATCGGTTCAAAAATGGGTGGCATGGGCGGCCTGGGGATGCCACGGATGCCCAGCGTGTTTGGCGGCATGAAGAACCCGTTGGAAGGGCTGGGTGATTTCGGCGGGTTGCTGGGCGGAGGCTCTAAGTCCTCGTCCCGTTCCTCATCTGGCTCGACTTCAGGCTCCTCCCCCATGGGCGCGCTGGGCTCCGGAGCGGGGGCCGCGCAAGTGGCCGCGAACAGGAACAAGCTGGTGCAGATCGGTTTGGCGTTTCACAACTTCCACGACACTTTTCGTTCACTGCCGCCTGCGGCGGACGGCAAAGGCGCAGGCTTGAGCTGGCGAGTCCATTTGCTGCCGTTTCTCGAACACCAAGCGCTCTACAACCGCTTCAACATGGATGAGCCGTGGGACAGCCCCACGAATCGGGCTTTGCTGAACCAGATGCCCGACATTTTCAAAATGGACGGTGTGTCCACGGCGCCGGGCAAGACGGTGGTGCTGGGCATCTCGGCGGATGGCGGCTTGATGAGCGACCCTGCGAAGGGCAAGCGGTTCCGGGATGTCATCGACGGCACGTCCAATACCGCGGTGGCCGTGGTGGCTTCGCCCCAAATCCAGGTTGATTGGACGAAGCCGGCCGATTACGACGGCTTGAATCCGGCGATGTTGCACCCGTTTAGCTCGCCCTCGGGCCCCTTCCACATGGTGCTGTTGCTGGACGGATCCGTATTCAATCTGCCGGCCACGTTGGCCACACAACAATGGGAGAATCTATTCCGATTCAACGACGGCAATCCGGTTGACTTGAATTAGAGCCCCGCCACGTTGAACTTCGCGTCAGGCTCGTGCGATAAACGGAGCACGCGCTTGACGGTTGGTTGGGCCGTTCAACTCGCGCAAGTGAATCCATGGTGAAGTGGTCGGATGCGGAACCCCGACCGGCGTCCTCACAAGACTCCGAGTGGAGAAGCCAGCGCAGGTGGTTTCGCCGCGGACGCTCACTGGTCATCTTGGTCGTCGTGCTTATTCTCGCCAGATGGGGAGCAATGTCCTCCACGCCACCTTTGCTTGGCCATCGAGACGGTCTGTTAACTCCTCTGCCCTCATCCCCAAACTGCGTGAGCACGCAGGCCACCGACGAGGCGCGGCGAATGGAGCCGCTCGAAATCGCCGCTGCACAGGGCCCCACGGGAGCTTTGGACCGACTGCAGCAGATCAGCGAGGAACTCGGCGCCACCGTGGTGGAGCGCAGCGACGACTACTTGCGATTGGAGTTCCGCACTCGGCTGTTGCGATACGTCGATGACGTCGAGTTCCTCGCGGTTGACGACCTAGTTCACTTTCGCAGCGGCTCGCGAGTCGGCTACTACGACTTTGGCGTCAACCGGCGCCGCATGAACAAGATCGCACATCGATACGCCGCCGGTTGACCTGACGCGGAGCTGCGCTGTGTGGACGCATCAGTTTCAGCAAAGGCCAACGGCCTTTCTCATCGAAGCCCAATGCAGCTCCTGCGGCGCGGGAAATGATCAGCAAGTCGGACGCCGTTCAGGCTAATGGTGACAAGCTGCCCGCAGGTGCTGCGGCCGGACTAAAGGCTGTTCAGGATATCTGCATGAGCGGAGTTTCCTTTGTGACCATGGCGGACGTATCCACCGAGCTCTTCGGGCGCCCTGATTGCAACATCCGCCGAGATCTTAGGCAAAGCTCGCCGGGCACATCAAATCGATATGTGGCTCCTGCCGTGATCGATCTTGAAGAGGCGTTCGCCAACTCGTTGGACGCCTGCACGGAGTACGCTGCGGAGCCGTTCTTAAGCCGGGCGATCGGGCCTTTCATTCGGTTCCTGATTTGCGCACTCTGCGCCGCTGCTCTTCTCCTGTACAGCTGGGACCGGCTCCCTGGCTCGGCATCCCCTTGGGCTGCTCAGCTTTTGGCTGCTTTGCCGTTTCACGTTCTGGCTCATGCTGTGGCCGCTTTGGAGTGCCAACGACTGCACCGATCGAATCATGGTGGAACTGTACCGCCGGCAACTCGACGACCACGCGAGGGAAGGAGCAAAGAGAAGATTGCGACCGCGACGAACACACCGAGGATTTAACCAACCCATTTCCTTCGGGGAACTGAATCAGGCAACCTGGATGGCGAGAACACGTAATGCAGAATCTCATTTTGCTGCTGAGTATGGTGATTGCCGAGAACCCCGGATACCCAATTGGACCGGAGGAAAATGCTGCTCGTCGCATCGTGGATGTGGCCGAGCAGTTGCGGTCTGTCGACGCTCAGCTGGATGACGTTCTTGTCTTCCTGTACGCCAATGCGGCAAAGCGAGGGTCAGGACCACTGGACGAATCGGGGCAAGTGTACGCCTGCAATGAGCTGTCCAGGTTGCTGTGCGAACACAAGAAGTACGAAGAGGCCTACTGGGTGACAACAGAGCAGTATCGTCGAACCTTCGTCTCGCACGAGCGGGAGGTGGAAGCAACTGTGAAGCGTCTAGCATTCGAGGTATCGGTGATAATGTCGCCCCCGCGAGAATTGTATGACCTCGCTTTCATCGGAGGTGTTCCGAGGCCACTCAACTTCACTTGGGCAGAGATTGGCTCTTGCCTTCCTCGCCAAGCGCGAAAGAAAGTGAAAAAAGGGCCCCGCGAGGCCAGGAAGCTATATACGGCAGGCAGTCAACTTGCTTCCATCGACAGCATTGTGGAAGGGGGCACATCGAAGTGGGCCATCGAATTGCTGGCTCTCGCTATACAGGCTGAGCCCACTTACCCGCTCCCGTACGAAGCCCTCGTGGACCTGCTCAATGACACGGAGAACTACGAGAGTGCCTACTGGGTACATAGCGAGTGGTGGCGTATGGCAGGCCCACGGAGCACGAAGAGGATGAGAGTCGGGCGCTCGCTTGCTGATCGGGTGCAAGTGTTGCGTGGGGCGACTCTAAGCAACACGGACGCGATTTGGCCTGATCCAAAGCCGCTAAATTGGAAGCGACTTCTGAAGTTGCATTCCCGACGGCGGCATAATTCAGGAGTTGTAGAAAAGCGGTGAAAACCGCTTGCCGTCTCCAGCTGTCCCAGATTTGTGCACCGGTTGAACTGTTCCGTCGGCAAGTCGGATGCGCCTCCAACCTCAAAACAGCTTACAAATACCGAAGGGTTTCAAGTTGGGAAGTGCTTTTCTTAGAGTCTCGACCGACCGAGAAAGCTCCTCCATCTGCTCGTTCAATAGCAACAGTGTCTTCAGCGACTTGAGGTTCGCCAACGGAGATACGTCCGAGACCTGCGTGCCGCACAAATCCAGTATCTTAAGCGACTTCAGGTTCGCCATTAGAGATACGTCCGGGACCAGCGTGCCCGACAAATCCAGTGTTTCAAGCGACTTCAGGTTCGCCAGCGGAGATACGTCCGAGACCTGCGTGCCGGACAAATCCAGTGTCTTAAGCGACTTGAGGTTCGCCAGCGGAGTTGCGTCCGAGACCAGCGTGCCGGACAAATCCAGTGTTTCAAGCGACTTCAGGTTCGCCAACGGAGATACGTCCGAGACCAGCGTGCCGGACAAATCCAGTGTCTTAAGCGACTTCAGGTTCACCAACGGAGATACGTCCGAGACCGGCATGCCGGACAAATGCAATTCTTCAAGCGACTTGAGGTTCACCAGCGGAGAGAGTTCCGAGACGACACTGCGGCGGTTCGCCTTCGATGAATTGTCCGAGACGAACAAGGGGTCCGCATCAAGACTGACGGACCTTACCTTCGCAACCCCATCGACTCCAACCAACGTGCGAAGCCAAGCCAGTCTCGGAGGCTTCGTGGCGATAGCGTACTCAACTGCACCCATGTTCTCCTGCACCCACTGCACGGCGGCCTTCTGTTGATTCACGCGATGCATGAACCAACCCAGCGAGACTCCCGCCATCGCAACTACGGCCAAGAAAGTGCGAAGGCCAAAGCGAAAGTAACGGCGGTGAGTTGCGGGTGATTTCACGGCCTGGAATCCAGAGGGCAACCCAGCGAGACTGCCGCCACCGTGACGACAGCCATGAACGTTCGGAGTCCATAGCGGAAGTAGCGGCGGTGAGTTGTAGGTGATGCCATGGCCTGGAATCCTGATGTGAGTGCGGCAGGCCGGTTCAACGGGAGCGAGGACTAGCGGTAGCATCTCGAAGAGAATTGAACGCGGCAAAGCAGTCGTCGCTTTCCCGTGCCCAACGAATCGCTAAGCGAGAAACGTCTCCACTAAGAGCCGATCGAGCCACGACTTTGCGGCCACGCCGGGCGGTGGGGCCTCGTGACATCTGCCTGTGGTAGAGAGAACGAGCTAGAGCAATAAGACGCATGGAACCTACTCGCCTGAGGGATCGAACCATCATAACCACTATGCTCTCACAGATTGCGCGATCGTCAACGATTCTGCAGAGGGGTTTGGCTCGGCAGTTGGCCATCCAGCGCGGATTACAAGTGGCACTGGGCTGTGGTCAACCTCACCCATGAAGACGTGAGCGACTCAGTTATGCGGTTGAGCAGCTCGCGGTGCTCCAGGAGATCCTGGAGCTGATGCGCGCTGAGCGATTTGCCGCCAACCAAGAAGATGAAGCCGAAAGGCGCCGTACGGGCATCGTCAGCGAGGATGACGTGAGAGCTGAGCAGCTCCGCGCCTCGTCACTGACGCCATTCCCGGAGGTGGTCGCCGAATGGAAGCCGAGCCTCCAGCGGGCCGTCAAGAGCGACGTCCACGAAATCTCCAACGCGTTAGGGCACGGACTTCTGCTCTACGAAAATCACGAAGGCCAGAAGCTGAACGTCCACTCGCTCCGCCACACTTGCGGCGCTTGGTTGGGTCAGGCCGGCGTGAACATCAAGACGGTGCAAACCGTGATGCGTCACAAGTCGATCCAGCAGACCCTCGACACCTACGGCCATCTCATGCCGGGGATGATGGATGTGGCGGCGAAGATGGGAAGAGCGACCGACACCGTGGCCCCGAAACTCCGCGCCGTGAGCTAACGCTCCACCAGCGCTCCGCTGTTTGTCGTTTTGGGACGCTTTGAGGCAATTCAGCTCTGCCACGCGAATTGACCGAAACGATGTTTTGACTGCGGAAACATCGCTGTTTGGTCAGTACGCCCAGCAGGATTCGAACCTGCGACCTGCGGATTAGAAGTCCGCTGCTCTATCCAGCTGAGCTATGGGCGCTTGGTCAGGGGGTGTGAATACAACCCAATGACTTGGGAGATGAAGGTACCACTGCAGAGTGTCAACGGCAATGGCGGACCGGAAGTCATTCTCGACTGCGAATGGCGGAGCGGATCGTTGCGGTATGCCGAAGGCAGGCGACGTTGGGCTATTTCACGAGCCGGGCCGCCTCGGTGGCCAACTCCTTGAGGCTCTTGGGCCATTGCTGCTCGCGCTTCGTGACTTCGGGGGAAAGCGTCGTGGCAGACGCAGTCTCGCGGCCACTTGTGATCTTCACCCTCTTCACGCCGCCGAGGACGGCTACGGAAAATCGATTCGGATCAGGGCCGGCCCAGGGTTCCGTGCATTTCATTTCCTTCAGGTCATTCTGAGGCAGATAGCCGCGAAGGTGCTCCGCAGCGACGCCGGTGACTCACCGCCGGTGGAAACCGTGGTCGCTGACGGTTCACGCGTTGGCATGCACGAAATCGACCGATTGGATGCCGGCTAGGAACCCGTCAACGCCATCCGAGAGAGTCTCGACTTGCTGGCCGAGACTAGTGGCTGAAACCAACAAGGTCTCCGAAAATCGCAAGGTCTCGATGGCGGCGTTTGAGGCCTGTTCGATGTTCGTCGTCACCGTTTCGATATGCTGGGCAACTTCGGCGACGTTCGTGTTGATGACGGCCGTGGCCTCCCGCTGGTTGCCCACAAACATCGAAATCGCATCGGTGGTTTCGTTCAGCAAGGCGACTGTTGCGCTGACGGTATTGATCGACCCCACAGCTTCCTTCGTTGCTTTTTGGACCTGGCCGATCTCTTGCTTGGCATTGTAAGTGGCGCGACGGGTCTGTTCGGCCAACTTACGCACCTCCGCTGCTACCACAGCGAAACCCAACCCGGCCTCACCTGCACGGGCAGCTTCAATGGCCGCATTCAAGGCCAGCAGCTCGGTGTTCTTGGAAATATCCGTAATGCTCTCCACGACGGTGTCAATGTTTGCCGACGACTGCTCCAAGCCAGCGACAATGCCACGCGCCTGCACGGCTTCGGTGGCGGCTTTCTGCACAATCTTCGCCGACTCGCGGACTTGTTCGTCGATCTTGGAAGCGGCAGCCTGTAACTGCTCGGTGGACTCGGCAACGTTGTGCACATTTTCCACCGCATAGGCGGATATCTTCTGAGCTTCCGATGACTGATCAGAGGTCTGCCGGGCGATCTCCGACAATTTCGTCGAGTTCGCTTGCATTTCACTGGTCGTGGAGGCGACCTCGTTTGCCACGCTCTTTACGGCGACATCAAACTCATTTGCCATCTGGCGACGGTCTTTGGCCGCCTGTTCGAGCTTGTCGGACTGAGCGTGCATTTCGTGAGCGGCAGAGTTAATCAACTGAGACGCCTGTCGAAAAGCGCCGTGCATGCCTCGCAGAATCACGTGTCGATAAAACTTGCCTTTCGCCGCGTGGTCCAGTACGGCCTTCGCTTCCCGGACAAACGCATCGGTGCAATCCAGCAGGTGGTTGATCCCGTAAATCGCCCGCGCCAAGTCGCCACCCACGTCAACGTTGAGGATTCTCGCATCCAAGTCCCCTGCGGCCGCCGCCTCACAAACGTCGGCGATGCGCTGCAACCATGCGGTGTCGGACGGCGAGCGGGGCTGGTCGGTTGAAGCGTCGTTTGGAGGGGCTAGCGTTGATTGAGACATCTGTCGGTTCTGCTCACTCGTAGTTGCGCGGACAAACGAAACTCGCAAGGCGTTCCGCTAGACGTTGGCCGTGTCGGATTCCAACGAGAAAATGAACTCGTCGTACGTCAAATTCAACTGCGTGAGTTGATCCTGCAGCGCCGCCGTGGCAGCGTGCATTCCCTCCCTGGAGTCGCCTTGAGCTTGCTCGATTTCCCGCAGTTGCTTGTAAAGCGGTTGGATGACGTCGAGTGACGAGCGTTTGGGCTTGCGACGGCTGGAATGGTAACCCGTGATGTTGCCGGCAGCGTCGAAAGTGGGTGTGACGTGGGCAAACACCCAGTAGTGGTCGCCCGTCTTGCAGAGGTTGCTTACGTAGCCGAAGATCTCGTTGCCTTGCGAGATCGTATCCCAGACCAATTGGAACACGCACATCGGCGTTTCCGGGTGGCGAATCAGGTTGTGAGGCTGCCCCAGCAGCTCCTGTTCACTGTAGCCGGATACGCGCGAAAACGTCTGATTCGCGTAGGTGATGACACCCTTGACGTCAGTCTTGCTGACGATGATCTCGTCTTCACCAAAGGTCCGCTCGTGGCCCGTCGGTCGAACAACTGCTTTTCGCATGCTGTCTGCCTCTCGTTTCGATGGGATGCGCCGGCCGCTACCTTCGGAATGCCCGCACCGCCGTCTCCTCGTGATCTGGAGTGCCCAAAACTGTTAAAACGTCGTTCATGAATCCAGTCGCCCGAGCGCGGCGTGACATTCTTTTCCGAGAAAAGTCGCAGGGGCCGGCGGATAATGTCGGTCAGGCGTCAGCTATCGATTGTCACGATTCGCTCGTCCTTCTAACACCATCGCAGAGTGCGATTTCGTGCGGAATTCGCGCACTCATCGGACGGTAGGCGCCTCCCGTTGCGTCCACTCTGGAGTCCGACCGAATCGTGACGGCGCAAGATCAGAAACACCCGCGCCGCTTCGCCGGAAAGGGCTAATCCTTTGTCACCGGAGGACAAGGTAGCGGAAATGCCCTGATGGCTACCTAACCTCCGCACTTAAGTTGGGAATGGTGTTCACTAACCTCTGAATCGACGAATGCAATTCGTGCATCTGCTTGTTCGATACAATCAGCAAACTGAGCGACTTGAGATTTACCAGCGGAGAAAGGTCCGTTACCTCCGTGTCGGCCAAATCCAGCCATTCAAGCGACTTGAGGTTCGCCAGCGGAGAAAGGTCCGAGACGTCCGTGCCGGACAAAGTCAGCCACTCAAGCGACTTGAGGTTCGCCAGCGGAGAGAGGTCCGAGACGTCCGTGTCGGCCAAATTCAGCATTCTGAGCAAATTGAGATTCGCCAGCGCAGTCAGGTCGGAGACGTCCGTGCCGGACAAAGTCAGCCACTCAAGCGACTTGAGGTTCGCCAGCGGAGAAAGGTCCGAGACCTTCGTGTCGGCCAAACCCAGCGATCTGAGCGAAATGAGATTCGCCAGCGGAGAAAGGTCCGATGCCTCCGTGCCGACCAAATCCAGCCATTCAAGCGGCTTGAGGTTCGCCAGCGCAGTCAGGTCGGAGACGTCCGTGCGGGACAAAGTCAGCGAAGTAAGCGACTTGAGGTTCGCCAGCGGAGAAAGGTCCGAGACCTTCGTGTCGAACAATACCAGCGAGGTGAGCGACGTGAGTCTTGCCAGCGGAGAAAGGTCCGACACGGAACGTTTTACCAAATCGACGCCTTCCACTTTGGCAACACCGTCGATGCCGACCAACGAGCGAAGCCAAGCTGGCCCAGGGGGCTTGGGTTCGGCATAGTCAGAGGAATTATCGGCGCCGGTTTTAAAGGCGTATGTGACCAAACCCTCATTTTCCCTCACCCACGCCACTGCGGCCTTCTGTTGATTGACTCGCTGCATGAACCAACCAAGCGAGACCGCCGTCAACGCGACGATGGCCAAGAACGTGCGGAGACCGAAGCGGAAGCGACGGCGGCGAACGGGAGCTGGGCTGGAGGACATGACAGGCTGAGCTGTGGGCGCGCGAGCAACAATTGCGAACGGAAGTGACGTCCGAAATGAGCGTGCGACTGCGGAGAGATAACCTTCAATGGCGAACTGGAATTCACTGTTCGGCAATCTGGCCGAGCGAATCGTTGAGCATGGCAAGCGCAGCCTGCGTTGGGTTATTTCGCCACGCCTGCGGCGGTCTTGATCGCTAATTCCTTGAGGCTCTTGGGCCACTGCTGGAATGTCACATGCGTGGCATTCGGAATTTTCGGACTGGAAATGCCTTCGACCAATGAATCGGCTGGTTGGGCGTAGATAAACGGCACTCGCTTCTGACCGAAGGTGTGTGGCAAGCTTTGGGCGAGGATCTCGAGCTCGGCAGCATACTCAGCTGGTTCGTAGCCGATGTTGTGCTCGGACGGAATCCAGACCACGCCGGCGACGGCCATCGGAGTCATCGGGCTGACGCACCAGTTGTAGGCATAGGTGGGGATCGTGTCGGAGCCGACCTCGCCGCTCTTGCCGGCCTCCGGGAATGGCGGCGCGGCAAGCGGCGCGGCCGTCGACAAGTCCCTGCCCTGTCGATGCGCTGTGATAATCGTCCCGACAAACTCTTTGACTTCGGCAATGTGATCATCGACAGCCCGCTTGGCTATATCGGTGCCGGGGTACTGCATGAACAGCTCGTTCAAGCGGGCTTTAAAGGCCGGATGTGTCACGACTTTGACACCCTGAAAGGATGTCCAGGATAGGGGCGACGCCATCTGCCCTGTTCGTCCGCCCTGGCCGGACGACATCGTAATGAACCCTTGGGGCACGCCGCTGCGATTCAACGTCTTGGCAAAGTGGTACGCGAACATCGTCACGCCACGATCGCCTTCCCAGGTGTCGGCGGCCATCCATGACGAGCGGTACCTTCCTCCGCCGGTCTCGAATCTCCGCTTTCTCGGCGTCGGCGAGGTGCTGGCCGCCGTCTTGCGCCGAAACTCACGAACCAGCGGCAAGGCTTCCGGCGGTCGCGCGTCCTTGTCACGCGAGCTGTAAGCCATTTCGCTGGTCAACAGGGTCGATCCCATCAAATACCAGACGTCGCCGACGAGAATGTCTTTGACCATTCGCTCAAATCCGTGACTCGATTTCACCGACAACGTGATGGGCGTGGCTGATGCTTCCAAGGCGGGAAACTCGACCGACCATTGCTGCCGCTCGTTGGCCACGGCGGTCTTGGTGACCTCGCCCAGAGTGATCGTGACCTTGACGCCTTGGTTCGCGTGGCCCCAAACCGGAATCGGGCGGTTGCGTTGAAGGATCGCCCCGTCGCGAAAGTACTCAACGACTTGAAGGATGGGGTAGTCCGGATCCGTATACTGCGCGTACTTCGCCTTGAGCGCCGCGGCCTTCTCCGCATCATCTTCTTCAAAGATCAGCTTGCCGTTGATTGCCGCAAACGGAGTGGCGGGCAGGCCCGCCTGGTTGTAAAGGTTCGAGTTCTCCGGGACCGCGCTGTACGCGTACTGGACGCCGATCGGCTGCGGAACGCGGTCCGAAGTGACGACCACCGTGTCGCCGACAATAGCTGCCTTTGCCGGCCACCACACTTGGTCGGCGCCGCACAGCCGAAAGTGGTTGAGTTGGTCGTCCGGTGTTGGCCGCGCCGGCTCAACGTATTTGCCGGCTTCCCGATAATCTTTCGCCATGCCTTTGTTGCCGATCATTAGGCCGCCAAACAGGCTTTCCTGTTCAAAGGACACAATCACTTGGTCGCCCTTGACAACGTACCCCGAGTAAATCGGGCCGGTGAAGGCGATGTCCTTTCCGTACTGCTTGGCCAGCGCCCAACGAGCCAGTCGCATGCCCGGATGGAGTTTGTTGAAGTAATGAATCCCTTGCGGGCGAGCCGAGTTGAGGTCGGACTGCACCACCATGCCGACGTGCTTTCGATTCTTCATGAAGAATAGGTGCTGGGATTGACGAATGTCCGCGAATCCGACCGAGTTCGGGTCGGGAGAGCCGTAGCACTGCATTTGCGTGAAGTAGAACGGCATCTCGGGCATTCCCCACGCACTTCTCCAGCCGTTGACAAGCGCCTCCATTCTGGCCGCATAGATCCGTCCGTCGCCGGAGTTGCTCGTGCCTTGGCACCAGATCGCTCCGCGAATCGCATAGGGAATCACGGGGTAGATTTTGCCGTTGAAGAACTGCGAGGGGCCTCGCCACATGCCGGCGATGCCGGGCAGGCTGGGCCGCGCGGGAACTCGCCCGCCCGCCTCCGTCTCGACGCCGGCAACGGTTTGCCAAGACCGCAAGTCTTCGTAGTACTTGTCATATGCCTGGCGACCCGGCTCGGTTGTCGGGTCGGCCGCGTGAATCAGCGCAGCGTCGGCGCCGAGTTCGGGGTGGCTCTCAATGGCTTCGCGCTGTGTAAACGCTTCGATCCGCGTGTTGCTATGAGCGCTCAGCAAGATGCCGATGGGCACATCCAATTCTCGGTAAAGCTCTCGAGCGAATGACAAGGATAGGGCAGAGAACGAGCCTGCGCTTTTGCAGGTCTTCCAGCCACCATCGGAAGTGGCCGTCCTTTGAGGATAAAGCGCGGACACCGTGTTGATGTTGATCTCACGGATCGGCACATCAGCCGGTGAGCTCGCGAGTTCTCGAGCGATTTCGTTGCACATGCTGCTGCTGGCCATCCAAACCATGTTGGACTGGCCTGACGAGAACCAGACCTCCCCCACCAGCACGTGATCGAGCCGAATCAATTCCTGCCGGTCGTTGGACACTTTTAACGAGCGTTCTTCGCGCGACGCCGCGAGCGGATCGAGCTTGACCAGCCAATCGCCATGCTGGTCGGCGACCGCGGACTTGGTTTGGCCGGCGAATTCGACGGTGACCTTGGATCCGGGGACGTCGAAGCCCCAAACCGGCGCCGGCGTCTCTCGCTGCAGGATCATGTAGTGCGTGAACGGCGCCGCAAGCTCCAGCTTCTGTTCGGCGCTGGCGACTGCCGGGGCCAGCAGGAGGCAAACGGAAAGGAGGACGTGGTGTCGTCGAATGTGCATCACTTTAGGGCCATCCAAGTCGAGTTCGGTCGTTGAACCTTGAAATCTATCAGAAATCTCGCAAGGAACGCGGCGGCAGCGCGGCTCGCAAGGCGTTGACGACCGCGAACACGTCGATCACCTCTTGCGTGACAGCGCCGGCGACAGGCGGCAAATAGCCCGCTGCGGCGATGAACATGGCGACAACGCTGACCGCCATGCCGCCAACGGCGCTCTGCAAGGCGATTTGCCGCATGCGGCGACTGATATGCATCAGCTCGTCAACCTTCTCCAGCGAGGAGTCCATCACGACGGCGCCAGCCGCCTCGGTGGTCACATCGCTGTTCTGCCCGAAGGCGATGCCGACGGTCGCCGCCATCAGGGCCGGAGCGTCGTTGATGCCGTCGCCGACGAACAGGGTTTCGGCGGCGGCGGTCTCGGCCTGCACGATTGCGAGCTTCT
Source organism: Planctomycetales bacterium (assembly GCA_020426845.1). GTDB lineage: Bacteria > Planctomycetota > Planctomycetia > Pirellulales > Pirellulaceae > JAGQPF01. The sequence continues at coordinate 43,048 of JAGQPF010000671.1, forward strand.
CCTCCGGGGACTTCTCGGCAAGGATCTCGCGAATTCCCACCTGGTCCGCCAGATATTGCACCTCGGAGGCACGGTCGCCCGAGAGCAGCATGACGCGATTGACGCCATGCTGCGGACGAAGATGGCGAACGAACGTTGCGCCTTCCCGTCGCGGTGCGTCGCGAAATCGGTATGTGCCGGCATACCGTTCGTCGATCAGCACAACGCACTCCAGCCCGCCGGCGCGGGGCGGCAACAACGGGATCGCGTCGGGTTGCTCGGCAGCGAGCGCCTTGCGACTGGTGACGCGCACTGTCTTGCCTGCGGCGCGTCCCCGCAAGCCTTGCCCCGGTTGTTCGCTGACTTCACTCGCCTCATGAGTCGCGACGCCTTGCTGACGTCCGGCGGCCACCACCGCCTCGGCGAGTGGATGTTTCGAGTAGCGCTCGATGCTGGCCACAAGTGACAGCACCTCGGCCGGATCGAAGCCCTCGGCGACTTGTTGCTCGATCAGTTTCGGCTCGCCGTAGGTGAGCGTCCCGGTCTTGTCGAAGATCATCGTGCGGCAGCCGTCGATCTTTTCCAGCACCGTGGGATCGCGAATCACGATCGCCCGGCGGGCCGCCAAGGAGATCGAGCCAATGATGGCGACCGGTATGGCGATCAGCAGGGGACACGGCGTGGCGACGACCAGCACGGCGAGAAACCGCACGGGATCGCCGCTGAGGATCCAGGCCAGGATGGCCAACGCGACGGCGATCGGCGTGTAGATCGCGCCCAGCTGATCGCCGAGCCGGCGGATTCGCGGCCGTTGTTGCTGCGAGGCCTCCATCACTCGCATCACTTGAGCATAGCGCGAGTCCGCGGCGACCTTGTCGGCTCGGATCGTCAGTGCCGACTCTCCGTTGATGGCTCCCGACAGCACCGTCGCTCCCGGCGTTTTGGACATCATGTAAGGCTCGCCTGTCAGATACGACTCGTCCATGACGCCGTGCCCCTCGAGCACGGTGCCGTCGATCGGGCAGATCTCGTGGGGAAACACTAGCACCGTGTCGCCGACGTGAATCTGATCGAGCGAGATATCCTCGATCTTTGAGTCGATCTTGCGGTGAGCCGTCGACGGCATTCGCTTGGCCAGCGCTTGCAGCACGGACGATGCGCTGCGGACTGCGTAGGCCTCCAACGCCTCACCGCCGGAGAGCATCAGGACGACGAGCGTGCCGGCCAAGTATTCGCCCAGAATGACGGCGGTCACGATTGAAATGCCGGCCAACAGATCCGAACCGAATTCACGCCGCAGCACCTTGACCAAGAGCTCCCAGACCAGGGGAATTCCGCCCAGCAGGAGGGCCAAAGTCAACGGCAGATCAACGACGTATGGAGGCAAGTTGCTCGTCTGGCGCAGCGCCAGATGAACGACGATTGCCAAGCTGGCGATCAGCGCGATCAGGAGTTGGCGACGGCTGGCAATCGAGTCTTTTAGCATGGTCTGTGGCTGTTCTGAGCAAGCGCGGACGGAGTGCCGCAGCGCTGCGGCAAGTGGCATGTCCAGTCAACAGGAAGGCGGGGAGTCTGCCAATCTGCTTGGCGTGCTTTGTGCAATGGTAGCCGAACTCCACGGGTGCTGTCGGCGGGCTAGTGGATTCCACCACCGGAAATTGGGCAATGACCTGATCCACACCCTTTTCCTGGTGCCGCATACTCGGCTGCGCTGAGCAACACCACCAAAAACGGCTGACAATGGGATGGCAGACGCCACAAATCCGACGGCAGAAAGGTTGCCGCATGAATTGAAACTGCGTGGTCGTGCCGAACTGCTCCGACAACGAGCACGCGATTGCAATTGAATCGTTCGTAGGGGAGGGAGACACGCTTGGCACAGGTCGAACGCGAGGCGCAAGGTGAATGCCTGATCTCACTCCCATCGCTTCGTTGCCCCCAGCTGCTCGTTGGTGAGGCTCCGAATCCGCCATTCGGGACGTCGGTTCACGCGTTCTAAAGGCTCACCGATGTTCTATTTCGCCTATGACGGGTCGATCAACGGCGATTGGGTCAGCCACTACGCAGTTCAGCTCGCGGCGGCGCAAGTCGATCGGCAGTTGAATTTGGTGCATGTCCGGGACGGCCTGACTCAGCGAGCGGAGCTGGAGGAGAAGCTGCGGCGACTCCGAGGCGAGTGCGCGCGAGCCGGTGTCGAGGTTGTTCCGCACATCTTGGACACGGACCGGCAAGTCTTGCCAGCTGTTCTCGCGCGGGTGCCAGGGGGGCCGGAACACTTTCTGTTGTGTGGCACCCGCGCGCGGCAGCGCCAGCGAGCGATTCTCAGCGGAACGATCTCGGAGCAACTGCTTCGCTCCGGGCACTGCAACGTATTGGCGTTGCGCGTGGTCCAGACAGGCCTGCTTGGCTTGCCGAGGCGGCTGTTGTTGCCCGTGGCGGGACACCCTCGCGGTTTTCGCGCGGGCTTGCCCTTCCTGCGGCTGTTTGTGCCCCAGCTCTCGCACCTGCATATCTTGTTGGTGGTCCGAGTCAGCCGCTGGAAGGCCTGGCGACTTTCCCATGAGGCGACGGAGCGCCTGCGCGCATCAGGACGGTTGTACTGTGAGCGTGTCGAACGTGAGGTCGGCGAGCAGCTTGGGCTCGGCGCAAAAATCGTCGACGCGCAGTCCGTTGTCTCGGACAACGTGCCCAACGAGATTGTCTTGGCCGCCAACAAGACCAAGTCCCGTTTGATCTACATGGGGGCGTCGGAACGGAATTTGTCGGAACTGCTGCTCTCCGGAAGTCCGATTGAACAGGTGTTGCGAGACGCCACCTGTGACGTCGCCGTCTATCGGGGCATCGAGTGATGTACCCGGGGGGGCAGATTCACGAAGTCGCCGATGCGGACGTCTTCGGCCTGTTGCGGAGTCGGCCTCAGGGACTGACGGAGCCCGAAGTGGCCGCTCGGCGTCGAGAGGTCGGCGCCAACCGCTTGCAGCCGCCATCGCGTTGGAATTGGCTCAAGTCGCTGGCCAAACAGTTTCTCAACTTCTTCAGCCTCCTGCTCGACGTTGCCGCGGCGGTCTGCTTCATCGCTGACACGATCCAGCCCGGCGAGGGCATGGGCGTGCTGGGCTGGGCTCTGCTGGGCGTGTCCGTGCTGGACGCGCTGTTCGCATTCGGACAAGAGATGCGTGCGGAGCGGGCGATGGAGGAACTGCGAAAGTTCCTGCCTCAGCAAGTGCGCGTGCGTCGCGGTGGCGAGGAACAGCATGTGCCGGCGGAAGAGCTCGTGCCGGGAGATGTCCTGATTGTCGGCGAAGGTGACCGAATCGCCGCGGACGCCCGCTTGGTGGAATCGGAAGGGGCCCTGGTGAACAACGCCCCATTGACCGGCGAGTCGCGCTCTCAGCCGCTCCGAATTGGCCCCGCCAAGGGCCGTCTGATCGACAGCCCCAACATCATTTTCGCTGGCAGCAGTGTTCTTCGCGGCACGGGCACGGGGGTCGTCTTTGCCACAGGGCACCGCACGGAGTTCGGCAAGATCGCGGCCTTGTCTCGCGACGTGCGGCGGCCGTTGTCGCCGCTGCAACGAGAGACGGATCGAATGGTCCGCGTGCTGACGGTGATCGCAGTCTCCATGGGGGTGTTGTTTTTTGCCTATGGAGTGACGATTGGCCGGTCGCTGTGGGTCAACGTCGTCTTCATGCTGGGGATCATTGTGGCCAATGTTCCCGAGGGGCTCTTGCCGACCTTCACGCTCGCCTTGTCCATGGCGAGCGTGCGGATGGCCAAGAAGCAGGTGCTGGTCAAGGAGTTGGAGGCTGTCGAGTCGCTTGGCGCCGTCCATGTTATTTGCACCGACAAGACCGGAACACTCACTCACAACGAGCTGGCGATCACCGCGGTCATCGAGCCTTTGTTTGGCGAGGAGATCGCGGATGGGGAGGCGGCGCGATCACTGTTTAAGGCGGCGCTGATCGCATCGGAAGTGCGACTGGGAGCCAAGGGCAGTGACACGGAAGAGGACCGGGGGGCGCGTGCGGGTGATCCGCTGGATGTCGCCATCGCGGACCGCTACGCGCAGTTGTTCGGCTCGCCGGAGCCGATTCTGACCGCAACACGGCGGCATTTTCCGTTTGACTTGGCCAAGCGGCGGGAAGCGGGCGTGTTTGTCTGTGGCGAAGAGGTGCTGTTTGCTGTCAAAGGCGCCTGGGAATCCTTGCGGCCATTGATTGGCCATCTCGCTGCGAGCAGCCGTGAGCCGGAGATTGCCAATGACGAATCGCTGGCCATGTGCGACGAAATCGTGCGCCGAAACGCGGCTCGGGGACATCGGATGATCGCCGTGGCGTCGCGAGAGCTCGCCAAACGGCCCAATCCCGACGCTCGAGAAGAGTCGTTAGAGAGAGGTCTCGTGCTGCGTGGCTTTCTGGCGTTCGACGATCCAATTCGTGCGGAGGTGCCCGACGCAGTGACGCGCTGTCACGATGCCGGAATTCAAGTTTTGATGGTCACGGGGGACCACCCCGACACCGCCCGTGCGATCGCTCAAATGTGCCGAATTCTTCCCGTCGATGAGCCCGTTGAGCAACGCATCCTGCTGGGGGCCGAGTTGGAGACGCTGCGCGAGGAGCAATTGGCACAACGACTTCGCGATGGCGCCACTGTATTTGCCCGGACGACTCCCGAGCAGAAGATGAAAATCGTGACTGCGCTCAAACGCCTCGGGCGCGTGGTTGGCATGACGGGCGACGGTGTCAACGATGCACCGGCGCTCAAGGCGGCCGACGTCGGGATTGCGATGGGCGCCAGTGGCACGGACGTCGCCCGAGAAGCTGCGGACATCGTGCTGCTGGACGACAACTTCGCCTCAATCACCGCGGGAATCGAGGAGGGAAGAGCCGTTCTTGCGAACATGCAAAAGTTCACGACGTATGTGTTGTCGAGCAACATTCCCGAAATTGTCCCGTTTCTCGTTTTCATCGTGTTGCCCGTCCCGTTGGCGCTGACGGTGATCCAGATTCTCTCGATTGACCTCGGGACGGACTTGTTGCCTGCCATTGGGCTGGGCCAGGAGCCGCCCGAGCCGGACACGATGCGGCGGTCCCGCGGCCAACAGAACCAACGCCTGCTTAACTTTCGATTGATGGCCACGGCTTACCTATTTCTTGGTGTCATTCAGGCGGCGTGGTCGCTTTTCATGTTCTTTTTCGTGCTTACTCAGGGCGGCTGGCAATGGGGACAGGAATTGACGGAACGCGACCCGCTCTACCGCGCGGCCACTGGCATGACTCTGGCGACGATTGTCTTGATGCAGATTGGGAATGTCGTCAGCCGGCGCTCTCTGACCAGGAGCGGCCTTGCTCGAGGTCTGCTCGCCAATCGCATCTTGCTGGTGGGGGTCGCATTCGAGGTGATTTTCTCGTGGTCCATCCTCTACTTTCCACCCGTGCAGAGCTTCCTCAAGACCGGGCCGGTCGCTTGGCAAGTTTATGCCTTGGCATGGCTGGGGATTCCGCTGATCTTTCTCGCCGACTACGCTCGCAAGAGGCTTCTTGGCGGGGTCGGCGGAATGTCCGGAGCTTGCGGTGCTTGGTGAGAAGAGGAAAATAGATTTTCGGAACGCGGTTGAAAAACCTCACCCACGAACGCTTCCGAGGCTGCAAACCGATCTTTCTCGGAAAGTACCTCCCGTCACTATTGCGGACGAGGAACTCACGCTCCACGGCTCCTCGCAGCAATCCCAATTCATCCTGAAGGCCATGACCAAGCACAGCACGCGAAAGCAAACCTGCCAGATTTGCCATCGGGATTTTGCGGCGGTCGATGTCATGCCGGCCGCCTTGGTGCGGTCGCCCGTCGTGGATCGCATTCAGCAGGACTGTCCCGAGTGGTCAGCCGAAGGGTTCATCTGCTTTTCGGACTTGAACCACTACCGCACCCTTTATGTCGAGCACGTCTTGGCGAGCGAGCGTGGTGAGCTGTCCGCTTTGGAGAACCAAGTCGTCACGAGCCTGCACGAACAAGAGCTTTTGGCGGAAAACGTCAATGAACGGTTTGAACAGGGCCTGACGTTCGGGGCGCGACTAGCCGATGACCTGGCAGCATTCGGCGGAAGTTGGACGTTTCTGATTTGCTTCGCTGCGTTGATGACGCTCTGGATTGGCGGCAACTCGCTGGTCGCGCTCTATCGGCCGTTCGATCCGTTTCCCTTCATCCTGCTGAACCTAATCCTGTCCTGCCTCGCCGCTATTCAGGCGCCGGTGATCATGATGAGCCAGAACCGCCAGGAGGCCAAGGACCGAGTGCGTGCCGAACACGACTTCCGTGTCAACTTGAAGGCAGAATTGGAGATACGGCACTTACATGCCAAGCTCGATCTGCTGCTAAGCCACCAATGGCAACGCTTGCTGGAGATTCAGGAAATCCAAATGGAACTGATGCAAGAAGCCCGCAAGGGCCGAGGGCAACGATAGCTTGCAATGGGCGAGCACATTTCAGTCGTTTGTTTTCAACAGGCTGCTAGGGCTTGAGCAGTTTCACCATCGCCTCGCCCATCGCGGTCCCCACGTCCATATACGTTTGGGCGTTGCCGTTGTAGTGGCTGTTGGAGGCGCCGCCCTGGCTGAGCGGATGCGTGTAAACGGTTGCCACGTTTCCCTTGAACTCGCTATGCCGGCCCGAATTTCCATCGACGGCGAGCTGCGCCTCCAGGATCAATTTGTCGTTGCCCGTGGCGCCGTCCTTGGCGGCTTGTCCAAGCGTTGCGACTACGAACTTGGCGTCCGGCGCCTTGAATTCGCGACGCAGGGTCTGAATCAGCCGCACCAAGTGCTGCTCGTAGTGGATCGCGTGGCCTTCGTCGTAGCGGTCTTTGTCGCCCTGCCACCAGACGAACCCCTCAATCTTGTAGCCGCGCCCCTGCCAGTGAGGAAACTCTTTGTCGAAGTTGTTCAGGACATCGTGCGCGGCGCCAAAGCAATCGTCGTATTGCTTGCCGGCGTACCAGTTGATCGGCTCGGGCGTGGCGCCCTTCTCCCAAGAGAGTGGGGACTCTTTGTAAGCAGCATAAACTTTGCCTCCGTGCTCGAAGCGTTCGCTGCCCGGCGGCAGAAAGTCCCAGGCGAGCGATCGATTCCCCTGCGAGGTCTTGAGAATGAGCACGGGTTCGTCAAAGTGATTGCCGACGACGTGTCCAAACCCCAGCTCCGGTCCGATGCGGCCTCCACTGACCCCTAGCCAACGGCTTCCGGTGGCCGCCACGACGCCTCGGTACCAAACGTCGTCGCGCGCCGACCACTGCCCCTGGTCGTTCACTAAAAACGGGTACATGCCCTTGTGCTTGACCAGTGTCGACAGCGTGCCGGGCACATCCAGCCGCACGATCCAACCCAGTCCGTTCGCATCCTTGGTGAAGTAGGTGATTTTGAACGGCGCCTTCCGGCCCGCTTCAAGCTTGATTTCCGCATGCACGGCTTCCTTGCCAACCTCCTTGCGGTAGACCTCCTGGCCATCGACCTCCATCACGTTATGCGTGGAGCCGCCGTAGCCGGGTCGAAACTCGTAGATGCCTGTCTCGTTGACTTGCACAAACCCGCGGGTCACTTGCACGCCTCCGCCAGGGTATGGCGTAGGCTGCGTTCCGCCAAACTTTTCGAGCTTCAACGTTTTCACGGGGGTCGCCGCATCGTAGTCCACCGTGGAGTCGTACTCGCCCTCATACACCGACACAATCGGCTCGAGAAACTGGGAGCCCCAACGGCTGCTGCCGCCGTCGACCTTTCCTGCCCCCACCATGTTGGACTGGCCGGAGAGGATGAAGACTTTGATCGGCTTGCCCACCGTATCGGTGTTTTGTCCGTGGGCCAGCGATGCGACGGTCGCTGCCAGGAAGATCGCTCCCAGTAGACCGTGTCGTCGGGCGGCTTCGCATTTCATGAAGTGATCTCCGTGGCACAGGCTGCCAGCCTGTGTTGAGTGTTTAAACCGCAGGTTGCAGGCTGGCAGCCTGCACCACGAAGGCTGGCAGCCTGCACCACGATCCCTAAGTTAATTGCGAGATTCGTGCGGACAAGCGCTGCAGCCAGCGGGCGGCCGGGGCGCCGTCCACCGCTCGGTGATCGAACGTCAAACTTAGGCAGATGGTTTTCCCGACGACGAGCTGGCCGTCCCGCACGACCGGTTCCGTGACGATGCGGCCGACGCCGAGAATCGCGGCTTGAGGCGGATTCAGAATCGGCGTGAACGCGTCGATGCCGAACATCCCCAGGTTCGAGACGGTAAACGTGCCGCCCGGTTGACCGAGATCCAAGCGGCCGGAACGCGCCTGAGCGATCAGTTGTCGAGTCTGCTCGGCGATCTCGCAAATGCTGAGCTGGTCGGCGTGTCGGAGAACCGGCGCAAGCAACCCGTCCGGTGTGTCGACGGCCGTGGCAATGTGTATCGCGTCGTAAACGTGAACTCCTTCGTGATGCCAACAGGCATTGAGTTCGGGAAGTTCTCGCAACGTTTGCGCGGCCCAATGAATCAGAATGTCGTTGTAAGTGGGGATGACGCTTGTCGCTTCTGCCTTCAGTTGTTCGCGATAGGCGACCAAGGCGTCGGCGTTGACTTTGGTGGTGAGCGTGACCGGGGCGGCTTGGTGAGATCCCGCCATCATCCGCTGGGCGAGCGCTAATCTGATTCTGGATGCCGGGACGAAGCGGCCGGGTTCAATTGGGGGCGTCTCCCGATCGCCGACGATGCGTTGGTCCTTCCGAGCATTCATTCCGGCCAGCACGTCTTGCTCCCGAATGCGGCCATCGCGGCCGGTGCCGGTAAGCTGAGTCCAGTCAACGCCGAGCTCTTTCGCGCGGCGTTTCGCGCGAGGCGTCGCCACCATTCCGCGGGAGCCTGTGTCGGCGGGTGCGCGCTCCTGTGGAGTGGCCACGGGCGAGGCTGCGGCTGCCGGCTCGGGAGGTTGGAGAGTCGTTTGGGGATTGTGGTTTCCCACCGACGCTGGCGCAGGCTCTCCTTCTTCCAAAAGAAAGCCGATCGTCTCGCCGACACGGACCGTCGTCCCGGGTGGAGGTGCATCGGGCGGTAGGCACAAGTAACCTGAGTCGATCGCCTCGATTTCCTGAGCGGCCTTTTCACCTTCGAGCAGAAAGATGACGTCGCCGGCGCGGACAAGTTCTCCGGGAGCTTTCAGCCACTGACCGAAAACGCCCTCCTCCATCGACCAGCCAAGGCGAGGAATCGTGATTGGATGCGGCATCGAATTACTCGTTCATCAGGCTGCGGATCGCTTGGGCGATCCGCTCAACATCGGGAACGACCGCTCGCTCGAGTGTCGGGGCATAGGGAGTGGGGGCGAACGCTCCATGCAGACGTTTGATTGGGGCGTCCAGATCGTTAAAGCCGGCATCTGCCACTCGGGCGGCAACCTCGGACGCCAATCCGCAGGGCCCGAACGCCTCGTCCACCACGAGCAGCCGTCCCGTCTTGGCGACGGATTGCAGAATTGCATCGATGTCCAGCGGAGATGTCGTGCGCGGGTCGATCACTTCTACCGAGACGCCCTCGGCAAACAACTGCTCGGCCGCTTGCAGCGTGTGCTGCACCATGAGCGACAAGGCGACGACCGTGACGTCGGCGCCGGGGCGCGCGATGCGCGCCTGGCCGAACGGGATCTCATAGTGCTCTTGAGGAACCCAGCCCTTGGACTGCATCAATTCACGATGTTCGAGGAAGAGCACCGGATCGTCGCTGCGCAACGCGTGGGCCATTAACCCCTTCGCGTCATAGGGGTTGGATGGCAGGACGACCCGCAAGCCCGGGATGTGGGAGTAGATCGAGTGATACATCCCCGAGTGGTGTGTCGCGGCGGAGTGGCCGACGCCGCCGCAGCCTCGCAGCAGGACCGGCATCTTCAGCCGCCCGCTGCTCATGTACTGCATCTTGGCGATCTGATTGACGAGCTCGCCGAAGGCGTCATTGATGAAGTCGATGAACATGAAGTCCACGACCGCTCTGGCGCCGGTCATGCCCGCGCCGCACGCCAAGCCAACAAAGCCACGTTCGCAAATCGGCGTGTCGCAAAGGCGCTCGGGGCCGTATTTATCGTACAGCCCCAACGTGGTGGTGAAGTTGCCTCCCCGTTTGCCGATCCCCTCCCCCATCACGAAGATCGTGGGGTCGTCGGCCATCGCCTGGTCGAGTGCCTCCAGAGTCGCAGTGGCGAAGGACAAGGTGCGATCCGCGTCGGCAGTGGCGGGCGGCTGGGGAGATGGTGTAACTGCCGGCGTAGAATTCGGCTCTGCGTAAACATGGGTGGTCGCCGATTCCGCCAGAGGCGGCGCGCTCGATTCGGCGAACTCGCGCGCTTCGCGCACCGCTTCGGCCACCTCTTGCTCAATGGTGGCGAAGCGATGCTCCGCCTCCAACGCCATGGAAGGCCGCAGCAGGGCTGACGATTTCAGCCTAGCGATCGGACACCGCTCTTTCCAAACTTCGACTTCGGCTTTTGTGCGATAAGTGAAGTCGGCCATCCCTTCGGCGTGTGCGCGGGTTCGGTAGGTGGTGCATTCGATCAATGTCGGGCCTTCGCCGCGCCGAGCGCGGGCGACGGCTTCCTCGGCGATGCGAAAAATCTCCAGAACGTCGTTGCCGTCGACCGTCACGCCGGGGATGCCATAGGCTGCTCCGCGCGAGCCGACACTCGGGTTGCCGCTTGAATACGAGAAAGGCACCTCGGTGGCATACTGGTTGTTCTCGCAAATGAACAACACCGGCAGGCTCCAGACGCTGGCCATGTTGAGCGCTTCGTGGAACGCGCCGTTGTTGACGGCGCCGTCGCCGAAAAACGCAGCGGCCACCGTGCCGTTCTTCAACAACTTCGAGCTGTAGCCGCCGCCGCAAGCTTGCAGCATGCAGGGGCCGACAATGCCGCTGGTCCCCATCATGCCGATCTCGGGAGCGAACAGGTGCATGCTGCCGCCGCGCCCGCGCGAGCAGCCCGTTTCTCGGCCAAATAGTTCCGCGATCAACTCCCGGGGAGGCATGCCTTTGGCCAGTGCATGGCCATGGCCGCGATGCGTGGAGAAGATCGGATCTTGGTCCGTCAGATGTGCGCAGACGCCGGTTGCAATCGCCTCTTGGCCGACGTACGTGTGGCAGGCGCCGTAGATGAGGCCGCGCTGATGACATCGCGCGAGCTCCTCTTCGGTTTGACGGATCGTCTGCATCGTCCGGTAGAGGGCGAAGATTTGCTCGTCGGCAGGGGAGTCGGGATGGCTCATGGATGGTTACTTGTTCTCTGCGCGAAACGATTGGACGGAGCGTTGTTCGTGCCCGGGCGTGCCGCCCGCGTTCATGGCCATGTTGCCGCCGTCCATGGGAATGATGGCCCCGGTAATCCACTCCGAGGCGTCGGACGCCAGCAGCACGGCGAGGCCCATGATATCGCGCGGCTGCCCCATTCGCCCCGCGGGGATGCCTCGCAAGAATCTGCCTTCCAGCGTTGGGTCGTCGGCCATCCGCGCCGTGAGGCTCGGATTGACGACTTGAGCCGGCGTGACGCAGTTCACGCGGACGCCTCGATGGCTCCACTCGGTGCTGAGCTCGCGAGTCATCTGCACAACCGCGCCCATCGCCATGCTGTAAGCGATGTGGCCACGACCGAGTGCCGTCGAACTGGCAAGCGAGCCGATATTCATGATCGAGCCCCGGCTGGCGGCGAGCATGCGGCGGCCCGCCTCCTGGCACATTGCGAACCGCCCGACGACCAGATTCTGCAGGACGAGGTGCAGATTCGCGATCGAGAGCTCTTCGGGCTTCGACAAATGCCCGTCCCCGGCGATATTGCCCAAAAAATCGACTCGGCCAAACCGGGCATCGACCTCGCGGAACAGTTCGGCAATCGCGTCGGGATCCGACACATCGGTCGCCGCGACGAGTGTTTGGCGACCGAGCGACTCGATCTGTGCGGCGGTGGCCTCTGCCCCCGCGAGGTTTCGGTCCACCAAGACGACGTTCGCTCCGTGCTGCGCCACTGCGAGCGCGGTCGCATGTCCCAGCCCTTGTGCGGCGCCGGACACGACGGCGACTCGATCGTTTAGGGAAAACAACTCGCTATCCATCGCGAACCTCCGGAGCGGATTCACAGCCTGTCGGACACGGAATTAGAACGACATCAAACTTATAGAATACTGGCCTGCTCTGCCCAGTTGCGCGAATCAAGCGTTGGCGGAGGATTGGTGAGTGGGGCGCCATTGTCTCAAAGCTGCCGCGCTCAGCAAACCGCCGCACAGCAGGATTGTCGCGATGGACCACAATCCGAATTGCCCGAGGATGGTGGCGCCGAAAAAGCCACCGATATTTGCGACGGAGTTGATCAATGCGATTCCGCCCGCCGCCGCAACGCCGGACAAAAAGACGCTCGGGAGCGTCCAGAACACCGGCAGCATGCTCATCATGCCGGCCTGCGCCAAACAAAGCCCCGCCAAGGCGACTGCGGGTGCAGGTCCCCAGGCGACGAGGCTCCATCCGCCAGCCGCCGCCATGGCCGAGCCCGCCAGATGCCAGCGGCGTTCGCCGGACCGATCGGAACTGATGCCCACCCATGACATCGCCACAATGGCGCAGAGATGCGGCAGCGCGGTGAGCAGCCCGATTTGAAAGTGAGTCAGCGTTTGGTAGTGCCCCTTGATGAGCGTGGGGAAGTAGGCGCCGCCGGCGTTCGAGCCAACCGCCACCGTGAAGTAGATGGCAATCAGCAGCCAGACTCGCGGTTGCAGCATCGCCTGCCAGCGATCCGGACCGTGTAGTTCACGCCGCTGTTTGTCTTCGTCGGCAAGATGGTCGAGCAGCCACTGACGTTGCTTGTCGGTCAGCCAATGCGCGTCGCGAGGCGAATCCTGCAGGTAGAACAACACCGCGATGCCCACGAGCGACGTGGGCACGCCTTCCAGCAGAAACAGCCATTGCCAGCCGTGCCAGCCGTTGACGCCGTCGAGATGATCCATAATCCAGCCCGAAATCGGATTCCCCACGACGCTGGACAGTCCGATGGCAAGCATGAAGAACGCCGTCATTTTCGCCCGCTGCCGATCGGGAAACCAATCGCTGAGGTACAAGATGATGCCGGGGAAGAACCCGGCCTCGGCGATCCCGAGCAGAATGCGCAAGGCATAAAACGTCCACAGATCGCGGGCCAGCAAAGTTGCCGCCGACACCAGCCCCCAGGTGATCATGATTCGCGCGATCCAGCGCCTGGCGCCGAACCTGCGCATCAAAAGATTGCTGGGCACCTCGAACAGGATGTAGCCGACATAGAACATTCCGTAGCCGAGGTTGAAGGTGGCCTCGCTCAACCCCAGGTCGTCCTGCATCTCCAATCGCGCGAAGCCGACATTCGCGCGATCCAGGATATTCAACAAGTAAAGCAGGCAGATAAACGGGACGATGCGCCACGCCACTGCCCGCAGCGTGGAGGCGGAGAGTTGCGAGTCTGCGTCAGGGGCATAAGGCGTGTCAGTGGCCTGGCTCTTGTTCATCGCTTTGCTATCCGCCTGATTCAATAAAGCACAATCGCGCGTCCCGGCCCGCCGTGACAGTCGCGCACTTTGACGGCCGCGAACAGAAAGTACGCGCCCGTGGCGGGAATCTTGTCGACGTTAACCAGGAATTCGACACCGACCATCTCGCGGCTGCCGAGCGCCCAATAGGTCATCAAGGCTCGACGCGGGTCGGTCCCGCCGAGGTCCGGAGCATCGCTGGCCACACAACGGACTCCCTTTTCCTTGAGGTAGACGATCGCAGCGGGACCGGGAGCGGGCCAACCCTCCGCATCGCCAGCCAGGGGATCTTGCCAGAATGCCCTGCTCTGTGGATCAGGCAACAGCTTTTGATCGTTGTATCCGGTATGAAATATCACCACGTCGCCCGGTCGCAGCGGCCCGGCGGCCTGCTCGTAGGCTTGCAGTTGGTCGACGGTGATCTCGGGCGATGCGGGCCAAGTGGCGCGCTTGGTCGAGCCTGCCAACGATCGGACATCGACGACTCTCGCTTCGCCGCATGTCCAGTCAAGCGGAATTTGCTCGGTAGTCAAGCGGCTCGAGCCGCGCTTGCCGTACTGCTTTTCGTACGCTTCAAGCCAGCCGCGGATTTCCGGCGCATACGGGATCGGTTTGTCGTCGGCCGGCAGTGCATAGGAGGGAGGGACAAGATGCGTTCCCGCCATGGCGTCCATCAGATGGCCGTGATGCCACATGTCGAGATATTCGGAATACAAGAAGTCGACTTTCAGATAGACCTGACGATGATTGCCGGTCCCAATGCCAGGGGAGGTCAGCGGCAGTTTTGGCGAGAGGGTTGGCGAGAGGTCAATCGCTCGCTTCTGTCGACACGATTCGATCAAGCGACGGGGTAGATTGCCGCCGATGATCGAGAATGCGCGGCCTTCGCCGTAGGGGCCGCCTTCGTGCTTGGGGCCGAGCAGGCAGTAAAACGCCCCAGTGGAGGGCAACTCGCGGAGGTTCGTTGCACCCTCTGTCCAGATCATCCCGTATTTCAAGCCGGCGTAGTGCGTCGGCTCGGCGAGATTGGGCAACGGACCCATGCTTGCGCTGTCGGTGCCCAGAGCGAGCACGCCACGCTGTCCGAGCAACTCCATGCAGGCGGGGTCCGGGTCGGGATACCCAGGGGCTTTGCGATCAAGTACGTCCGCGATGAAGCGGCGCCCCGCCGGCAACGGCCGGTAGTAGTGATCCGAGTAGTCGCTGCGAAACAGGACGACGTCACCGAACCTAACCCGTCGATGTTGCTTCTCGAAACGTTCAACGTGCTTGGACTCGACGAGCGGACTGATTCCTTTGGGAGCTTGATCGAGCTTCTCCCGCACGTCGACCACGCACGCTTCCCCGCCAAATTGCCAGGGCTCAATTTTGTCGGTGTAGGCAAGGCCCAGCGGACCTGACTTTTCTCGGTTTAGCTCGGGCCGGGCCACCGAGTGCGGCGGCACATCCAGTTGCGTGCCGGTGTTGCCGTCGATCAACAGCGTGTCGCAGTTGTAGGCCGACTCGGGCCCGATCGTTCGCGAGTGAATCAATGCGAAACGAGGAAACGGGTGGCTCGGCCACGTGCAGGGATACTCCGGCGCGACCAACAGCGAGTGGTCGACAAATCGAGGCTCGTCCGCCCAGGCTTTTGTGCCGGGCCCAGGCGACGATAACGCCATTCCGAGGAAAGCGATGGTGGCGGTGATTGATCGTCGATCCAGCCGCGTTCGGGTGTTCGTCTTCATGGATTCCCCGGGGCTAGGCGAGGCTTGCTTCATCGCCTGGGATGGTACACGACCGCTGCAGGCCAATCGCTTTCGGTCCGACGGACGACGGCAACGCTGTGGAATTCTCACACAATCTATCGGTCGAAAATTCCCGCCGCAATCGGCTGAGGGCCATTTGTTTGGCGCATATTGAGGTATGGGGCATGGGTCGGCCAAGTTACCTGTGCGCGTAGCATGGGCGTCCCCGCGCGTCCTCGCCCGTGCAGAATTACGCAACTCCACTGCACCGTCCGGTCCTCTTTGTTTGTTGCCGCAGATGAAACACGGAAGAAACACGAATGAGCAACAATTGTTGTGAGTGAGTTGTTCGGCGTACAAACTCTCTCCACGCAGTGTCTGCTCAAATCGATTTGCATGAAACCGTGTTTGAAAAGGCGAAGTATTGTCAAAGGAACGAGCCCGAGCGTTCAGGGCATTTTGAGGCACTGTAAAGACATGCTGGCTTGTGGGTCCCGTCCGCTCCACAGATATAACTCCGAGGCAAACGCTCAATGGCATTTTGGCATGGCAGATATCGGCACGGGATGGGAATCGTTCTGCTTGGCTGCGCGGCGCTGACGCTGTTGTTAGGCAACGCTGTCCATGCGCAGCGGCCGGGCATTCGCAAGTCGGCGGGACGTAGTCAGGGCCGAGGGGATCTGCATGAATCGGAACAGATCCAAGTGGGAGATGTGCAGCGGGAGTTTGCCTGGTATGTGCCACTGCGGCGCGGTAGCGGCAAGCTGCCGCTGGTGATCTCACTGCATGGACACGGCGGGCGGATCAAGGGCCTGATCGGCAAGGGTCTGCTGCCGAGCATTGAGTCGATGTGGATGGACCTCGCTGACCGAGAAAAGTTTCTGGTGATCTACCCGCAGGGCGCGAAGGCGAGCGACGGGGGCTTCGGGTGGAATGATTGCCGGGAAGGTTCGGTTTCCAATCCCGATACGGACGACGTGGCGTTCTTGAGCAAGGTGATCGACTTTGCCGTCGATCGACTCGACGCCGATCCCGCGCGCGTCTATCTGCAAGGGCTTTCCAATGGCGGATTCATGTCACTGCGGATGGCCATCGAACGCTCCGATCGGATCGCGGCTGTGGGGACCGTCGCTGCCCTGATGCCCGCGAAAACCGAGTGCGCGGGCGCTCCGCAGAATCCCGTGTCCGTGTTGATGATCTATGGCGCCGCCGACAAGCTCGTGCCTGCCCGGGGCGGCGACATGGCAGGCGGGCCGCGCCGTGGCGTGGTCATGTCGGCCGAAAAGTCGATCGCGACCTGGGTCGCTTGGAACAAGCTCAGCCAACGCTCGGGCCAGGAGAGGCAAGTGCCGGACACGGATCGCGACGACGACTCCACGGCCTTCTACCGCGAATTCCGAGATGGCGCCGGCGGGCCGGCGGTTGCCTACTACCGCCTCGAGAATCACGGACATACGGCGCCCTCCAAGGTGATCAAGGGCGACAAACTCGCTGCCCGACTGCTCGGCGGTCAGAACGGCGACTTGGAGATGGTCGATGCCTGCTGGGGCTTCTTCAAGGACAAACGCCTCTCCAGTGCATCAACGCGTTGAATGCCTCACGACGTCGGTCGTTCATTCCCGGCCAGAAGCTGCTTTGAGAAACGCGTGAATTCGAGGTTTCTCGCGAAGTTGCGCGAATTCGATCGCATCGACCTCGTCGATTCCAGCGAAATTGTATTTCTTGGTCGCGTCGGCGCCGTGCGCGACAAGCATTTCGGCGATCGCAAGCCCCAAGGTTTCATTGTCGCGGCGGATTGCGCGAAACAAGGCTCGGCACAGATTGGGATCGGCGCCGTTGTCGATAAGCAGGTGAACCATCTCCATGTCGTCATTGCTGATCGCGAACGTGAGCGCACAGGAGTGGCCCTTCTCATCGGTCGTATTGACGGCCATGCCCGTTGCGATGAGCCACTGAGCGACCCGCATGCTGCCCGTTGAGGCGGCAGTGCAGAGCCAGGACGGAGTGGTCACGCTGTGATAGTCGCGCAGCTCGGGGTGTTGCTGCAACAACGCCTGCAAGGTCTCCAATTCGTCTTTTCGGACCGCCGCGGAGACGGCGCGGAGCGGAGTGACCTCCTCTTCTGACATGCTGCCCTCACTTCACTAGCTCGACACGACGGAATGGAACTTAGGACATCATCCACGATCGCGTCACCGATTGGAATCGGCGGCAGCTGTCGTGAAGCAGACGAGGTTGCCGCTGCGATCCTTGCAGAGCAAACGCCCGGCGGTCAAAGTGACGTGCGGCCAAGCGTCCGTGGAAAGGACGCGTTCGAGCGTCGCGAGTTCATGGTATTGGGCAGGCGATCGCCGAGCGCCCTCCACCAGCGCCAAGTCGCCACGACCACCGCAAGCGATCAGCCGGCCATCGGCGGTGGCAATACATGAGCCCGGATCGCCGTACTTGCCGCCCGACCATCTCGTCTCTCCGGTGGCGAAATCGAGGCAGTGCAGTTGCTGCCAAGCCCAGTAGATGCTGCCGTCGTGGATGACCGGTGTGCAGACCTTCGAGCAGAGCGGACGCTCCCAGATTTTGCGCGCCCCATTCAAGGTCACCTCCAGCTTGCAAATCTTGTGATGATTGTACGCCGAGGTGATCACAACTTGATTGCCCGCAACGGCGGGAGAGGCGATTCCGTTGGCGAAATCGGTGATCCATTCGTATTCGGCGGCCGTCTCTCCGGCATGGTCCGGATCGAGCCGGCAGACCAACAGACCTCGAAACGCCATCGTGGCGAGGCAAGGCACGCCCTGGATTGTCATCGGCGCCATGCCGCCAGCGTGTCCTGCAGGGCCCGTGGCCTGTGAACGCCAGACTTCCTGCCCCGTCGATTTCGAGAAGGCAATCAGTGTGCCGGATTCGGCTCCCACCTCGACGATCACCCAATCGCCGAATATGAGCGGCGAGGTGGTGTAACCGTAATCGCGTTGGCCCGAGCGGCCGACACGTGGACGCCTGCCGACCTGATAACGGTCATATAGATTGAGCTCCCAGGCCAGTCGCAGCTTGGGCTGGGTTTCCCAACACTTCAAGTCGCCGTCGCAACTGAGCGTATACAATCGGCCCGTTGCCTCATCCAGTTCGGGCGTTGAAGTGGGGCCCGCGTAGAGCCCCTGATCGCCCGTGGCCAGCCGGCCATGGCGAGGACAGGCGTAAGACGCTCGCGACAGCTCGCGCCCACTGGCCAGCTCCAGGCAGATCACCGAATCGCGTTGGTCATGCCACCCCATCACGTACAGGCGGTCTTTGAAGACGATTGGCGACGTCGATCCCTCGCCGGCATTGATTCGCCATGCAGGCAGCTTGTTGAGCCACGCCTCGCCGTTCCAGCCGGACGATTCCGTGACCACATCATCTCGGTTGGGGCCGCGCCAGTGCGGCCACTCACCGCGAGCCATTTCGGCGGTCAGCAAGAGGCAGAAAGTGGCAAGCGAGACGATGCTCTTACGGGGCATGCTTGGCTCCGGTCTTGACGATCGCGGCAGCCTTGGTGAGCACCACTTGTTCCTCGGCATCCAATTGATCGATGAGTCGTTGTTGGCAAAGGTCAAAGGAGCGACGGGGCGATTCGCCGGGTGCGTTTCGTTGCCCGCCGTTGTGAAAGCACCAGCCGGCGGCGCCGCCTTCCACAGCGCCCTTTAGATCGGTGAGAAAATCCGCGGCCACCGGTTCCCAGCGGCCGTAGCCGCGACGAAACGGCTCCTGGTGATGGACGGGCGCCGTTCGCTCCAGGGACGCGACGACTTTCAACAGTTTCTGTGTGCGGTCGCGCGTCTGCTCGGCAGAGCCCGCGTGTCGCGGACGGTGGACGCTGAGAAAGTCCTGGCCAGCGTCGAGCAACGCTTCGCGAACGTCGCGTTCCGAGAGATCGTGTCCTCCGAACGACGCGGTGACCAGCCTCGATGGGTCGAGCTCGCGGACCAAGTCTCGCAGCTGCTTGAGCTCTGCGATAGAGGCATAACGATCATCGCGAACATCTCGCTCGTTTGCCAAATCGAGATACCAATTGCGATGGCTCGCCAACGCTTTCACGATCGTCGCCACCGCTTCCCGATGCGATGCATGATTGGGGAGCAAGCTCTTGCCTCGAGTCAAAGTCACATCGACGACCAAGCCGCGACGATCGCACTCGGCAACCAACCAGCGTAGTTTCTCGAGATAGGTCGGCCGCGGTTGTCCGCGCTGGTCGACTGCGGACACGTCATGGTCAAACGCATTCCACGTCGCCCAAACTCGCAGCCAGTTGAAACCATGTCGCTGCAAATCGTCGAGGTCTTGCTGAATGAACTTTCGGGAGGCCCCAAGTGCTCCGTAGTAACTGATGCCCAACAAAAAGGTCGGCTCTTTCTGCAGAGTAAATCTGCCGTCGCGGATCCCCAGCTCCGTCGCATCGCGCGCGATTGATGGCGTGGCGGGAGGGGGCGTGGGTTGAGCCGACACCGTCCAGCTTGGCGCCAACACGACGGCGGCTGCCAAGGCCAACCGAGGAATCGCCCGTTGCAAAGCACCAAGTTGGAAATGACAGTTGGTGGAAGTCATCGATTCTCGGGGGGCTTGCGGATGCGAACGGCCCAATCGCCGGGACCGGGGGCTGTCAGTTCGATGGCGCCGCCGTTAACGGTGGCGGTATGACCGAAGACGCCATCTTGCGGGTTGGCGGGATTCCACCAGTCGACTTGATAGCTATGGTCGCCAGCCAGCGCGACTGTTACGCGGCCGCCTTCGGGAAGATAGAGGGCATAGGCGGCGCCGGGTCGAGCCAGGCAGACGGCGCGTCCCGCCCGGACCAGTTCATTGTGTGGCTCCATCAACCAGAACGGCAGCGACTCCATGAAGGCCCGCGCGCCTCCCAGTTCGTTCCAGGTGCGTTCCCGGGCGGACATCGGCTGGTCATACGGCGGGAGCACATGCGTTTCCCACACGCCCCCGGCCAAGTAAGCCGCCCACCAGGCCGCTCGCTGCTGCTCAGGACGCCCCTCGTCAAAATTCACGACCAGCCGGCGTTGTCGGCGGGAGTCGCAGCGACGCTGCCAGTCGATCGCAATTTGGTTGTGCTGCATTGCATCCGCGAGCGACTGGTGTTTCCCCGGCATGCCGGTTTGAATCGACGTGAAGTCAATCTGCGCCGCGTCGATGTAGTCGTCGTTGGGCGAATTGACATTGTGGATCCCGCGAGGATGATCGTAGGGATCGATCTCGGCCAGCTGTTGCGCAAGTGCGAGCCCGGCGGACAGAGAGTAGTTCTCGTTGTGCTCCTCGCCGAGATTGAATAGCAGCGCCGGTAGATC
This sequence comes from Planctomycetales bacterium, assembly GCA_020426845.1. GTDB lineage: Bacteria > Planctomycetota > Planctomycetia > Pirellulales > Pirellulaceae > JAGQPF01. Next base: position 63,625 of record JAGQPF010000671.1, read on the forward strand.
GCCGAAGCGGGCGACCAACTCTCGGAAATAGCGGCCATGGTCGTAGCGTTTCCATGCGCTATCGTCCTCGAGCACGAGATAAACCACGACACCGCGACGTTGCATGTGTTCGAACAGTTCACGCCATTCGCGGAGCTTGGCGATGTCGAACCGCACGCTGCCGGCGCTGTTGGCTTTCGCCTCGGCCGCCGTGTTGCCGAGCCACGGCCAGACATCCTTGTCGTCTCCGTCGATGTTGTGGGACATGACGTACAACGAGTTGATACCCCGGGCCGCGAGATAGTCGACAGCGGCTTTGCGTTTGCTGAGCGTGTCGTAGTGGCGGTACTTGCCGAGAAAGTTTTCCGGATCGTCGCAGCCCGCTTTGAGCCAGTGCGGTCCGTCCCGAAATTTCAAGTACCTCAGACGGTTCTCCGGCGTGCCGATCGCCTCGAGCCGGCCCCAGCGGTAGAAGTCGGGAGCGTCGGACGGCGCGGGCACCACTTCAAACGCCCCAAAGACTCCATCGAGTTGACGGTTGGAGCTCTGCGTGCGAAACGACCAAGCTCCTAGCTCGTCGGCCGAGAACCGGACTCTCCAGAGATTGCCGTTGAGCCCCCCGTTGCCGTCGCCCTCGTAGAACGCGGGCACCGCAACCACTCGTCCGCCGGGACTCGTGAAATGAACATCAACGAGGATGTCGAACGGATTGGGGCTTTCGGCACCGCGCGAGTCCGGGCCAATGAGCGAGATCTCCAGCGAGCTCCATTTGGCAATTTTGCCGAGGTTGCCTCGGGACTTGGCGCGCGATGTCGGTGTCGCTGGGGCAGGAGTTCCCGGTTGGTTGTTCGACGCGCCATCAGCTACCGCCTCGCGAAGCAGTTTGGTTTTGTCCAGTCGCAGTCCGCCCCAATCTCCACGCGCCGCGACGACCAGCTTCCAGGACGGCACAATCACCATCACTTCCTTGCCCACATGCCCGATGGTGCAGTACGCGTCGTCGGGAAGGTGGGGCAGCAGACGCTCGCCGCTGGGCATGACGGCGTTGAACCACCAATTCAATCCGTACACGCCCTGCCCCGGGAACTCTTGATCCGAGCCACCGCCGTGGGTGCCGAGCTTCAGATAATCGTCGCCGGCCTGTCGACTGCGGGGCAAGTCTTGCGGAACACCGGGGCGACAGTGCTGCTCAAACAACTTGGCGTTCAGCAACGGAAGCTCGCGCCAGCGGCAGTGGTTGAGCCAGAGCCAGCCGATGCGGGCAAAGTCCCTAGGGCTGGTGTTTAAGCCAGCGCCGCCGCGCGAGCCGAAGAGGTCGCCATCCTCGAGGTCGAGCGGAGCCAGTCGCTTGAGGGCGGCGTCATTCAGCGACGTTCCCAGCACTTCCGTCATCAACTCGGCGTAGAGTTTGATGGCGTAGTCGTTATAGGCCCAATGCGAGCCGGGGGGCTCGGAGCGAGCGTAGCCGCTGGTCATGTTCGCCAATTGGCGAAAGGTCATCTCGCGATCCTTGGCCGATAGGTCGCGATTGGGCCACCTCGCGCGCACGAAAGGCGCGACCTTGGTGTCGGCGGAGTCGAGTTTGCCTTCTTCCACTGCGAACAGCAGCAGCGTGCTGATCACCGGCTTGCACGAAGACGCCCAGTCGCTGCGGCGGTCAGGACGTCCCCAGGTTTTGATCATTCGCCCGTTGCGAACGACGACGCCATCGCCGCCGACTGCTTTGGCGAACGCCTCCAATCGCTTCGCGTCCAGGCCGGCCTCCGCCGGCGATTGAGTGTCCCAAGTGTGTCCGGGAAACACTGCTTCGTCATTGGCGGCGCACTGTGAGCCGCACGAGACGAATGCCACGATGAAGGCGAGCAGAAGCGTTGCCGAAAGAACCGCCTTCCGCCGCGGTTGATCGAGCTCTTGTCTCGGCAACCGACGTGTAGACGACAAACGCGAGCGATGCGGGCGATGCGGGCGGTGTGAGAGGTGCGGATGCGACAGGTGCGAGTGCGGAGCCATCGGCGTCCTCGAGTGCTGGGGGCGGCACAGTGGTGGCCCCTCAGCTTACATCGCGGCGGTCGTCGGCGCCGAGCTTGCGGTAGAGAGTCTTGCGGTCGAATCCGAGGATTTTTGCGGCGCTGCTCTTGTTGCCTCCGACAGCCTGCAGCACGTGGTGGATGTAACGCCGCTCGATCTCCTCCATCGGCACGAGCTCCGACGGATCGAGTCCGCTGAGCACGACCTGATCGCTGCGGTAGTCGCGAATCTTCGCGGGCAGGTCCTCAACCGCCAACTGCTCGTAGCGGGTCAGCGCCACCGCGCGTTCGATTACGTTGCGGAGCTCGCGCACGTTGCCGGGCCAGGCGTAGCCCAGCAGTTTCTCTGCCGCATTGGATGAGACGCCCGTCACGGGCTTCTGGGCTCGCGCAGCAAATCGTTGCACGAAGTGTTGCGCGATCGCCAGCACGTCGGTGCCGCGCGCGCGGAGCGGCGGCAGGTCGAGTTGGATGACGTTGATGCGAAAGTAGAGATCCTCGCGAAACCGATCCTCTTCGATGGCGGACTCGAGATCACGGTTGGTCGCCGAGACGATGCGCACGTCGAACGGCACTTCCTTGTCGCCGCCGACCGGACGCAACACGCCTTCCTCGAGGACCCGCAACAACTTGGCCTGCATCGCAAGCGGCATTTCGCCGATCTCGTCCAGAAACAGTGTGCCTCCTTCGGCCTGCAGGAACAGACCCTTCCGATCAATGCGGGCGTCGGTGAACGCGCCCTTGGCGTGGCCGAACAGCTCGCTCTCGAGCAACGTTTCGGGGATCGCCGCACAATTCACGGGTACGAACGGCTTGTGGGCTCGCCGGCTGTGATCATGCAACTGTCGTGCGACCAATTCCTTGCCGGTTCCGCTTTCACCCGCGATCAGGATGGACGACTCGGAATCCGCCACGCGCGACAACTGATCGAACAGCTGCTGCATGGCGGGGCTATCGCCGATCATTTCCCCGCGCCAGCTGCTGCGTTCGACCTGTTCGGTCAGCAGCTTCACCTCTTCTTGCAGGCGGCGATGTTTCACCGCCCGCTCCAGGGCGATCGCCAGCAGGTCCATTTCGATCGGCTTGGTGACGAAGTCGAACGCGCCGACGCGAATTGCCGAGACGGCGGTCTCGAGACTGCCGAAGGCGGTCATCACGACCACGGGAATATCGGGCCGATTCGCCACGATCTTTTCGCACAGCTGCAGGCCTGACGTGCCAGGCATCTTCAGGTCGGTAAGCACAGCGTCGAACTCGCCGTCGGGCAGGGCCTGCAGTGCCTCGTCCGCGGAAGTGAACCACTGTGAGGCGTAGCCGCGCAGACGCAGGTCGGTCTCCAACAGCTCGCACATTGCACGCTCGTCGTCGACGATCAGAATTCTTCCGCTCACAGCTGGCTACTCCAGGGGCAGGTAGACGGAGAAACAGCTTCCCTCTTCGGGCCGGCTGTCGACGGCGATCCAGCCACCGTGCTCGCGCACGATTCCGTAGGCGATCGACAATCCCAATCCCGTTCCTTCACCGACGTCCTTGGTGGTGAAGAAGGGCTCAAACAGCTGCTCAAGATGCTCGGGCGAGATGCCGACGCCTTGGTCGCAAATGCGGCTGACAAGATAAGGTCTAGTCTCGCCCGTGTCTTGGTCGGGGGGCGGCGCCTCGCACGCTTCGGTCGCCACGGTCACGACACCTCCAGTCGGCATGGCCTGGATGGCATTGACGACGATGTTGGTGAAGACTTGCAATAGCTGGCTGCGGTCGGCGCGCACAAAGAGCTGCGGCGCGAGGCGGGTTTCGATGCGCACTCCGACCTTCTCCGCCAGTGGCTCCAACAGCCCGGCGGTCTCTTCCAGCAAACGCGTCATGTCGACGGCCTCTCGTTGCGAGCGGGCGGGGCGAGCGAAGTCCAGCAGCTGTCGGATGATTCCCGTCACTCGCTCTGCCTCGGATTTGATCGTCCGCGCGCTGGCGGCAACCTCCTCCTCGGTCAATTGGCCCGAGGCGATCAGTCCGGCTCGGCCTGAGACGACATTCAGAGGCGTTCCCAATTCATGCGCGAGCCCCGCAGCGAGCCGGCCGACGGTTTTCAGACGATCGGCGTGCCGCAGTTGCTCGAGCGTCGCCTGCCGAGCCGCCGCTTCGTCGCGAATCTTCTCCTGCTGAGCCGCCAGCTGGTCGGACATCTTGTTCAATGCGCGGGCGAGCTCGCTGAGCTCGTCGTTGCCGCGAGTCGGCAAGGGGTCGCTAAAGTCGCCACTGCCGATTCGCTCGGTCTTGTCGATCAACCGTTGCAGCGGCCGGGCGACCCAACGCATGCCGGCGGCGTAGGCCAGCGCGAGCGACACGATCGCCATCAGGCCAATCGTGGCCAACGCGGTCACGACCGTCTCACGCGCGGCGTTGTCTAGCGGCTCGAGCGACCCGGTCACCTCCAAGCCACCACGGGGGCTGTCGCCGAGGTCGATTGGATAAAACGTCCGCAGGTGCCGTTCGCCGCGTTCGTCGGTGATGGTGCGCGACTCCATGTCGCCGCCGATGCCCGCGCGGCGCTCGATGATCTGAACCCCCGTCCCGTCGCTGATCCGCGTTTGCTCGAGCCAGATCCATTGCGCCTTGTGGCGGGGATCGGGGACGGAGAGCGACCGCATCGCGTCCAGCAGGCCATTGGCCCCGCCGCGGCGCCACGCATCGGCAAGTTGATCTTCAATCGCGTCGGCCGTGTCGCGAGCAAACTGTTGTTGCTGCTCCTCGAACCGCTCGAAGCCGCGGCGGACGCTGAAATAGCTGCCGGCTGCCGTCATTAACATCACGACCGCCAGGAACATCAACATGATTTTCGCGGCGAGTTTCATCTGCAACGCTCCAGGATTGGGGCATTTTGCCACATTGTGGCGTCTCTCCTCAGGCCATCCCGACTTGGTGGCGAGCGAAAGTAAAGACAAACATTCGCGTCAGCATTCGATCGTCAGGTCAAAACCCTTCAACGAGTGGGTTCTTTCGGCTCCACCTTCATTCTACCGGCCTCTCGTTTTGCGAATGCTGCGCCACGGGATGACTTTTTTTACGCCTTGTGCGAGTTGGCACGCTGCGTGCAAAGAGCAGAACGAGCAGCCGCAAAGATCGTCCGTAGCATGGGCGTCCTCGCCCGTGCGCGGCGAGCAGCCGCAGAGATCGTCCGTAGCATGGGCGCCCTCGCCCGTGCGCGGCGAGCAGCCGCAGAGATCGTCCGTAGCATGGGCGTCCCCGCCCGTGCGCGGCGAGCAGCCGCAGAGATCGTCCGTAGCATGGGCGTCCTCGCCCGTGCGCTGCGAGCAGCCGCAATGTGTTCACAAACGAAAGGAACAGAACCATGAGACAGCTATTGGCAACCAAGTATTTTGCCGCCGGCGCGATGGCGGCGACCGTGATGGCGATCGGCGCCGTGGCGGCCACGTATGCAGGCCACCGAGCCAGCGTGATTCCGGTCACCTACTCGGTTAAAGCCGCTCCGCCGGTCTCACCCGCGGAGGCCGAGCGCGCCGTCGCCTCGGCCAAGGACCTCTCGACGGCGTTTCGTGTCGCGTCGGAGAGCGTGTTGCCCGCCGTGGTGACGATTGAGAATCGTCCTCGCGCCGTGAAAGTGTCCGGTGACCGGATGGCGCCCAACGGCCTCGACTCGCGTGGCGACTACAACCCGTTCGAGGGCACGCCGTTCGAGGATTTCTTTCAGGAGCGAGGCTTCCGCTTTGAGGCCCCGCGCACGCCGCCTCAGTCGCGCGGCGGCGGCGGCGGTGGCGGCGTGGGCTCCGGCGTGATCATTGACGCGGCGGGGATTGTCATGACCAACAATCACGTTGTGGCTGGAGACGGCGAGGTGACGGTGCGTTTGCACGACGACCGCGAGTTCAAGGCCGTTCAGGTCTGGACCGACCCCAAGACCGACATCGCGATCGTGAAGATCGACGCCACCGGGTTGCCGTCGGCCAAGTTCGGTGACAGCGACACCGTGTCGGTCGGTGACTGGGTCCTGGCACTCGGGCAGCCGTTCGGGCTCGAGGATACCGTGACGGCGGGCATCATTAGCGCGAAGCACCGCGGGATCGGCATCGCCGCCCGAGAGAGCTTCCTGCAGACGGATGCGGCCATCAATCCGGGAAACAGCGGCGGCCCGTTGGTGAACCTGGACGGCGAAGTGGTCGGCATCAACACGGCGATCTCGTCCCGCACCGGTGGCAACGAGGGGATTGGCTTCGCGGTGCCGGTCAACCTTGCCAAGTGGATCGGCGACCAACTGGTCAAACATGGCGAGGTGCGGCGCGCTTACCTGGGTGTGAGCATTCAGCCGGTGACGGCGCCGCTGGCCGAGCAACTGCACGTCAGGCCACGCGAGGGCGTCGCGGTGAGCGAAGTGCTGGCAAACACCCCGGCGGCCAAGGCCGGTGTGCAGGCGGGAGACGTGATTGTCGAGTACGCCGGCGTGGCGGTCTCGAGCCCCAACGAGCTGCAACTGCTGGTGGAACGCAGCGATTTGGGCAAGCCGCACCTGCTGACGGTCATTCGCGACGGGCGGCGACGCGAGCTGAGCTTCACGCCCGAGACGCAACCCAGCGACTTCGGCAGCCGTCAACCGGCTGAGCGCCCGATGAAACCGTCGGAGCAGATGCCGCTGGACCGTCTGGGCATGGAGGTAGGCCGACTCGACGCTGCCGTTGCCGAGCAATTGGGGATGAGCGGCGCGGAGGGTGTGGTGATCACGGATGTCCAGGCCGGCGGGCTGGCTGACCGGGCCGGGCTGGAGAGTGGCATGGTGATTACCCAGGCCAATCGGCAACCGGTTCGATCCGTCGAGGCGTTTACCGACATGGTCAAGCAACTGAAGCCGGACGAAGGCATGCTGCTGCTCGTCCGTAGTCAGAACGGCTCGCGGTTCGTCGTCCTGAAGTAGCATCGCCAGAGTTGGCAAGGCAACCGCATGGCCGCTCCCGAGCGTCTCGGCGCACGGGAGCGGCCTGCGGCTTGCGCGGAGCTTGCCTCGCAATCGCAGCGAGGTTCGTTGTCGCGGAGAGAGCTCGTGGTACACTGAAAACTCGCGTGGTGATGTGGGGCGACGGGCTTCCTCCACACGCGGTCGCCAGGTGGATCACTTCTCATGTCGCGAATCAACGCTCGACCGCCCGGCCACAACCCGATGATGAGGCGGTTGATTCGGTGGCGTCCGAGTTGTCGCGCACCTCAATGGCTTTGGTGCATAGCGTGGCCGTTGTTTTCACTGTGCCTGCCCGCGAGGGCCGCCGAGCCGCCACAGTTCTTTCGCGGCTTGAATCTTAACGGTCCGGCTGTGACCATCGATGGTCACGACTGGGAAGGAAAGGATTCGCAGCATTACCAATGCCGCGACAAAGCCTTCGAGAATCAACAAGTGAGGCTCGTGCCCGACACCGATGCGGATCGAGCTGCGATGATTCGCAGCAGCCGTTGGGGCGGAAACCGGATCGACCTGACCGAAGTGCCCGCCGGCGAGTACTCGGTCTTTTTGTATGTGTGGGAAGACAACAATCCCGAAACGTTCGCCATTGCCATCAACGACCGACAGCTCGTGCCGCAATATAACAGTGGCTCCACCGGCCATTGGGAGAAGCTGGGGCCATGGTTCGTGTCGCCCGAGGGCGGCAAGATTGTGCTGACCAGCCGCGGCGGGGCAGCTAATTTTTCGGGCATTGAGCTGTGGCGAGGACGTCACGATGGGCTGGAACAGCCGATCAGTGACGAAGATCTGACATTCTTCGAGAAACGCATTCGCCCATTGCTGGTGTCGAAGTGCTATGCGTGCCACAGCGCCGAAGCCAAACAACTCGAGGGCGAGTTGTTGGTCGACTCGCGGGCGACCGTGCGACGCGGCGGGGCGAGCGGGCCCGCCGTCGTTCCCGGCAAGCCCGAGCAAAGCCTGTTGATCGAGGCGGTTCGCTATCAAAATGAATCGATGCAGATGCCTCCCGACGCGAAACTCTCTGCCGAGGAAATCGCGGACCTCGAGCGGTGGGTGAGCCGGGGCGCGCCGGACCCACGCGCGGCTGTCACCAAGCACATTGGACGGCAGATCGACGTTGTGGCCGCGCGCGAGTTCTGGTCGCTCAAGCCGCTCGTCGCCCCGGCGGTTCCCAACGTCGAGAACGCGGCCTGGCCCCGCAATGACCTCGATCACTTTCTGCTCGCCGCGATGGAGTCACGCGGGCTTGAGCCGGCGCCCGACGCGGACCGGCGAATCTGGCTTCGACGCGCCACTTACGATCTGATTGGGTTGCCCCCGACGCCTGACGAAATTCAGGACTTTCTGGCCGATCCGTCGGAGGACGCCGAGCGCCGCGTCGTCGACCGACTGCTCGATTCGCCACGCTATGGCGAACGCTGGGGGCGACATTGGCTCGACGTGGTCCGCTATGCCGACACGGCCGGCGACAACTCGGACTATCCAATTCCGCAGATGCATCGCTATCGAGACTGGGTGATCGAAGCTTTCAACCGCGATTTGCCCTACGACGAATTCGTGCGTGATCAGCTGGCGGGCGACCTGCGAGGCGGAGAAACGGAGGAGACCCGTCAACGCCGGATCATCGCCACGGGCTATCTCGCCAACTCGCGGCGGTTCGGATCCCGAGTTGACGACTACCCCTGGCACCTCACCATCGAGGACACCATCGACAATCTGGGCCGCTCGTTCCTCGGGTTGTCGCTAAGCTGCACGCGGTGCCACGATCACAAATTCGATCCGTTCACGACTCGCGATTACTACGGTCTGTACGGAATGTTCGCCAGCACGCGCTACCCCTGGCCGGGCATCGAGCTCGACAAGCGACAACGCGACTTCGTGCCGCTGGCGGCCTCGGACCAACTCCCCGAGCTGCGGCGCCAACGCGAGGCGCGATTGGAACAGCGCAAGCAGCTGGACGGCCAGCGGAAGACCCTGCAAAAGCAGCTCAAGTCGGCCTCTGATCAGGATAAGACCTCGCTGCAGAAACAGTTGGATGAAGTGGAGCAGCGTTTGCAGAAGTTGGCCAGCCAGCCACCGTTGTTCGAAACGGCCTATGCAGTGGCGGAAGCCGCCAGTCCGCATGACGTGGCGGTGCAAATCAAGGGCGACCCGGCCAAGCCCGGAGACGTGGTGCGTCGTCACTTCCCGGCCGTGTTGGGAGGCGGCGAGTTGCCTGCGGACCATCGGGAGAGCGGCAGGCGCGAACTGGCGGAATGGATCGTCGCTGTCGACAACCCGCTGCCGGCTCGCGTGATGGCGAATCGGATTTGGCAGCACCACTTTGGCCGCGGCATTGTCGCCACCCCCAACGACTTCGGCAAGCAAGGCAAGCCGCCCACGCACCCCGAACTGCTCGACTACCTAGCTGTGCAATTCCGAGACGGCGGCTGGTCGGTCAAGTCGCTGCATCGGTTGGTGATGCTGTCCCGCGCCTACCGCCAATCGAGTCAGCGTAGCCCGCGCGCTTTGGAGGTGGATCCAGCCAACGATAGTCTCTCGGGATTTCGGCGGAGACGCCTCGACGCGGAGGCAATCCGCGACACGTTGTTGATGCACGGAGGCAATCTGGAACTAGGGCCCGCGGGCGCGCATCCGTTTCCGGCCGAAACGACTTGGGACTTCACCCAGCACAAGCCGTTCAAGGCGGTGTACGAGTCCAACCGACGCAGCGTGTATCTGATGACTCAGCGAATCCAACGCCATCCGTTTCTGGCAATTTTCGACGGCGCCGATCCTTCGGCTAGCACCGCGGCTCGCTCCAGCAGCACGACGCCGATTCAAGCGTTGTACCTGTTGAACGACCCCTGGCTGCACGATCAGTCGACGAGAATTGCCGAACGCTTGCTGGCCGCGTCACCCGCGGATGGCCAACGCATTGAGCAGGCGTTTGCGCAATTGTTCGGACGCGCGCCCACGCAGCAGGAGGCGAGCGACGTGGAGAAGTTCCTGGACCAAGCCCGAACGCTATTGCGCGAGTCCGACGTGCCGTCGGAGCGATTGGAGGCAGAGTGCTGGCAAGCCTGCGTGCGGTCGTTGTTGCGGCTGAACGAGTTCGTCTACGTCGATTGATTTGGCAATTTTTTGAGCATTGACCCATGGCGTCCAACGTCCGCTCATCGCGACGAGAGCTACTGCGTTCCCTGGTTGGCGGTTCCCTGTTGCTGCCGGGATTGCTGCCCGAACTGTTGGCGGGCTCGCCCCAATCAGCCGAGTCGTCGGACCCGCTGGCGCCGAAGGCTCCGCACTTTCCGGCCAGGGCGAAGCGGGTGATTTTTGTCTTCTCCAATGGCGGCGCGTCCCATATGGACACGTTCGATCACAAGCCCGAGTTGTTCAAGGCGGACGGCAAAAAGACGGGCGTGGGCGGCGGCCTCTCCAACCAGCAGCGGGTGTTGCTCAAGCCATTGTGGGAGTTTCGACCCGGGGGCGCCTGTGGCACGATGGTCAGCGACCTGTTTCCCCATCTACGCCAGCAGATGGATGACATTTGTGTTATTCGCTCGATGCACGGCAACGACAACGAGCACTACAACGCCACCTTGGGAATGCACACCGGGTCGTTTTTCTTTTCGCGGCCGAGCATCGGCTCGTGGGTCAGCTATGGGCTCGGCACCGTGAATCGAAATCTGCCCTCGTTCGTCGCGCTGGCCCCACAGATGCCCTACGCCGGCACGCAGATCTTCAACAACGACTTTCTGCCCGCCTACCACCAGGGCGTCCGCGTGGTGGGTGGCGCCGAGCCGATTCCCAATCTTGCCCCACGCACTCGGCAACGCGGCCTGCAGCAACTCGAGCTGGGGCTGGCCGACGCGATGAACAATCGGCATTTGAGCCGGCGCGCGGGTGACACGGACCTGTCCGCTCGCATCCGCAGCTTCGAGACGGCGTTTCACATGCAGGCCGAGGCGCCCGAGGCGTTTGATGTCGGCCGCGAGGATGACCGGACTCTGGAGATGTATGGGTTGAAGCGAGGTCAGAACGACGGTTTTGGCTGGATGTGCCTCGTCGCTCGGCGGCTCGCGGAGCGCGGGGTGCGATTCATCGAGTTGGTGGATGGCAGCAGCGGGCGGAACTGGGACCAACACGGCAACATGGCCGAGCACGCGGTCCACGCCAAGAATATTGATCAGCCGCTGGCCGGCTTGCTGCAGGATCTCAAGGCTCGCGGGATGCTTGACGACACACTGGTGGTCTGGACCACGGAGTTCGGACGCACGCCGGGAGTCGACGGTGAGAAAGGACGCGGCCACCACAGCGCCTGCTTCTCGTCATGGCTCGCCGGTGGTGGCGTGCGCGGCGGAATCGCCCACGGAGCGACGGACGAGATCGGCGCCACTGTCGCGGAAGACGGCGTTCATGTCCACGATTTCCACGCCACCATCTTGCATTTGCTCGGCATCGACCACACGCGGCTGACCTATCGCTACGCCGGCCGGGACTTCCGCCTGACAGACGTGCACGGCCGCGTTGTTCGGGATGTGCTGGCGTAGTGCAAGCGCCTGGCCTTGCGCACAGAATGGACAGCTGCCCTTAGAGTCAGCGTCACTGGAAATACTCCGCGTCTTTTCCTGTAAAGACCTTGCAGTCCGGGTTCAATGCCCTAAATCGCGATATTGCCTCGTCACTAACTCGCGTGCCGTGTAGATACAGGTGCTTTAGAGTAGGGACCCTCCCCAGTTCATTTAAATTGCTTATCGACGTATTCGAAAGATTCAAGGACTCGAGTTGGGCTAAGCTGCGTATCTGAGGGAGAAGGAGATCGGACACCGCAGTGTGATTAAGGGATAGGTGCTTTAGGATCTTCAACCCCTGGAGGTCCGGCAGCCGAATGTCGGTGCCTGACAGGTCAAGAGAAGCAATGGACTTGTTGGCGGCCAGAAACTGAAGGCCGCGGTCCGTGACATGCGTTTGCTTGAGATTTACGGTCCTTAAACTCTCAAGGCTGCGAAGATGCGACAATCCCACGTCCGTCAAATCCGTCATTTCCACATGCAGGGAGTTGAGAGTGCCGATTCGGCCAACGGCTTCCATCAGGACGTCCGTACGTTGACCACCCACGAGGCCGAGGCAAGCAAGAGCCGAGAAACTTTCTCCCTGAAGAAACGCCTTGCTTAGGGAACAAGAATAGCATGTCAGCCCGCGAAGTGGCTGGCAACCAACTTCGAATGGCTGTGAGGCTTCGCAACTTATCAGCGTGAGATCAGCAACCGCCCGCCCGCCAAATGACGACGGGAACTGCTCCAAGTCTGTGACCGAGTCTAGGCACACGAAAGAGACGAGCTCGATGTGCTCCAGAACATACTGGAGCTTCTTGTCCTTCAAAGAGCAATTGGAAAGGTTGACGGCCCCACTGCTGTCAGACTCGGTTGGTTCAATGTCGTACGTCAACCCTGGCGTTTCATGCAGCTGTCGTAATACCCGGCTCACTTCTTGCTTAATATGCCTGTCAAGGAAATTCGAAATAACAGCACTGAAAATGCCAAAAACCACAACCGAAAGGAGCAATAGCCGAAGCCCAAACCTTAGAGACATAACTGAATCCGATCTGTCTGGTGCGCTTCCACGTGGGGTTTTTGGCGACGTCTCGGGGGGTGAGGCGCGGAATTGAGTATGAGAAGAGTTTGGGAAAGTTGAAAAAAGCATCCTTCCCGAGAATGTAGTTGGCCAACTACTTCACCCTAGAAGGAGCGAGCGCCAGATGGCTCAGTCTATCTCCAATCGTGAGCGTGTCGCAACAAAGGCGGCAACTGCGGCCAAAATCACATCCGTCACAGGCTGGCAGCCTGTGCACGACACGCTAACGTCACGGCTCACGAAGCTGTACTCCCCGCATTCGCAGTAATTCCTCCAGAGCGGCTCGATTCGTCTTGGTTGGATCGATCCAGGAGACCGCCATGCCGTCGCGAAAACTTGCCTGGACTTGTTCGACTCCCTCGATGCGGATCAGCATGTCGTGCACAGCGAGAGAGCAGGCCATGCAGTCCAGCCCCACGATGCCGATCTCGATCCGCTCCTGTCGGTCGCGGGCCAAGTTGCCGGGTTGCTTCAAACTCAGTGTGTGACCCGAGAGCTGCCGCACGCGATTGTCTAGCCGCTCGATAATCTGCTCCGGCTTGGCGCCTCGCAGCAGTTCGCTTTCGGCGGCATAGGCAATGCGCGCTCGAGCCGTTTCAAAATCGACTTCCAGCAATTTAGCTTCTGGAAGTTGTTGTATTGTCTCGCGCAGCTTGGCGACGCATTCAGGCATAAACAGCCCGGTCACTTGCAACTCTATTCGATGTGAGTCGTCGATTGCGGCGGGAGGCGGAACTTCCGCAGCAGGCGTCTCCGGGCGGAGCGCCGGTGACGCGATGTCGGCGAGCTCGCTGGTCATCATCATGCGCTGCTGAATCGTGCGCTGCGGGGCCACGGCTGCAAGGTTGGCCGGTCGAGCAATGGGCTTTCCGCCGCCAGTGAACAACGGGCTGCCAACCGTTTCATGAAGCAGAGTCCGGACGCCACCTCCCTGCTCCATCGTCCTGTCGACGATGGCGGAGATGGCGGCGCGATCGCCGAAACGTACTTCACGTCCGGTGG
>JAGQPF010000672.1 GCA_020426845.1 Planctomycetales bacterium
AAAACCCGATCGGGCAAGATCATGCGGCGGCTGCTTCGGGATGTTGCGGAAGGTCGGGAGGTCGGCGACACCACCACGCTTGCGGATACGCAAGTCATGCAAGTGATTACGGACAAGCTGAAGTAATTCTTGGGCGCCTGCGAGAAGGGGTGTCGGTTTTCAGCTCAAACATTGAGGCGGCTTCGACGCCTCAAAACTCGCCCGGAAAGCGAAACCGCTCTCCGCGAGCTCAGCTACTTCAGCGTTGCCGCGGTGACGTAGTGGTTAGGCGAATTCGAAGGTGAACTCGATCTCGACGGGGGCATCCAGCGGGAGGACTGCGACACCGACGGCGCTGCGCGCGTGCTGGCCCGACTCGCCGAAAATTTCGCCCAGCAGTTCTGAAGCGCCATTGATCACGCCCGGCTGACCCGTGAACGACGGATCCGAGGCCACGAAACCGACAACCTTCACCACGCGGGTGATCCGATCGAGCGAACCGATCGCGGAACGAGCGGCAGCGAGACCGTTCAGCACGGAGATTCGCGCGAGCGCCTTCGCTTCGTCCGGTGTGACCTCGGCCCCAACCTTGCCGGTCTTCGACATCGCGCCGTCCACCATCGGCAACTGGCCGGACGTGTACACGAGGTTGCCGCTCACCACCGCAGGAATGTAGGCGGCGACAGGCTTGGAGCCTTCGGGGACAACGAGCCCCAGTTCGGCGAGTCGATCATCCAGTGCAGACATCAGGCATTCCCCTCCGCGTCGTGCTGTGCCGCCTCACGCTTGAGATAGGCGACCAGGCCGCCCTCCGGCCCCTGCACCACCTGCACGAGCTCCCAGCCCTGCTCGCCCCAATTGTTGAGGATCGCGGCGGTGTTGTGCACAATGAGAGGGGTTGTCAGGTATTCCCAGCGCGGCATCACGGCATCCATTCAGGTTTCCCGGGACGTTCACCCGTTACTCTGTATCCTATGCCCAGCCAAAACACGAAGCCTCTCGGCGTGCTCTCCGCAATTGGTGGACTGCTCAGCCTGAGTGCCCTCGCCGGCGTTTTGATCACCGCAATGGTCACGCCAGCTCTTGCCGTGACGAGCATGACCGCCAACGCGTCGATCGGAGTATTCGAGGCACTCCCCGACTACATGGAGATCGGAACGCTCTCCCAAAAGAACGTACTGTGGGCGACGCGCGACGGCAAATACGTACCCTTCGCTGAGGTTTACAAGCACAACCGCGAAGAGGTCAGTTGGGATCAAGTCTCCCCGTACATCAAGGAGGCGCTCGTCGCCGGCGAGGACCGCCGGTTCTATGAGCACGGCGGCGTCGACGCCCAATCGATCATCCGTGCCGCCATCGGCAACATTTCGAGCAACGAAATCGGCAGTGGCGCATCGACGCTCGCCATGCAGCTCGTCAAGAACATCAACATCCAGGAAGCACTCCTCCTACCGACAGAGGAAGAGCGCAATAAGGCGCTGGCTGCAGCCCAGGAGCAGAGCCTCGACCGCAAGCTCAAAGAAGCGAAACTCGCGATCGGCCTCGAAAAGAGATACACAAAGAACCAGATCATGCTCGCCTACCTGAACATCACCGGGTTTGGCGGCAACACCTACGGCATCCAATCCGCGGCGAAGGAATACCTCGGCAAGCCGGCGTCCGACGTCACGATTGCGGAAGCGGCGAGCCTCATCGCGATCGTCCAGCTGCCCAACGACCGCAACCTTGACGATCCGGAAAAGTACCCGGCCAACAAGGACCGCCGGAACATCATCCTCAAGAACATGCGCGACCTCAAGATGATCACCGAGGCACAGTACACCGAGGCCGTCAATACCCCCATTGCCGACTATGTTCACTACAGCTTCCCCACGAACGGTTGCACCAA
>JAGQPF010000772.1 GCA_020426845.1 Planctomycetales bacterium
CGCTAGCGCAGGAAAAACGTGTCCCCCGGTTCCGCCGCCCGCTAGTACAAGTCGAACCGCCATCACAAAACTCCCCAGTCGTGAGGAATCGAATTATCGCGTGGGGCGCCGCCTAGACCGCTTCTGAATGCCCCTCGGCGCCGGCAACAACGACGCGCTGTGGGCGACGGCGATTGCCGTCGGGCAGCCTGCGGCGCGAAACCGGCGCTGGCCGAGGATAGCGCCCCGAGATGTTTAGCGCCACACCGGCGATAAACATCATGGTAATCAACGCCGTACCTCCGTAGCTGACAAACGGCAAGGTAATGCCCTTGGTCGGCGCCAGACCGGTGACCACCGCCATGTGCAGCAACGCTTGAACGGCGATCAGTGCTGCGCAGCCAAAGGCGAGGTAGCCACCAAAGAGATCGCGTGCTGCAAAGGAAGCGCGCAGCGTCCGTAAGACGAGCAGCAAAAACAGGCCAACCACGGCGGCTAACCCGGTAAAGCCGAGCTCTTCTCCGATGATCGCGAAGACAAAATCGGTGTGCGCCGCCGGCAAGAAAAACAGCTTCTGCCGCCCTTCACCGAGCCCCAATCCGCGCAACCCGCCTGAACCAATGCTGATCAGCGACTCGGAGATCTGATAGCCGGCGCTGCGTCGATAAGACCAGGGGTCGAGAAAGGCGAGCAAGCGGCGCATGCGCCAGGGCGTACCGACGATCTGTTGATAGGCCAGCGGAAAGCCGGCGAGCAGCGCGATCACGACGTAGGTCAAACGTGCACCGGCAACAAGCAGCAGGATCAGCGTAACGGCGATCATCACCGCCGACGTCCCCAAGTCGGGCTGCAGCAGGACCATCAACGCCATCAAACCGGCGACCAGCAGGTGGGGCAATACGCCGATCGAAAACGAGCTCATCGTGTGGCGCTTCTTCGCCAACGAGTAGGACAAATAGACCAGTAGCGAAAATTTGGCCGGCTCCGAGGGTTGAAAGGAGATCCCGCCCAGGCGAAACCAACGCACCGCACCGTCGACGCGTGTTCCCAAACCGGGGATCAGCAGCGCGCAGAGCGAAAGCGCGCTGGCGAGCAACATCGGATAAGTAAATCTCTGATAGATGCCGTAGTCGAGCCGCGCGCCGACGTAAAGCGCCAGGCAGCCGAGCGCAGCATAGACCAGTTGGCGGCGCAAAAAGAACTCGCCGTCTTTGTACCGCGCGCCGGCGAATACCGCACTGCCCGAATAGACCATCACGATGCCCAGGCTGACCAAGGCCACGATCGCGGCCAGCATCCAGAGATCGATTCCGCGCGGTGCGAGTTCACCATCGGCAGGTGACAACTGGCGACCATATTGAAACAAGCGTTTTAGCACCGAGCAATCATCGCTCGGTAGGCGGCGGTGGGCAAAAAATGGAGCGACTAGAGCGCGTTGACCGCGCGGGCGAAATCGTCGCCGCGTCGCGCGTAGTTTTCGTACATGTCATAGCTACTGCAGGCGGGCGCCAGCACGACGGCGTCGCCCAGCTGCGCAGCCTGGCGAGCTTGGGCGACGGCTTGGTCCATCGTCGTCGCCCGCGAGACCGCCGTATCGTCGTCGAGTGCGGCGGCGATCAGCTCCGCCGCTGCGCCGAGCAGCACAACATGACGGCAGTGGGCGCTGACGGCTTCGGCCAATGGGCGATAATCACCGCCCTTGTCCTTGCCACCGGCGATCAAAACCACCGGGCGCTCAAAGCCAGCTAGCCCGCCGACCACCGAGCCAACATTGGTCGCCTTTGAATCGTTGTAGTAGTCGACGCCG
>JAGQPF010000673.1 GCA_020426845.1 Planctomycetales bacterium
CGCCCGTGCAGCACTGCGCAATCCCGTTGCGCCGGCCGAGCCCCTGGCACAGGCTGCTAGCCGGCTAAAGTCCAGTCCTTGAGCGCAAGTTGCAGTCTGGCATCCTGCACCACGACAATTTCGCGCGTAGCATGGGCGCCCTCGCCCGTGCAGCACTGCGCAATTCGACTGCGCCGGCCAAGGCACGCTTCGCGCGTAGCATGGGCGTCCTCGCCCGTGCGGCACTGCGCAATTCGACTGCGCCGGCCGAGGCACTCTGCAAGTCGCGCTATTTGGGCAATTGATTGCGGCTACTCGCCATGCACGGGCGAGGACGCCCAGGCTACGGACGCCGCATCATCCCAACGTGGCGCCGCGAGCCCCCTATTACGTACCCCTCTCACCGTTCGCCGATGCTCCTCCCTCATCGGCCTCGACGATCGCGTCGTCGCTGCTGAGCAGCGCGTCGTAGTGGTTGGCCACCGTTGCCCGTGCCGCGCCGAAGATGGATTGAATCGAGTCGGGCAGCAGCCTCAGGCCGACGCGGGCCATGACGTGATTCAGCCGCAATAGCAAGCGGTCGTCGTCGACATAATCGTCCAGAAACCGCTCGTGGCAAAAGCGTGTCACCACGTGGGCCAGGCCCGAAGCGTCTTTGCCCGTAATTTGGCTCACGCCGTCGGCGATTGCCTGCGGCTCGAGTCGTTCGATTGTGGCGTAGTAGCGGTCCAGCAGTGTCGGCTGGCGGTGAGACATCTCCGCGTCCAGCAGCAACTCCACCAGAATGTGGCCGAGAAAGCCGGTGCGAAAGCCGCGATCGTTGGGCAGCACTTGCTTCACCCACCCGGTGAAACGCAAGTTGAGTTCCATGAAAGCGCGGGAGCGATGGAACCAGCGGTCGTCCGCATGATGTTGGATCACGCCGCCGGCCAAGTCCCGCACGGCGTGGTTGCCATGGTTCAGATAGGGTCGCGCAGCCGAGCTATGTGCGCGGATGCGGCGATCCAGCACGCTGAGCCAGTCCGGGACTGCGGTGCCCGCCAGGAAGTAGGGCCGTTCCAGGGACGGACCGAAGCGACCCGTCGCAAGGGAGTCCGCCCGGTTGAGGTGCCGGTAGGCGTGCGAAAGAAAGTTCATGCGGTGTAGACGAGATTGCCCGCGAGCATCGTCGATGTGATCTCCAGCATGGGAGCGTTGTCGTCGTCCGCCGGGAGTCGAAAGGTGATCAGATCGGCGCGGGCGCCGATTCGCAGGTCGCCCGCTGGCAGGCTTGCCAGACGTGCCGGCTGCGTGGTCGCCAGTGGCAACGCCTCGGCCAGGCTAAGCCCGGCGGCCCGCATCAATTGAGGCACTCCGCGTCGCAGCGGCAAGGCCGCGCCGGCGAGAAACTGACGCTGGCCCGCCACCACCAACCGCCCGTCCTCCAGCACTTCGACATCGCCAATACTGGTCGATTCGTAACGGCCCGGAGGCATGCCGCCCAAGCCGGTGATGTCGCTGACCAACACGCATCGCGCCGGCGACTTGGCGCGCACGAACGTTTTCAAGACGGCATCGGGCAAATGGTGGCCGTCGGCAATCAGGTTGGCGACCAGGCGGTCGTCGGCGAGTTGATCCCACAAATAGTTGGGATGTCTTCGCAGCATGCCGTGTGCGCCGTTGCCAAGGTGGGTGCTGCTGGTTGCTCCCGAGTCGGCGGCGGCTTGAATCTGCTCGCCGGTGGCAGCGGTATGCCCGATCGACACGACGACACCGGAGTCGACGACACGACGAATGAACTCGGGCGCGTTGTCGTACTCGGGTGAGACGGTGAGGATGCGAATGCCGCCTTCCGCCGCCTCTTGCAATCGCTGAAACTCGTCCCAATCGGGCGGTCGAATGTGCTCGAGCGGATGCGCGCCGCGCGGCCCGTCCTGGGGCGACAAGTACGGCCCCTCAAGATGAAAGCCGGGCGCCCTGGCCGCCACCTCGGGGATGGTCCTCCTGGCCTCCGCGAGCACGGACATGGTGTGCCGCAGCATCTCGAAGCTGTGGGTTGTCGCGGTCGGCAGATAGGCCGTGAGGCCATCGCGGTCCATGGCCGTGCTGACCGAGGCGACTTGCTCGGGCGTCAACGCCAGGTCGTTGAACTCCTGGCCGCCGTAGCCGTTGATCTGCAAGTCCACCAAACCCGGGCCAAGCCAGTCAGTGGCATCTGCTTGGGGCTCGATCGCGGTGATTACTCCACGCTCGACGCTCACGCGTACGCTTTCGCCGGTGTCAAAACGTCGGCCTGCGATGGTTGTCATCGGCTTGTTACTCGCTCGGCTTGTTACTCGCTCGGATTGACTCTTGGCGATTGACTCTTGGCGATTGACTATTGGCGATTGACTATTGGCGATTGACTATTGGTCGCCGGCGTCGTCAAAGGACCAGCCGCCGAGCCCCGGCCCGTTCAGCTCGGACGTCTGCACGCGGCCGCCGCGGATCTGAAACATGCCGGGGAATTTGGCCGCCCAGGGCGCGTTGCCGGCCGGGCAGTATTGACGCCCGTTGCCTTCGATGGCCGCGACGGTCGGCACCCGCGCCGCCAGGCTCGCGGAGTGCAGAAATGAGGCGCCGACGCATGTCAGGTCCTGTACGCAGAGGAAAAGTCCGTACTTCTGAGCGGCGGCGCCCATCAGCAACGCTTCGCTGTGGCCCTTGCAGGCTTTCAACGCGACTCCGCTATAGCCTTGCTCGCGAGCCAACTGCAGGCTCTCGAGGTCGACCAGCGACTCGTCGATCACCACCGGCTTGATTTTCGCCGCCTCATGCATGCGGTTCTCGGGATTGGCGCGGAGATCTCGGTGCGTGGGCTGCTCGATGTACTGGACCCGCTCCAGCGCGGCGGGCGAGGCCTCTGCGAGCTTGGCCAGGAATTCAAGCACATACTCGACGTTGGCGCATTTCTCGTTGAAGTCCAACGAGTAACACCAGGTCGTCCGGCCGAGCTGAGTTTGCGCCACCACGGCCGCGCGCTCGACGGCGGCCACTCGAGCGACGTCCCACGGCAGGTCGTCCCCGGCAAGTTTGATTTTCAGGTGAGTCAATTCGTCGGCCAAAATCCACTCGCCGAGCGTCTCCGGCAGTCCGTCTCCCAAACGCTCCGCCAAGTCGGCGTCGGTCAACGGATCGAGCGCACCGACCAGGTGATAAAGCGGCAGGGAAGGCACCGGCTCGGGTGAAGTGTATTGTTGCAGATACTCGCCCGCGAACTCGGGAGTGAGGTACGCGGCCAAGTCACGGTTGCAATGCGCTTGATCCAGGACCCGATAGCAGCTTTGGCCCAGCGCTTTGCCGAAGGCGTCGTGAATCGCCGCGTCGGTTGGGCTGCAGGCCACTAACTGCGCCAGCCGCGGCATCGACTCGGGAAGTGCGGAGCAGGCGACGGACGCGTCGCTGGCCAGTCCTTCGCTCAACGCGTGAGTTAACTCCAGCGGATCACCGCTGATGCCCAGCTCGCCGGCGCGTTGGCTGTAACGCTCGGCCGTGTCCAGCAACGCTTGCAGCGTCTGGTCGGTCGTGACCGCCTGGCTCGGCCAGCCCCAAGCGTTGCCCATCGGCATCGAGCCACAACCGACTCCCTGCCTGCCATCCCGTGTCTCGACCGTAACCCGGACATTCACCAGCGTGGCGCTGGTCACTACCCGTCCGCCAAACTTGATCGGCGTCCGGTAGTCGATCGTATGGGTCCAGTGGCGTACTTCTTGGATGCGAATGTCGGTTGGCTTGGCCATGAGACTCCTCTTGGAGACCGTTGAAAATAGACCGATTCCGGCAATCGGTCGGGCGCCTTGCTGCAGGATCAATGCTGCTCCGATTGCCCGTTGGGTCTTCTTTAACAGGTCGTTTGGTTAGATCATGTCACGTTAGGTCAGTTTAGGCTACAGCGTGCCTTGGTCGCCTGCCCGAGGGGGACGCGCGAACCACTTGCCGGATTGCGAAATGGAAAGGCAAAGGAAAGGCAATGGGAAGGCCAGCCGCGATCAATGGTCGGGCCCGGCGTCGGGCTCGATGGCGATCCGGTACGCCTCGGCGATCTCGTCGGGGCCTTCGATGGAAACGTTCAGGTCGCGAATCAGCCCGTCGCCGACATCGTAGATCCAACCGTGCACGGCCAGCTCCTGCCCCTGCTCCCAGGCCTCTTGAATGACAGAGGTATGACACACATTCTGGACCTGCTCGACCACATTGAGCTCACAGAGCCGGTCGACGCGAGCCGCTTCGCTGGTCACTCGCAACGTCGCCTCATGCTTTTGCCGAATGTCGCGAATGTGCCGGAGCCAGTTGTCGATCAGTCCCAGGTGATGAGACTGGCTGGCCGAGCGGACGCCCCCGCAGCCGTAGTGGCCGCAGACGATCACATGTTTGACCTGCAGCACGGCCACCGCGTACTCAATCACGCTCAGGCAATTGAAGTCGGTGTGGACGACGACGTTGGCGATGTTCCGGTGGACAAACACCTCTCCCGGCGCGACGCCGACGATCTGGTTGGCGGGCACGCGGCTGTCGGAACAGCCGATCCAGAGGAAATTGGGCGACTGTTGCTGCGAGAGGTTCGGAAAGAACTCGGGATTCTCGGCCGACACCGACTCGGCCCAGCGACGATTGTTTTCGAGCAGCTCCGTAAGTGGTCGCATAGATCTCCTTCCACGGTGCAGGATCGTTGTGGAGATATTAGCCGATGGGACACAACCCGTCAGGTGGGAGCCGCGGGCCCGGCCAATTTCGACCTTGCGGCAAAAAAAAACTGCCACAGCTGTGACCAATGCCCGTTGAAGCACGTTACCTTCAACAGCGGCCCGTCCACCGGGCCTCACCAGGGTCGCCTGCGATGGAGGTCCCTCCCTTCCAAGGTGAGCTCTGTGCGGACGTTTGGCCCGCAACCGCATGGCCCTGTTGGGTATCCCGCATCTGCCACTCCGTGGGGTAAAACGGTCGGCGGTCGTGGTGCGGTTTCTCGATGGGGCGAAAGTTTCTCCTGGTCGTTTCCTGCGAATTGCTTGACGCGGAACGAAGCAGGCGCCGGCTCCTCTCTCGGCGTACTAGCTCAAGTCAGCTATGGTCAAACCCCCTATTTTGTGTCATAGTGGGGGCACCGAACTGGAACGGAAGATAAGCCCCCCGACAAAGATGGCGAGCCGATGATCAAGTTGATGGTGGTGGACGACCACGAGGTGGTGCGCTGTGGATTGCGACGTCTGGTGGATGGCACCGAGGTGGAGGTGACCTGCGAGGCGACGACCGGCGCCGAAGCTGTGCGGTTGGCGCAAACGACCGACTGCGACTTGGTCCTGTTGGACATTCGGCTGCCCGAGGGGGACGGATTGGACACCCTGTATCGGATCAAGCAAGAGCGTCCCACGCTGCCGGTCGTGATGTTCTCGACGTTCGACAACCCCACCTACGTGGCGCGTGCCGTCGCACTCGGCGCCCAAGGCTATCTTTTAAAGACGCGCAGCCGCGAAGATCTGCTGGACGCGATCCGCAAGGTGGCGTCCGGCAAGGATGCCTGGACGCGCGACGAACTGCGGCGAGTAACCGGGGCCTTGGCGACGCCGCGGCTCAGCGCCGACATCGAGGTGCCGCTGACGCAGCGCGAAAGCGAGGTGCTTTGTCAGCTGGCGTTGGGCTTGACCAACAAGGAGATCGCCGCCGCGTTGCACATCAGCTACGAGACGGTCAAGGAGCACGTCCAGCACATTCTTCGCAAGGTGGGCGTGTCGGACCGCACGCAGGCGGCCGTCTGGGCGGTACGCAAAGGCTTGGTGTAGCGCAGTGGCTCAAAGGCTTTGCAGAAACGCGGTCAACAGCGCGACGTAGGCCGCCAAGTCCGTGCGGTGGGCCATCTCGGTGACCGTGTGGATGTGTTTGATCGGGCACGCCATGGCGACCATGCGTGCGCCGGTTCTCGCTCGTTGCATGGCGGCGCCGTCCTGCCCTCCGCGCGCGAGCAAGGCGCGTTGGACGGGAATCTGGTGCGTCTCGGCCAACGCCTCCATCTCCTCAATCAGGCCGAGATCGGAGATGGCCGACGAGTCCATCACGTGCAGCGCCACCCCGCCGCCGGCGACCGAGACGCGCTGCTCCTCGGGCACGCCCGGCGTTTGGCAGCACAAAGTCGTGTCGCAGGCGATCGCGATATCGGGCTGCACTCGGTAGGAGGCGGGCACGGCGCCGCGAAGTCCGACTTCCTCCTGCACGGTCCACACGGCGTGAATCTCGCATGCGTGATCACCCAGCTGCTCCAGCGCGCGAAGCTGCGCCCAGCAGCCGACCCGGTTGTCCAGGCACTGTGACGAGACATAGTCGCCGACCGTGTGAAACGGGCCGTCCAGCACCACCATGTCGCCGAGCTTCACTTGCTCGCCGACCTGCTCGCCCGACATCCCGAGGTCGATGTAGAACTCGTTGATTTCGGGAACCTTCTTCCGCTCCTCGGGTGAACTGATGTGGATCGGCTTGCCGCCGGGGTTCATCACGCCCATCAGGTCGCCGCTCGCGGCGCAGACTCGGACTTTCCTCGCAAACAGATTGCGCGGATCGAATCCGCCCACCGGGTTGACCCGCAAGGTTCCATCGCCATGGATATGGCTGACCAGGAAGCCGATTTGGTCCATGTGCGCCGCCAGCATGACTCGCTGAGGAGCTGTCTGTGCGGCGCCGGCGCCGCGCGGCTTGCGAATCGTCAGCAAGGAACCCAGCGGGTCAACGTGCATTTCGTCGACCAACTTGGCCTCCGCAAGGTGGTCGGCAATGACCTGCCGGATGCGTGACTCGCGTCCCGGCACCGAGGGCGTTTGGGTCAACAGTTCGAGCAATTCCATGTCAGCGCCGCTTGGGAGGTTGTTGGTCAACAGCAAGCAGTTGGGGCGTGATGCAGTCGGCAGCCTTCCACGGCGTCCTACTTCCGATTGTCGGCGCGAGTGGCCAGGGTCGGGTTGCTGGCGCTGGAGCTGGAGTCCACTTGGCCGCTCTCGGTCCAGGCGGTCCATTTGCCGACACGCTCGCCGTTCTCGTAGCGGCCGAGCACCTTGGGCAGGCCGTTCTCATGGTGCCAGATCCAGGCGCCGCTGCGTTTGCCGTCGACAAATTCGCCCTGGATCGCCAACTGCCCCGTCGCAAACCACCAAGAGTGCTTGCCGATCTCGATGCCCTCTTGGAACTCGCCCTCGTGGCGAATCTGGCCGTTGGGATGGAAGATGCGGCAAACGCCATGTCGCAGCGGCTCGCCACTGGCGCGATGCGCCGCGAGCTCGCCATTGGTCCAGTCATCGCGCGTTGTGGACGTCACGTACGGGCCCAACAGGTTGAGCTCTTCGAGGATCACGTTGGCTTTGGCCTTGTCGCGGATGACACGGTGAATCTGTTGGCGTCCGTTGAGGTAATGTGCTTCCGCCGTCTTCTCGCCCTTGCCGTTCCAGGTTGTGTCGGCGCCATGCAAATCGCCGTTCATGTAAGTCACCTCGCGCGCCTTCTTGCCGGTCGCATGATAGAACGTCGCCAGCCCGTCTCGGCGTCCCTGCTTCAGTTCGATCTGAAGCAGTTGTCGGTCCTTGGCGTCGGTGATCACCCAAACGCCATCGATCTGGCCGCTTGCGAAGCTGGCGAGCGACACCAGCGGCAGTTGGAAGCCTTCGTACTCCTTGCCATTCAGGAACGCCGGGCGGCGATCGCGATACCAGCGAGTCCAGTCTCCGTCCATTTTGCCGTCGACATAGGTTCCGCTGATCAACATTTCGCCATTGGTGTCGAATGACCGCCACTCGCCGTGATTAATAAAGTTGCCGTCAGCGTCCTGTTTGACGCCTCGCTCCAGGCGGACGCGTCCGTCCGGGTAGCGTTCCCGGATCATTCCCGCGGCCATCGCGTCGCCCTGAGAATCGGTGGAGCTGAGCAGCGACTGAGAAAGCGAGCCGACTCGGAGCTCCTCCTGCTCCTGCCCGTGGACCAGTGATGCGAGTGTGATGAGGGTCAAGCAGAGTGAGTAGGTAACAACACGCATGATGATGTCTGCCCTTGGGATCGTCGGGAGGATGAGCGCGTACATGCGCAAGGCATTGAACTTCTGGCGAGGTGATGCGCGAGGCATGTGGCGACCAGGCGGAGTTCAATTGCAGCAGTGGCGGCAGGGTGCGAGACGGGAAACTCGAATGTGCACCTGCGAGGTAAATGACTGCTGGGATGATCGACACTACGCGCACAGCAGAACAGAGACGGCCGGGAAGTGCGGGTTGTGCGGGTTGCGCCGGTCGTGCCGGTCGCAGCGGCTGCCACGCGACTTCAGCGGGGAAGTGGATCCGCTGTTGGACGGAGCGAGGGGAAGGGAGTCGGCAGCGGACCTGTGTCATGTTGCAGGCGGTGGCCTAAGCCACCATGAAACACAAGCTAGCGTCCTGCCATCGACACGAAAAAAGCCCCGCGATGAACAGATCGCGAGGCTTGGAGTGGGTTCAAGAGGCGCAGACCGGATTCGAACCGGTGATGGTGGATTTGCAATCCACTGCCTTAGCCACTTGGCTACTGCGCCCTGATGGGAGGGAATTTAGGAGATACGACTTTGCGGGTCAAGAGGAATAGCGAGGTCGTTGAAAAAGGCGCGAGCGAGGGGTGAAAGTGCTCGGATTCCCCAAAGTACAGTTCGGCGACGAATGCGTCTCACGTACTGGCGGTGCACCGGGACTCACAAGGGTCGCCTGCGATGGAGGCCCGACCGGTCCACGGTCACTCAACCACGGGCAGCATCAGCCACTGACAGCATGCTGTCTTATTCGGTTCGCCGGTTCTTTTAGATTTGCGGGTATTTCACGGCGCCTACAGTTTGCCCAATTGAGTTGTTTGGCAATGGCAAGCAACCGTTGAAGCTTGACGGAGCAACGAATCGATCTGGCATAGGGACTTCTGGATTTCCGGACCGGCCGCCGCCCGGACCGCGAGCCTGTCGAGCAGCACGCTCGACGCCAAGAAGTGTTTGGGGAGGCGCAGATGTGCTGCGCCGGGAGGAAGTGGAGCGCCCTTCTCCGGAACGGATTTCCGTGCGTCTGGACAGATTGACGCACCCAGCAGAGGACGATGCAATGATTGCTTGGATTCGAGGAAGCCAAAAACGGACAGAACAGCTCACCCTGGAAGTGACGGCTCAGTCGCGAGAGGCGGTCTGGGAACGCACTGAGTCGCTCATGCATTCCCTCGGCGCCGCCGAGGCTCGCGGGTACGCTCGAGCTCGGGCGCGGGCCGCGGTCACCCGGACGGCCGACACCGTCATTCGGGCTCAGCGAGACGCGGTGTCGCCGCGAGTTCGCGAACAGATCATCGAAAAGTCGCTGGAGTCGGTCGTCGACTGGGTCGTGCAACGCCGCCGCGCGACGGAATTCCGCCCCGCACAGCGTCGCGCCGCGTAGTTTACGCCTGCTCTAGTTTGACCCGACACACTCGGAGGGCTCGCTGATTCATGCGGCGAACCCGTTGATGAAAGGGGATGCGGCCCGATACAATGCGGCCGACATCCCCTTTATGTTTTCTTGTTCGGCGAGGCGTGTCACGCTCCCAACGACTGCCAACCACAACCGGCGCGACCCTCGGCAACCGCACGGGCAACTCCGCGAAACCCGGCTGACAGCCACCATCGCCTCACCCACAAGGCCCTGTTCTCTCGCGGCAGATATCCGAAACACTCGCAGAATTCTCGGTTTTGACGTGATTTTGCCGAGGCTCCCCGTCCTGCGGTTGCTGTTCCGGTCGCCGGCGGCCGGCGTCGGACCATCGCCCGGACGGATGAATTTTGCAACATCCCTTTCAAGTGAATGAAATGAGCGACACCAACGCGACGTGCGACTTTGGACTGATTGGCTTGGCCGTCATGGGAGAAAATTTGGCCCTAAATGTGGAGAGCCGGGGATACGCCGTGGCCGTCCACAATCGCACGACCAGCAAGGTGGACGAATTCATCGGCGGTCGCGCCGCCGGAAAAAACTTTGTCGGCTGCCACAGCATTGAGGAGCTCGTTGCCGCACTGAAGCCGCCTCGCAAGGTGATGATGCTGGTCAAGGCCGGGCCCGCCGTCGACGCCCTGATCGATCAGTTGATTCCGCTGCTGTCGCCGGGCGATGTGATTATCGATGGCGGCAACACGCACTTTGCCGACACCGAGCGCCGTACCAAGTACGTCGAGGAGCAGGGGCTGCTCTTTTGCGGCACGGGCGTGTCGGGCGGCGAAGAGGGCGCCTTGAAAGGGCCGAGCATGATGCCGGGCGGCAGCGAGGCCTCCTGGCCGTTGGTCAAGCCGATCTTTCAGGCGATCGCCGCGAAGGTCGGCCCCAACGACGACATTCCGTGCTGCGAATGGGTCGGGCCACGGGGCGCCGGACACTACGTCAAAATGGTTCACAACGGCATCGAGTACGGCGATATGCAGCTGATCTGCGAAGCCTACTTGATGCTCAAGGAGGCCGCCGGACTCAGCAATGACGAACTTTACGACGTCTTTGACGAGTGGAATCGCGGCGAACTGCAAAGCTATCTGATCGAGATCACGCGGGACATTTTCAGCGTCGACGATCCCGAGGGCGATGGGCGTCTGGTGGACAAAGTTCTGGACGTGGCCGGCGCCAAAGGCACGGGCAAATGGATGAGCCAGCTGGCGCTGGACTTGGGCGTCCCCAGCACGCTGGTGACCGCGGCCGTGTACGCCCGCAGCGTGTCCGCCGTGAAGGAGGCGCGAGTCCGCGCCGGGGAAGTGCTGGAGGGACCCGCCGAGCAAGATCGGGCCGCCTTGGTGGGCGATCGCGCCTCATTTATTCAAGCCGTGCAGCAAGCGCTCTACGCCTCCAAGATCTGTTCGTACGCGCAGGGCTTCGTGCAGTTGCAGGCAGCCGCGGCCGAGCACGATTGGCCGCTGAACTACGGCGACTGCGCGTTGTTGTGGCGTGGTGGCTGCATCATTCGCGCTCAGTTCCTGGATCGCATCAAGGAAGCGTTCGACGAGAATCGACAGTTGGAGAACCTGCTGTTGCATCCCTACTTCACCGAGGCGGTGCACCGCGCGCAAGCGGCTTGGCGTCGGGTCGTGGTGGTGGCGACTCAGTTGGGCTTGCCTGTGCCCGCATTCAGCACGGCACTCGCCTACTACGACAGCTACCGTCGGCCGTCGCTGCCAGCCAATCTGCTGCAAGCACAACGCGACTACTTTGGCGCCCACACCTATCGGCGAACCGATCGCGACGGCGTGTTTCACACCGACTGGCTGCACGAACGGCGTCAGCCTCGCGATTGAGTTAACTTGCCGTTGAAGAATCTGACGGTTGGAGACCGCTCGGCCTATGTCCCTGTCGTTTTATGCGGAGCATTTCGGGTTGGACGGCAAGTCCGCCGTGGTGCTCGGGGGCAGCACGCTGCCAGGCCGGGCGGTGGCGGAGGCGTTGGGCCGCGCCGGCGCGGTGTGTGTGATCGCGGGACGCTCCGAGGCGCGTGGGCACGGCTGCGTCGAACGGATTCGCTCCACCGCGGGACAGGCGGGCTTTTGGCGAACCGACTTGAGCTCCGCGGAGTCGGTGGAACAACTTCTGGACTACGCTGTCGGCGAGCACGGGCAAGTCGACCTGCTCGTTCAGATCGCCGCGCCAACGTGGGACAGTGCGTGGATGACAGCCGTCGAACGCGTCTTTCAACGCCAACTCCAACGGCAGCCCGAGGGCGGTGTGATGTTGGGGATTGTGCCGCACGAATTCGGTGAAGAAGTCCCGGAGCCGCTTGGTCTGGAAAACGTCGCTCGGCACCGCTGCGTCGCCCGCTTCGAGCAGAGCCTGTGGCAGTCCGCCGATGCTTCGCGACAGGCCCTGCGCCCGTGTGTGGCCCTATTGCTGGGGCTGCTGGCAGCGGGACCCAGCCTTGCCGATGGTCGCTGGCTGTGGTCTTCGCCACACCAGGCCTCCTAATCGCCTGCTAATCGCCTCCTAGTCGCCTCCTAGTCGCCTCTGAATTCCTGAACACCTTGTGAGAGAGCTGGCGATGGCAACCATGGTGATCTTTGGCGCGTCGGGCGACCTGAATCGCCGCAAGTTAATCCCCGCGCTGTTTCAGCTATACCTCAAGAATCGACTCCCCGAGCGGACTCGAATCGTCGGCGTCTCGCGCACGCCCTACGACGATCAGCAATGGCGTCGGCTGCTGCGCGAGTCGACCGAGAGCCTCGGCGGCGGACCGGTCGACGGGCAACGCTGGGATGAGTTTGCCAAGCGTCTGTTCTATTGCTCGGCGGACGTCTCCAAGCCCGAGGACTTTGTCGAACTGGAACGCTACCTGCGAAATTTGGAATCCGGGCATGGGCAGGGCGCGGACGACGTCGAGCGTGTCTACTACCTGGCGACGATGCCGCAGCTCTACGCGCCCGCGATCGCCCATCTCGGCGCCGCGGGCATGGCGGCCGAGAACGGCGTCTCCAGGCGCCTCGTGATTGAGAAGCCGTTCGGCACGGATCGCGCCACCGCCGAACGGCTGAATTCGCAGACCCACGAGGTGTTTCGGGAGCACCAGATCTACCGCATCGACCACTATCTCGGCAAAGAGACGGTGCAGAACTTGATGGTGCTGCGATTCGCCAACAGCATCTTCGAGCCGATCTGGAATCGCAACTACATTGACCACGTGCAGATCACGGTGGCCGAGGAAGTCACGGTGGGCGACCGCGGCGGCTACTACGACAACGCGGGCGTGCTCCGCGACATGTTTCAGAACCATCTGCTGCAACTGTTGATGATCACCGCCATGGAGGCGCCTGCGCGATTTCGCGCCAACGAGGTGAGAGACGAGAAAGTCAAAGTGCTGCGAGCGATTCGCCCGTTTGCAGGCGATGACTTCACGAACCACACCGTGCGCGGGCAATACAACGGCTATCGGGCCGAACCGGGAGTTCCGAGCGACAGCCGCACGGCCACGTTCGCGGCGCTGAAATTGCACGTCGACTCGTGGCGCTGGAACGGCGTGCCGTTCTACTTGCGATCGGGCAAGGCGATGAGTTGCCGCTCGACGCAGATCGTGATTCAGTTCCGCGAGCCGCCCCACCTGTTGTTCGACGAGTTCCCCGGCGCGAATCCTCAGCCCAATCGCTTGGTCATTCAGGTGCAGCCCGCCGAGGGCATTCATCTACAAATGCAGTCCAAGGTGCCGGACGCCAACATGCAACTGCGGTTGATGGAGCTGGGGTTTCGCTTCAGCCAGCAATACGAAAAGCTGCCCGACGCGTACCAGCGGCTGTTGATGGACGCGATCTCGGGGGATCCCAGTCTGTTTGCTCGCAGCGACGAAGTGGAGCTGGCCTGGGGCGTGATCGATCCAATCATTCATGCCTGGGAGGACGGCTACGAAATGCCGCTCGGCCACTACGACATCGGATATTGGGGTCCCGATTCGTGCAGGACATGGATGGAGCAGCAGGGACGCCAATGGTTTGATGTTTGTCCGGTGCTGCATTGATCGCGCTCGCTGGGCGGGGTTGCGCTCGCTGGGCGGGGTTGCGCTCGCTGGGCGGGGTTGCGCTTGCCTCCGTACGACGGACTTCCAGTCCGTCGAGAGCTTTATGGTCGCAATGACGGACTGGAAGTCCGTCGTACGAGGTTGTTGAACGTGCGCGGGCAGGTCATAACCAAGCGTGGCAACAGCCAATAAAAAAAGGGCCGCACGGCTGGGGCAGGAAACCGTGCGACCCCGTCAGTCACGCCGAAGCGTGACTTGTCTCAAATATTGGCGGCAAAGCAAGGATGCGAACGTGTCGCGCTTTATCGAGTTTCCGCTGCGAGCGGCATGCTTGCTGACGGGAACATGACACAATATCGGCGTGGTCTCGAAGGTGCTTTAGTGTTCCCCCCAAAAGATGGAAGTTTTTCGCCACCTGTGTTGCGGATCGGGGACATCACGCTCGATTTCCCCGTCGTTCAAGCGGCGCTGTCGGGCTATAGCGACTGGCCGATGCGCGTCATTGCGCGGCGCTTAGGCGCACCGTACACGTTGTGCGAGGTGATGCTTGATCAGTTTCTGGTCTCCATCAGGGGGCGGGCGCGCACGCGTCACTTTCTCCATCTCAGTGACGAGGAGCACCCGGTTGCCGGGCAGTTGATGGGCGCCGAGCCGGGACAGTTCGCGGCCGGGGCCGTCAAGTTGGTGGAAGCCGGTTTCGACGTGATCGACATCAACTTCGGCTGTCCCGTCAAAAAAGTTTTAGGCCGCTGCCGTGGCGGCTTTCACCTCAGTCAGCCCGAGGTGGCTTTGGAGATCGTGCGCCGCACGCGCGACGTGGTGCCGAGCGAGATTCCGGTGACCGTCAAGATGCGCCGTGGCATTGATGACTCTGCGGAGAGTCGCGACAAATTCTTCGAGATTCTCGACGGCGCCTTCGCTGCCGGAATTGCCGCGGCCACCGTGCACGGACGCTCGGTCCTGCAGCGATATCACGGCGCCAGTTCATGGTCCTTCCTGGCCGAGGTGAAACGACACCTGGGCGATCGCGTCCTCTTGGGCAGCGGCGATCTGTTCTCGGCCGAAGATTGCCGGGAGATGCTGCGTCAAACGGGCATCGACGGAGTCACGGTGGCCCGTGGAGCGATCGGCAATCCCTGGATCTTCGCCCAAGCCCGCGCCTTGTTTGCGGGCGCGCCCCTGCCGCCGCCGCCGTCGTTGTTCGAGCAGCGGGACGTGTTGCAGGAGCACTACGGGCTGTCCGAACAGTTGTATGGCGAACGCTGCAGCGTGCTGATGCGCAAGTTCGGCATCAAGTACTCTGCGCTGCATCCCCGGCATGAACAGGTGCGGGAAGAGTTTGTCAAAGTTCGCTCGCGCGAGCAGTGGGACGCTGTGCTCGGGCGCCATTATTCGGAGGATCTGCCGGGGCAGCATCCCGATCCGAGCATTCATACGGCTCAGGGCAGCGGGCAGACGTGCGAGCCCGCGCCGGGCGCGCGGGAGTAGGCTCGTGGCTGGGCGTTTGCCGATGGCCGAGTCCTCCGGGGAGCTGACCGCGCGGATCAAACGGGCGGCCGAGTCGCTGGGATTCCGCCGCGCCGCCGTCTGCCGAGCGTCTTCGCCCGAGCGGCTTGAGCAGTTTCACACCTGGCTCGACGCCGGCTACGCGGGCGAGATGCATTACCTCGCCAATCGGCGCGAGGCGTATGCGCATCCTCGGCATGTGTTGGATGAGGCGCAGTCGATCGTCATGTTGCTGTTCGACTACGACACATCGCCGGCGCGGCCGCCTGGGCCGCAGGACGGTCAAGTCTCCCGATACGCGTGGGGCGAACAAGATTACCATGACCTCGTGCATCCGCTGCTCAAGCAGCTTGTCGCCATGGTCAGCGACTGGGCGCCGGAGGCGTCGGCCCGCGGAGTCATCGACACTGCGCCGTTGCTTGAACGCGACTTTGCGCAGCAAGCCGGGCTTGGCTGGATCGGCAAGAACACGCTGTTGTTGGACAAAGGCGCCGGCAGCCTGTTCTTTCTCGCCGCTCTGTTGGTGGATGTTGCGCTGGAGTACGACGAGCCGTTTGCAGCCGACCACTGCGGCCAGTGCACGGCCTGTTTGGACGCGTGCCCCACGGATGCGTTTGTGGCGCCCTACGTATTGGACGCCCGTCGTTGCATTAGTTACCTGACCATTGAGTTGCGCGGCCCGATTCCGCTCGAGTTGCGCAGCGGAGTCGGGCAGTGGCTGTTCGGTTGCGACGTCTGCCAGGACGTTTGCCCGTGGAACCGACGGGCAAGTGCAGACGCTGCGCCCGAGCTGCTCGCTCGTGCGGATCTCAATCCCTGTGAGTTGTCGGAGCTGTTCGCGCTGACGGAGGAGCAGTTCCGCAACCGGTTCCGCCGCTCTCCGCTGTGGCGGCCTCGGCGGCGCGGGCTGTTGCGAAACGCCGCGATTGTGCTCGGCAATCAACGTGACCCTGCCGCCCTGCCCTCGTTGCTGCTCGGCTTAGCCGACGACGAGCCGTTGGTCCGCGGCGCCTCGGCCTGGGCACTGGGGGAAATCGGCGGCGCCGCGGCCCGCGAGGCGCTGCAGGCACGGCTCCCGTTGGAGCCGGATGCCGAAGTGCTCACGGAGATTCGCGGCGCACTGGAAGATTGCCAAGATGGGTGCAGTTGAGTGGATTAGTAACCGGGGGCAAGCAGATTGGCCTCCCAGGCAATGGCCCGAATCGCTACTTCTCCGGGGGGAACAATGGTGGTGGTCTGCCCCGTCAGGGTTGAGATCGCAATTTCGGAAGTTGTCTGACCCGAAAAAGGCCCGCCCGATTGCTTGATGGAGGTGATGGCAAAGCGGTCGCCGTTGGGGGACCAAGCGGGACGCAGGTAGTTTTGTTTTCCGGAGGTGTCAAGCACGACTTCCGGGCCCGACTGACCATCGCCCGCCACCTTCTCCAAGCCGATTCCTCGGTAGAGAATCTGGCCCGCCCCGGGGCCGGCATTCGGGGCCCACCGCAGGCCGCCTCCCGGACCAAAGGTGTAGAACGCCAAGGGGCTCAGCAGGTTGGTTGGCAAGTCATGCCGCTGAATTGCCCAGATTCCGTCCGTCAGGTTGATCGTCTCTCTCGTCTTCGCCACCATGCTTTGTCCGTTCGGAGACCAACAGTAGTCATTGCCGACGATTTGGATGAATCCCGGGTCTTCGGGGGCGCCCGGACCATCGGCCCAAGCCGTCTCGACGGCCGGATTGCCGAGCCGAAGCGGCGTCCAGTTGTTGCCGAACATGACTTCCAACGCGAGCATCGAAAGATTGATGCGGTGAATGGTTCGGCCATTGCCCGTTGTTGTGTCGAACGTGACGAATGAGAAGAAGGAGTCGACGCCGTCATTGGACCAACGCAGATGGGACCCCGTGTCCCAATAGGGGGGCGAGCGAAACATCGTCCGTCCATCAGTCGTAAAGTCGGTCACCGCGATGCGCAAACCTCTTCCTGGATGAATTGCGTAGACTTCCACCGTGTTGGCGGGAGTGGTGTCTGCTGTGAGCCACCAGCGATCCAGCTTAGGGTTGGCACCATACACTTGGGCGGAGGGCACCGCGTTGACAAGTGTGATGTCTCCGACCAGCGTGTCCCCGCCCCCGAACTCGTCGACGGCGCGGACTGCCTGACTGGACTGGTAGAACACGGTTTGCGTGGGCGTGGGCGGATTCTTTCCCCCGCCTTTGCCGTTTTTCTGGGCAGCGGCATCATCGGCAAAGTTACACAACAGCAAGGCAACCATCAGCGGCAGCAGAATTCGCGACTTGGGCAACGACAGCGTCATCATGGAATCCTCGTGAGATGGAAGTACGTGCCGATCCTGGAGCGTGAACACAGTGAGCTTGGCCCAATCAAGGCGGGATCTTGCTGGCCTCGGTGCGAGGCGCTCCTGGCTTGCCTCGGATCGCCAGCGGAATTGGTCTCGACTCGGGTTGGCAATTCGGCTCCGGGATGGACGCGCACACTTAGAACGCCCCATAGCGACATCTTTCGTGAAGCCTGCGAGTACGCGAGTTCTACGTCGCGTCTCCGCGTGGCGCCACAACGTTCCAGTCAAAGTATGAGGCCGCTTCGCCGGCGCGAATCCGTAAAATTACGTATCGGAACATTGCGATAGCCACACTCCACTACCCATGGCCGTGCAACCAATCCACCGCGATGGCCGCGGCCCCAGTCCTTGTCGGGACGCCCAGCTTTCTTCGGATTCGCTCAACATGAGTTCTGGCGGTAGCGGCTTTTATCCCCAGGGCGGTTGCGATTTGCTTGTCGGTGTTGCCCAGGGTGAGGCAATAAAGGACCTCGGCTTCGCGACGCGTCAATCCGTCTCGGTGCAATCGTTTGATGGGGTCGAATCGCTCGGCATAGCTGATCAGCAGCGACGCTCGTTGCACTTCGTACTGCAAACTCAAGACGTTGACGGACAACACGCCGTCGACGCCCGCCCGGCGAAAGGTCAAATCTCGGTCGGCCGGTCTTGCGCTAAAACCGACATTCACTCGGGATCGCAGCCATTCGTGGATCTCTGCCGGCAAACGCTCACGGGCTACTTGTCGGTGCGGAAACCCCAGTATTAACGCTAGCCTTGCTGCGTTCGTCTCGCGAAGAATGCTGCCGTCAAACGACACGTCGAGCTGGCCGACTCCTCGCTCTTCCAGCAAGGCCGCCTGTCGTTCAAGAACGACGCGAAGTCGGTCGTGCTCTATCGCCAGCTTGAACGCATGGTGGACGTGGGGACGGATGAGATTCGCCAATTCGAGATCGCGCTTCGTAAAGTCGCTGGCACCATGGTCCAGAGTGACACCGCTGTGAAATGTAGGAGTTATCTCCAGTGGGATGACCATTTGGTATTTGACACCAAAGTGCCGAAAGTACTCCCGATAGAAAGCTGTTTCGCGGAATCTGGCGTTGCCGAGCACATCGGAGACTCGCTTCGATGGGGTGACGAGAGAGACTTCGCCGTAAGGCGCCAAGGGATGACTGCCGATCACCTGCTCAAAGACAGGCGCAAGGCACTGTGCCGTACGATTGGCTCCCTCGTTGCTCCACTCGTGAAAGTGCCGGTTCATGGCGGGGCACGAGTGGGATTGGTGCTCGTCCTCATGCTCGTCGGTTAAGCTCGCTTCCCGGCAAGTGGCGTCGAACTGCGTGTAGCTGATCAGGTCGACGGGAAATAAATCCTTCATGCCCTGGATCATTGCCCGGCACCAACACTCGAAGGTGTCGTGACCATGGATCACCCGAATGAATTCCACGGCTTTCCATTCAGCGGATTTGCGATTCATTGAGCGTGAATCTCTCGGGACGCTGCTCGCTTGCCTTCATGGAGGAGCGATGTTCATAGAAGTCTGGCAGTGAATACGAATCGATTTATCATCATTTGTCGCATGATGCTACTCGTTGACTCGGATTTTGGTCCTAGCCATGTCCTAGCCATTTGGATTCGGACGGGGGGCGGGTGAAATCGGATAAATCAAAACCATCGCTGGGCGCCATTTTGTGAGGCGTTTACGGCTTGTCTCACATCGCAGCGAAATTGGTCCTCAAATGGCAAGCAAAATGGGCATTTTCACTGCTGGAATAGGCCTGCAATTTAGGGCTCCCCACTTGTTGAAATCGCTGGCCTGATCCCTTCATCGCGAGTTAAGTTAATGGCTGTTGCCCGTGTGCGCGTCGTCAACGACCGGAGGATCGAGAGATGCGAGTAATGCTCCTACTTGTCGTGCTGTGGATTCTAGGGACAGAGTCTGTGGCCTGCGGACAGCC
>JAGQPF010000674.1 GCA_020426845.1 Planctomycetales bacterium
CTTTGGCGATCAGAGGATGTTGCATTCGGCTTTGCATCGGGGGCCCAGCGGGTGCTTCCTCAAGTTTCGGCTTGTTTCAACCATGCCAATCCGGCACGCCTCAAAAAGGAAACCCGAAGTGTGAGCGAGGGATCGATCTTGGGGGATAGTAGCGAGCCCCTGATGCACAAAGAAGTCCAATTCACGCTGCGCAATTGACGTTGTTGGGGGAGATTTGGGACGTTGGCGATGCCCGAAAGATCTTGCTGATCGGTTCAGACTGCCCAGCTTCTCGTAGCGGCCGGACCACGGCTCACTAAATCCGCCACCGGCAACTTGCCGCCCCGGAAAAGCCAAGGTACGGTTGCTGTTAGGCGTTTGCCGGTTTGAGCGGGCGTTTGTTTTGATTCACTCCTCCCCACCCCTCGGGAGTGCTTCCATGAAGGTGCTATCGGCTGTTGGTGTCGCGATTTCGTTGTTGGCCGCGGGTCAATGTGATGCGCAGATCTATTTCCCCGCGCCGGTGACCAGCTACACGCCGGTGACGGTTGCTCGTCCGGTTGTGGCGGCGCCGGTTGTCGCCATACCGCAGGTGACGACACCGATCACCGTGGCGCGACCGACGGTGACCTACTCGGTGCCCGTTCCATCGGTGGCGCCTGTTTCGCCGATCACAACGTATCGGGCGCCTATCACGGCCTACTCTCCGGTCACGGCTTACTCGCCCGTGACTGCGTATTCGCCAGTCACCAATTACGCTCCGGTCACCGCGTACTCTCCGGTCACCGCGTACTCGCCTGTCACGGCGTACTCGCCTGTCACCGTCTACTCGCCGCCCACGACGGTCGCTCCGGTGGTTGCTGCGCCGGTGGCGGTGCCTGTGGTGCCAGTCACGTATGGCCGTCCGGTGATCGTGCGACCGAAGTACTATGTGCCGGGGCAGCCGGTCCGCAACTTGGTTCGCGCCGTGACCCCCTGATCTTCAACACGCTGATCTTCAACACGCTGATCTTCAACACGCTGTTCTTCAACACGCTGATCTTCAACACGCCATTAGCTGAAGATTTGTTTCCCGAATGCGTGTCACTCTTTTGCGGGCAGTTGCACGCACACCAGGTCGCCGTCGGCGTTGCGCGCGTACACGTTTCGCTGGACGAGGATCGGAATGGTCCAACAGCGGCCGGTGAGCACGCGACTGCGGGCGATCTCGCGGTAACCGCGCGGTGACGCTTCGGCCAGCACCAGTTCGCCGCCCTCGCTGAGCACCAGCAGGCGGTTGTTGGCGACGATCAGCGAGCCGCAGCCAAACCCGCTCTGTTGCCAGCGCGACTCACCCGTGGCGAAATCCAGGCAGGTGAGTCGCACGACTCGGCCGAGATTCGAGTTGCCGTCGAAGCCGTAGAGTTCGTCGCCCAGCAAGATGCTGTTGTTGAAGTGATTTCGCATCTCGCGATTGGCGTAGAGCTCCTCCAACTTCCCGTCCTTGAGCTGAAACAGTCCGCAGCCCTTGTTGTACCCGGACGAGATGAAGATCTTGTCTTCGCGAACGATCGGGGTTGTGGAGTTGGTGCGGAAGGGGGATGGCCACTGGACCATGTCGACTTCTTTGCCGTCGGCGGCGCGAACGACTCGCAGGCCTTCGCAGTCAAGTGACGCGATCAACGGCTCGCCTTGCCAGCGGAAGGGGGTGACCGACCCGTAGCCGGCTTGATGCGGAGGCGTTTTCCAGATCACCTTTCCATCGCGTTTATTCAGGGCGGCAACGCGCCCGCCTTGAATGAACAATTGCTCGCCATGAATTACGGGCGACGCGTTAAAGCCCCATTCCGGCAGTTCGACGTCAAACGCCTCTTGTAGGTCGACGCGCCAAAGGAGCTCGCCGTTGTGTCGCTGCATGCACAGCAACTGGCCTTCCTTTCCCAAGGTGTAGAGACGATCGCCGTCGATGGTCGGCGTTGCTCCCGGTCCGCCCTCGTAGAGGTTGTCCACCAGCTCGCACTCATAGTCGTGTTTCCAGACGACCTTGCCGGTCTGTGCGTCGAGGCACCAGACGTGCTCCCGTCCATCGACGTTGCCCATGGTGTAAAGTCGATCGCCGCTCAGGCTCATTGAGCTGAAGCCGGTGCCGATCGCGGCCTGCCAACGCTTCTCGAGCCCGTCGGCGGGCCAGTTCTCCGACCAGCCGGATTCCCGCGTGATGCCGTCTCGGCCGTTCCCTAGCCATTGCGACCACGAGCGGGCAGCTGCCTCGGCGGTCGGCACAGCTTGTGCCAGAACGATGTCAGCAGCGAGCATCGTCAACAAAACGGGAATCAGCCATCGCATGGAGCTACTCGGCAAGCTGGAGTTTCGGGGCGTTGGACAGCAATGCTATGTCGTCCGCCGTCCCTTCGTCAACCTCGCCTGAATGGCACTCGGAACAAGGCGCAGCAGGCTACCGAGGGGAGCGAGTGCAAACGCTGTCGGGTGGACTGCGAGCTTTGATAGGGCGCCGCGGCTTAAGCCCAATCGTCGAGTGGCATTCCTCGCGTCGCCAGTGTCTGTCCGACAATCCCGCCTTTTGCTTTGCGAAAAGCATGCGTGATGTCCTGGCAAGAAATGCGTGTGGCGTGCCGTTGGAAGCTCCGTTGCTCCGCTGCCTTGAGCAACTCCCAAACGCTGCGAGAGATGCGGATCTCTCCACTCGGCTGGCATAATTCACTGGGAGGCACCAATGACAACATGGCGACCTTCGTCGTCTCGGGGTCGAGGTCCCGGCGTCGCAACAGCATTCCAATGACGGTCATGCCGTCGTCTACCAAAGCTGCGAACAGGTGCGGCGTGCGAACGCTGGGCGAGCCCTGCAAGTGCGCCCAGGCCACGGCGAGTTGAAAGAGGCGCCACGCGGCCTCGTCGAATTGCGACGCTGAAAAGCGAGTGTTCTCTTCTGGCTCGGCGGTGGCCGTTTCCTCCGCGTTGTAGGCGGGCTCGCCTTGGCCTTCCAAGTTGGCTGCTTCAGCGGCGGGCTCGGGAGCGTCGCCAAACAGGCCGTCCAAGTCGACGCGGAAGAGACCGGGGAGAGCTCGCAACAGGGATTTGAATTCCGGGGGCGCGACGGCACAAAACGACTCAAAGAGTTGAAATTCGGAGACAAGAGGTTTGTCCGAGTGCAGCTTGGCATGACGAACCATCGGCGCCACGATCCGGCTCGACGCCTCCCATCCCAATGGGAACGTCTCGGGTGAGTCTTCGTGGTCGTGGCCACTGAAGTGGATCAGCGTTGCGCAGAGCAGGTCGAGATAAACCTGCTGCGATTCAACCAGGCGGGACGCCGCGCTGCCTTCCCTCTGAAGGAAGGCCACAAACATCAAACGCGTGGGGATCGGGCAAATGCCTCGCCATTGGGACAGTGAGTGGGCTAGCTCGATCACCTCCCGGGCTCCGCTCTCGAGCCCATCCAGCATTAAGCAGCCGTTGTCATCCAAACCATGACGCTGCTGGGCCGCGTGGATGGCTGCCCGAACTTGGTCGGCGTCGCATGCGACTGCCTTGGCATCAACCACGTCTTTCCAAACCGAAGCAAGCAGACGGTTGACGAGGTCTCGTTCGGTGATTTGTTCGCTCAGACCTCGCTCTGCTGCCAGGGCGTCGCACTGCCGGACGATCTCACGCGTTTCGGCTCCAAAGTCAGTCGCCTGCGTGACGAGTGAATTCGAAACTGCGCCATGCTCGATCGAATCGTTGTCGGAGATTTCATCGATCGCGAGCTCATCGATGGCGCGGGCAACATTGTCGGCGTCGAGAGACAACTCCGCCAACCCTGTCCGCAGCAGCTGCCCCTGTTGCAGGCATCCTGCCAGCAAGTCCAGTCGCGAAAGCTGCCTTCGCTCATGACGTTGCCGTCGACGGACCGCGCCGGCAATTACGGGCGAAACATCAAACGCAAAGTACTCCGGTTGGAAGCCGCCCCCTGCAAAGACACGCGACGCCGACGTTTCATCGCCGCTGGCCGACGAAGGCGTCTCGACGGGCGGTTTGACAAGTGTCTGACCAGCGTCGCCCAATTGCCGATAGGCTGCCCACAACAGATCGGGCTCGCCTTGCTGGAAACTTTGGTAGCTGTGTTCTCGAACGATGCGCAGCGCTTCGCCGATGGACAGTTGGTTGCACAAATGTTGGAAGAACATCAATCCTGCTGCAGCGGCGTGCGTGTTGATGATTTTCCAGATCGGCGCGATGACTGTCTTCTGCACGCCGCCTCGCGCGAAGGCGTTCGCAATTCCCAGAAATGGCCGTTCGACTCCCCAGTCGGCTCCGGCGGCCGCCGCGTGGCACGCGTTGAGGAACACGAATCGCATCCTTGGATTCGCCTCCTTGATATCCACTGCATACAAAGGCGTTTCGTCGGCAAGCACCAAGCAGTTTTGATTGGAATCCGGCGGCAATTCACCATGCCCGAAATAGTACATCCCGATCATCTTCTCGCTGCGGATGTTGCGCATCACCTGATCGTAGGTGGCTCCTGCTCCCGATAGAATGCGGACGGTCAGCCCGGCGGACTCCAGGAGTTCGCGAATTTGGAGCACGTGGTTTTTGCAGATGGCGTCGGTGTTGGCGCACAAGTCTCCGAGCGGGTCGGCGACAATCAAGAATTCGCGTCCTTCAGGCGGCGGCGACGGAGCGCTGCTGCGCTCGATGAACGACAGTTTGCGTCGAATGGCCGCTGGCCGTTCGACGGTCTCCAACGCCGACCCGCAGTCGCAAACGGCTCGCGTTGGCTCTGCCGGGACTCCCGCTTGATCGCAACTCGAATTGACGCACGTGCGCAGCGGCTCGAGGAATGCCTCCCAAGGCACTTCCGCCAATTGGGGCTGATAGATCTCCAGCTGCGGATCTTGGTCCCAGGCAACCATCGAATACGCTCCCGACGGGCAGAGCTTGGCTGCCAGGTCAGCCACAGCCTCCTGAAACTCATTATTCCGCCGTGGGCGCCCTTCGCGGGCGTCCAGGATCAAGTTCGCGACACAACGCTTGATGCGCAACAAATCTCGAGCGGCCCGCGCCCAGTCCACGGGCTGCACCATGACGTCCGGCAGCGGTTGATCCGGAGCAGGCCGGTCGGGCGCGTAGCGGACGCCGCCGCCCTGGAAACCCTGGCCACCCGTCTGCAAAGAAATCGCCACCAATTGAGTTTTGCCGCGCAACGTCATCTCCTGAGCTCGTCTAGCGCATTAGTGCCTCGTCAACACTAAAACGTTGGGTTGGCCGGCGCCAAGCTCATGGCTCGACACGACTTCGCGAGAATTCCAACCCAAAACTAACGCTTGACGGTTTACTAGTCGTCAATTTGGATCGGAATCACGTGGCGCTGGCCCGCGATTCTCAGCGAGAGTTCCAAGGCGCCTGCCGGTAGGGTCCAGGACTGATTGACAAAATCCGCCAGCGGCAAGTCCGCGATGGGCAGTCCGTCCCGAGGCGACAGTGACAGCTGGCAGTCAGCCGCTTCCGTGGGAGTCATGCCTTCCACACTGCAATCGAGCAGCCACTGGCCGTTCTCTTGTCTCACACGAATGGCAACCAAGCGTTCGCGGTCGAGCGGGAACTCCCAGAACCAGTCGTCGGTGTCGCGGTCCATGGCCTGGGCGGCTTGGACTCGGTCTTGCCGCAAGGCAAGCCCGGTGGCGGACCGCTTGCCCTCCAGCGAGGCGATGCGAATCGCATCGGCGGTGTTGGTCCCGGCGGACGTGCT
Organism: Planctomycetales bacterium; assembly: GCA_020426845.1. Lineage (GTDB taxonomy): Bacteria > Planctomycetota > Planctomycetia > Pirellulales > Pirellulaceae > JAGQPF01. The sequence continues at coordinate 5,708 of JAGQPF010000674.1, forward strand.
CCACACGGCGGCGAGCGTCACCGATCGCCGAGCGCGGCGCAGCGGCTCGCTCAGCAACGACCCCGTTAGGTCACTTTCGAGATGGCGGTCCTGCGCCGCTTTGAATTGCAGCAATCGGTTTCGGCAGTACACGCACGCCTCCAGGTGACGCAGCGACTCTGGCGGCGGCGCAGTGGTGGAGGAAAGCGCCGACAACTGCTGCTCCAACTCGAGGCATTGTCGTGCATGGGACGGAGTTGGCTGAAAGGCTTCCAGTTCGTGCCGATCGCTTCCCGTAATTGCCATCGCCAGCGGCAGCAGCTCAAGCGATGCCAAATCCGCGCGAAGCGGATCGCCCGGCGGCAACGCATCGATCGCATGGGCTTCGCCTTCGCTGGACAGGCCGCGTCGGTGCCGCAACAACACGTCGGTGTTCAAAGAGGGAATCGTCATGGCCGAGATCTCCATAAAGGAACGGCGTCGTTGCCGGAGTCAACAGGCTGCCAATGCCGTTGAATCCAATCGTGAAGTACGAACTCGGGAGAACTGCTCGCTCCCACACGCTGCCAAAACAGATCTTGCACCACGGGTTGATCCAATGGGTCGCCCGTCGGCAATGCGGCATCGCGAATCGGAAGCACGTCGTTGGCGAGGCGGGTCAGCACCTGCCGCTGCTCGTCAATGTTCAAGTAGTCGCGGGTGAGGGACGAACGCAAGCGGCTGGCCACAGGCGGCGAGAGTGCGTCTAGCAGTTCCAGCAGCGACTGGATGCGCGCCGCATGTTGAGCTGTTTCGAATCGCCAGCCCATGCGGTAGGTCAGTTGCATTTGCCGACCGAGACCGATGATCGCCGAGTCCAATTGTTGCCGCGCGTCGTGCTGGCCGCCTTGTTGACCAATCCACGCCTCAAGCAACTGGTGCGACTTGAGGACATACTTGACGAGCGATGCGGGCGGTATCCGCTGGTCCAAGCGATCAAAGACATCGCCGGTCGGCTCGTTCCAATCGTCGACTGCCTGCCCAATTCCATCAATAACGATGGCTCGCCATGCCTCGGTCAATCCGTTTGTTCGGTGCGGCGACGTCACTTGACTCCACTGGCCGCGATTCGGGGAGGCGTCGACGATTCTTCGCCAAATGATTTCCGCCCAGGCGGAGCGCGCCTCTCCATCGCCGGCCTGACCGGCCGCCACGAGCGTAGCCTGCAGACGCCAGGGGCTCGCGTGTTCACAGGGCTCGCAAAACACCTGCTCCGGGTTGGGCGACTGAGCGACCCGATCGTGAGCTTGACCCGCAGGGCATTCCGGTGAGGCGCGAAGCAGCCACTGGACGAGGCTTGGGTAGACAAAGTGCCGGCCAAGGAACGCGCAGTCGTCCGTTGTCAGTCGGCTCCAGCTGCGAAGCAACTCGAAGATGGCGCGTAATCGCGTCGCCACGGCAAGCGGCCGGTCCGACGGGTGTGCTGCGACATCGCGAATTCGTCTTATCGCGTCAACCAGCATCGCGGCTAGCTCCAATCATTAGCGAGTGTCGGTGAGCAAAGCAGGCAGTGACTGTTTCCGCTCCGCTCGTTCTGCTTCGCAACTGCCTTCGTCAAGGAATGGTCGGGCCGGCTGCCAGCACTAACTCGATCGTCCAGGCATGTTCAAGTGAGGTGATCATCAACTGCCAACGGCCGGGCGTCAATTGAATTCCCTGCTGCGCGAGGTCGTGCAAGGCTCCCGTGAACAAGGGCAACTGATCACGCAGACCAACTTCCAATCCGGCTTCTTGCTGGCCGTCCCCAACTTCGAACTGCGGCCAGAGGGTAAAGCCACTGGCGTCGGAGGCAAGCTGCAAGACAATGGAGACGCTGTGTTCCTCATCCTCCAGTCTCCATTGTAGTCGTGCGGGCGACTCTCTTGACATTGCCGTGGCGTGCGTCTCAACGGCGTCGGGTGCAATTCCTGCAGCTGTGATCTCACCTCGCGGATCGACGGACACCTGCAACGCGCAGCGCAAATGACGAACCTGCCCCTCACCGCTCCATGGATCGGCCGCTGCAACGATGCTGGCCAGCGTTTGACAGTCCGGGCACAGTTGCAGGTGGGCGACGCAGTCCGGCATTTCCTCCTTACGCTCCTCATCGGTTAGCGAGATGAACGCGTCCATCAATTCCGCAAACGTGGCGCAAAACTCGCGCCTTTCGGGAGCCACCTGATTCCGCACATGGGACACGAATGGTGCATCTTGATTGACAAGCCGCAGCGCTGCCGCAAGCTGCTCGCTTGGCGTTGGCTCGCCCGCGAGGGTGTCGGCCAGCAGACGTTTTGCACGTTCAGGTGTCATCGCAAGTCCGAAACATCCGCATGCCTTGCACCGCTTGTTCAATCGCCGACTCGAGCCTCGCCGCTTCGCCCGCATCCGCTTCCAGGCGATCGGCGATCCCATCCGCGTCAAGACCCTGCACTACGTAAAGATACCACACGGGCGAGACCCACTGCCAAGATCGCCCAAAAGTGTCTGCCATCGCGTCCGTAATGGCCTGCGCCGCTGTTTGCGCCGCTGTTTGCGCCACGGACTGCGCGATGCCGTCCACCTTCGTGGTGGAATGGGCCATCGCGCGCTTCAGCAATGCATGGATTGCCGCAGTCAAGCGAACGGAAAACCCCTCTTCTTTAATCACTTGTTCCAAGTCTGCGGACGAGGCGGCGGCCTCAACGTCGTGAATCAATTCGCCAAGGCCCGGCAGCGCTGCGAACTGCGATGTCAATGCATCTCGTTTGCTTTCATCTGTGCGCAGCCAATCTCCAACTTCTCGTGCGATTCGTAAGCGGGACCATGTGTCATGACGTTGGGGCAGAACTCGCCGACGAAGGGCCAGCGAGCAGATGAACGTGGGCAGCAGACTCGCGTCTTGACTTGCGGACAAGGCAAGGAAAGCCGGCGCCTCCCAGCCAGTGCGGTGCGCTGCTTCGCTACCGCTGAGCGTCTGAATCTGTAACTCGGTCTGTCGCCTGGTCAATTTGGCCAGGTGGATCAGCCCTGCGGCCGCCACGCGGATGCGTATGCGGCGGGCGAGCGTGTAGACGTGCCCTCCCAATCCGTGGCTCTCGCCGATCTCCTTCACTGATCTCGACCCTGCCGGGTCGATCTGCCGCTTCCAGAGTTCGTCGATCGCCGACCGCAGTTTCTCGTGTTCGAGGGCCGCTTGTTCTTCCGACATGTTCGCCGTGCTGCGGGCGAAAAACGTCGAGCGGGCCAGCCGATAGCATTCGCGCATTTCCGCAATCTGCTCGGTATCTAGTTCTTCGCGGGCATGGTTGTCGGCAGAGGCGACCGAGACGTCGGAAGACGCGGAAGACGCGGAAGACGCGCGAATCGGCGGCGTTTCCGACCGGATCAACGAATTCTGCAGGCAGCGGCTCCACCAGGATGTCAATCGCGCTTGAAAGCAGTAGTACGGAAAGCCCGAACACAACCTGGAATGCGTTCTTGTCCAGAAGTCGCCGACCACTTGACGGGCGACGTCCTTCGACAGCGCCAGCCGATGTGCCTGAGCGAACGCCATGGCCTCAAGTCGCCGCGCCCATTGGTGCAGCGGTTCGCTCTCCCATGCCCGTCCCCATCGATCCGTGGGAGGACAAGGCAGTTCGTTCAGCAGGAACTCCAAGCGGGCCGACTCGGTGGGCCACCAGCGCGCACACATGCGTTCGATCGTTGACGATGGCAATGTGGCCAAGAACAACATCGCGCCCGCCCGCCGCTGCGCTTGCTCTTGAAGATTGCCGGACCAATGGACACAACCGAGAGAGTCCACCAGCTGCCCCAGTTGCCCCAGTTGGGGCGCCGAAGATTCTTCCGGCTCCGCTGGGGGAACTCGTCCCAGTCCCAGCAGAAGCTGCTCGAGATCCGCCCCTTCGTACCGACAAGCAGCCGACCACCAAGAGGCAAAGGCCCGCAATCGAAATGGTAGTGACCCGCCTAAGTGTGACGCCCGTTGCGGATAGATGCTGACCGCGAAGCAGATGGCAAAGGCGCGCTCGTCTCGGGCAATGCGCTGCTGTTGTAATTCCTCCTCCACAGCCAGTCGCAGCGACGCTGGAAGCCGCCCCTCCGCTTCGAGCTGCCGGCCCACCTCCCTGGTGCCCTCGTCGTCACGAGCTTCGTGCCGTTGGACGCGGACCGCCTGACGCTGCAACGCCGCCGAGATTGGTTGCGGCAGATCATCCAGGCCAGGGGAAAAATCCATGTCCCAACAGCAGATTGCTGCCCGAGTTGAGTGAAAGATTGGAGGAGGAGCTGTCTAAAGAGACAGTTGGCCGCGGGGCCGTAATTATGTCGGAGCAATGCATGAAACTCAATCTTCACCGCGTGGCAGACGTTGGTCCTGCGTTTCTCACAATTCAATCGTGTAGACCGCCCAAGACCATTCGTTTTTCTCCTCGCCACTCGCGACTTTTGCAGATCTTGTGTGACGCGCGGAACGAGGACTCACGCCCCAATTTGCCCGCGGCCGCGCGCGGCTGGCGCTCCCGATCACTGCTGGCCCAACAACTGAAATTGATCACCCAGTACGAAGTGGAGCCAAGCACGATCACCGCCTACGCAACGGAGCTTTGCCGTTCGACACGAAAGTGGTTGGGGACGTGCTTGATTCAACGCGCGCGTGGACTTGGAATGCGGTTGAACCCCGCCGTTGAACTCAGCTTGGAATACGACGCGGCTTCCGCTGAAGCGTGTGACGGGGAGTCTCGTTGGCACGATTGATCGAAGGTGTGCTGAACTTGTTTTGTCGCTTTGACTTGCAAATGGCGAATTTTTGTTGAATGGCGTGGGCGTGGTCCTTATGGTGGTATCTCGGACAACAAATCTGTGGGGCTTGCCGTGCAGCAATCGCGGGTGTGCACGAATGATGGCAGCTAGTGAACTGGCGCGTGAATTGCGCGCCCCCGCTCCCCCCGCTCCCAGCTGGCTGTTTCGGTTTCTTCCCCGCGGTCGTCGTTTGGGCGCCCTGCGCGCTGCGCTGCAATTGGATGACAGCGCTGCGGCGGTTCTGCAGTTGTCGAAACTGGGCGACCGTCTTTCGGCAGCGGACCCCAAGACTCGCGTTTGGCGGCATGCTGCGCTCCAGCAACTGGTATTGCGAAACCTCGATCTGTCCCGTTTTCAGGAGGCTCGCAAGCGGCTGCAACTATTCGCCCGTGAGTTTCCCGATTCCGATTATCTGCCCGCCTTGCGTTGCCAAGTGTTGGAGCGACTCGCCGAGACAAAGGACGAGGAATACCTTTCCGAAGCGAAGCGATTTCTTGAGGATGCTGCACGTCTGACGCTGCCCGTTGAGCAACGTGATGCTTGGCTGGAGAAGATCGTTCAACACGGCTACGTCCAATTTGGGGCTAGTGCTTGCCGCGAATTTTGGTTGGCGGCGCCCGACAAGATCAAGTCGTTGCGTTTGCCCGCAATCGTCCTGCGCAGTCTGGAGTCCATCCTCGGTCGAGACACGCAGCGGTCCCCGTTGGATCTGAATCCCGACCAGCTCGCGTTTTGCCCGCCGCTTCGCGCGGACTTGCTGGCCACGCAGGCACAAGACTTATGCCGCACGAAGCGCTATGCGGACGTGACGTTGGCCATGCAGCGGGCCTCCGCAGCGATCGACCTCAATCCAAAGCATGCCCTCGCGCTCCGGTTGCTGGCGGAGTCCCGCTTGCGATTGGAAGTCGCAAGGGCAAATCCCCGGACGGTGAACTTCGAGGGAGGACAGCTTCCCGATTCTCTCGAGGCCGCGCTGGCTCTGCACAACGCCGTTGCCGCGTCCGACGCAACGCCCCGGTTGCCCGACTTGCTGCAATTGGCGGCCACCGTGGCAGCGAAGTGCGATCACAGCGACCCATTGTGCGAGCAGCTTTTGGCCCGTGCCCTTCCGGTCTCCGCGAACTGGCGATCGGACGAGCTTCGGCAAACGCGCGAGTTGGCCGAGCGAATGGTGAATGCTCGAAGCGAGGTCGAGCCTTCACGATGGGCCGCGCGGGCGCTGGGCGTGGACGCGGTGTTTCGCATGTGGGATGGTGCAGCAGGAATCGAGCACCTACATCGGGCAGGCTGTAGTGACCGTGACATCGAAGTGCGGATAGCGCACCTCTGGAACGGAACGCGGCAGCCCTCACAACAAGCGACGTTCCATTGGGTGGATCGGCTGGAGGGAGTTGTCGACACCTTGTTTCAAGCAGGTCCGCACACCGCTTTGTCCGCGGCTCGCCAGCATGCAAATTTCCGCATTCTCGATCGCCAGCGCCAATCGCTGCCGGAAATCGTCCAGCGATTGTTGAGCATTCTCAGCTGGATTTACGGTCAGAGCGGCCAGTCCGACCAGCCGCAATTGCCGCCTCATGACGCGCCGGCTTGGCTGCATTGGGCCGCGGCAAGGCGCGTGTTGCTTGATCGCGGTGAGGCCGCCTTGCCGCTGCTGAACGACCGGCTCGACATTCCCGTCATCGCTTGGTGCGTGGAGCAATGGTGGTTCCAAGTGGAGACCGATCGAGTCGTTCCGCCCCAAGTGACGAAGGCGGCTCAGGTATTGGACACTGCCATCGCTGCGGATTCGTCAGCTGCGTTGCAACAATGGCTTTCGGCCGTGCGTGACAGGCGACGACACAGCAGCATCGCGCCGGCGGGTTTCAAGCCGATCACGATGGACGAGGTGTTCCAGCTTCGCGGCGCCGCGGCTGACGCGTTCTTTGCCGAGTGCGCGGTGGAATGCGCGATCGCTCAGGCACGCTGCCTCATGAAGCAAAATGATCACGGGGCGGCGCAGCAGTTGCTCGTCGAGACGAAGGACCGCATCGTTCGGCTGCCCATGCAGATCGCGGAGATGTGGCGGCCCGCGGGCCAATTCTGGCTCGCGATCGCTCATTCTCAGGATCCTGCAACTGACTTGGCGGTGGAACTGCAACGACTCCTTGGCACGCGTTTCGACCAGGCCGTTCGCAAGAAGCTGGCGTTGTTGGCGATGTTCCATGGACGCTTCGTGGAGGCAGAGTCCTGGTGGCAGGGCGAGTCATCCAACTCGGGTGGGACCGTACAGCACGCGATCCGTTTGAGGAAGTCGGGCGCCTTGAGCGATGTGGCGGACTATCTCAACGCCATCAATGACTTTTCGGAGCTAGATCCGTTAGAGAGACAGTTGGCCCTCGACTTGCTTCGGCAGACTCTGAATGCCGAGGCAATGGAGGACGACGATCTGCCGCGGTGTTCCGAGCGAAGCCGCGAGGTGGAAAGGCTCGTCCAGAACAAGTTGGCATGGTGCCAAGCCAACTTCGCCTTTGAAGAGATTCACCGGGGCGATTATCGAGACGCGCACGAGCGTTTGTCGAATACTTCTGTCACCCTGGAAGGCGACCAATTCCAGCGATTGCGGGACACGGCGGCAATCATGTTGGGCGACGTCGGTGAAGGCTGCAGATACGAGCCATTGGCTGACATGGAGGCGGCACTCGACCGCTTGGCCGGACTTGACAACAATCGATCTGAATGTGCCGACGTCGCCGCTTCCAACTCGGACTCGTCTCACCGCAGTTCTGCGGAACTGGCTCAACGGCTTCAGCACATTGGCCAAGATCCTTGGTGCGCACGGTTTCCGGGCCTCATCGAAGCGGCGCAGGTCGTCCAAGCCGCGCTCCGCACGTTTCTCTTGGGTCTGCCCACTGAAGTCGAGCCGGTTTCTGACCGGTCCCCTCGCTGGATCGCATATCTGAACGCCCGTTGCGCCGCCGCCACCGGCTCGATTCATGTTCCGACCGCGCCGACGGTCACCGCGGATCAATGGTTTGCGTCCGGATGGGCGCATCGTCAGCGTCTGGATCAACGCGAAGAACTGGGCGCCCGTTCATTGGCCCGTAGTCGAACGGCTGAGCTAAACGCACTTCGCCAGGCGAATGGCCAGAGTCGGGAAGGCGAGGAGGCGTGGGGGCTTGGCACGCGTTGGCAACAGGTTTGCCAAGCGGATCTCCATCTGGAGCAGGCTCACGAACGGCTGCGCCGCGATTGTTCCGGCGCCACGCAGCCTCCCGCCGAAGTTGCATCGGCATTCGCCGCGCAAGTGTCTGAGGCGCCGGCGCTCGTGCAGGCCGGTTGGACTCCGATTCGCGACTATTGGCTGGCCGTTTGCCTCGCCCCCAAGTCACCGGAAGAAGCACTGAACATCTTCCGGCAATTGGGTGAATCGTTTCTCGCTCCGCAAGCGGCGAGTCGAGCCGCTCTATTGCAGCTGGCTGGCGGGGACGGCGAACAGGCGGCCGCCACACTCGCTCGTGTCATCGACGAGTCACTACTGCGCCGACGCGTTGAATCGCTCGTTCGCCTGGGGAGTGCTCCGACGATCGACAGCGTCGAAAAGCTGTTGGAACATTACGCCGACGACAGTGGGGACTACTTCGAGCGTCAGTTGCTGGGAGGCATGTTGGCAGGCCCATTGACCGCCGACGTCGCTTGGAGCCGATCACAACTGATTCGCTGCGAGCAACTGTGCAAACAAGTAGAGACGTTGCTGGGAGAGTTCTCTTGGACACAAGCGTCCATTGGCCTGAAGGAATGGCTGGTCGATCGTGCCGTGGAAAAAGCTGCCGCACGATTTGTCGGCGCCGCCGAGCTTCCCCAAGTGGCGATGTGGCTTGCCGCAACGAGAATGCTGCTGGGCGAAGCCGCGGCGATTGACGATCCCCAATCGCCATTGTGGCCTCTGGAGCAGGCCATCTCACGATTGCAATCCAACGCTTCAGCGGGGGAAGTCAACCACCACCTTTTGAATCAACTAGATGCCGTCGCGGAGGATGAGAACTGCAAGCATCTAACTGGCATCGTGGACGTCGCTCGACTTGTGGCTCGCGCGCTTCGAGCGGTTTGGGGTATTCACTCGACACACGAGGATGGCACGCTCACGTTGTTGGCCCAGGGATCGCCAGCATGGCAAATCTGGCTCGCCGCCCGCGCCGCAACCCTGGGGAGCCGCGACCAGGTTCGAGCCTTGTTCAATGAGTCTCAATTTGCGACGCCAACCATCTTCGAGTTGGAGGGCTGGATGGCGCTGTACGAAGGCGATGGTCAGTGGCGGCCGTCGAAGCAGTACCAGACGCGTTTCGAGAAATATTGTCGAGCCCTCCAGAAAAAGCACAAGGGAAAGCAAGGCAAAGCACTGGCATGGCTTCAACTGCGGCGACAGCGGTATCGCGGCGAGACGTCAAGGCGCTCTTCTCCTGGCCCGAAATTGGAGGGACGTTGGGCCGGGATCATTCAACAGGAAGCCGCCATCGAATTGAAGTTTTCCGAAGCCCGAATGCAACTCTCGCGCGGAGATTCACAGCCGGCCAGCAAGCACTTCAAGGAGCTCTTGAGTCACTTGGGCGACGCCTCCCAGCTTACCCGCGCTCGTTGGGAGACGGCGGTTTCCTATTGGCTCGGTGTTTCGCAGGCGCGATCAGGGGACGCCGCCGCCGGCTCCACTTTGGAGCGGCTCACGGACACGATCCTGGCCGACCAGGCGCAAAGCCAGCTTGCGATGCTCGATCTACAACTCGGCGACCTTGAGGCAGCCGATCGCAGGCTCCAGGGCCTGGAGCCGCTTCCCGCCGTTGAGTATGCGCGCGCTGTGCTCAATAGTCGGCGAAAGCAATTCGATGCGGCAGACCGCTGCTTCCAGACGTTGGGCAACAGCAACTCGCACCACTTCGCGGCAGCGGCCCACCGATTGGCAGCCGCTAACAAGGAACGGCAGGGAGACGATGCCGCAGCCGCCGGCATGCACCGCGAAATCTTGAAACGACATCCCCAAGACTCTTTGACCGCGGCTCGGTTGGTGCGGCTCGCCGTCAAGCGAGACCTTGCCCGCAGCCAGCAGCTTGATGTGGATGCCCGGCTCGTCTCACTCGGCAGGCGGTCGACCCCCTGGTTTCAATCCTACGCAGTGGTCATTGACTCCCTATCCGCCATTCCCGACGACATTGGAGGCGTCGCCGAGGGGATGGCCTCCGTGCAGTCCAAGACGCTGCGCAACGCCCTGTCACAATGGCTGATACGAAGTTTGTGTGAGAGCGGTCGACAACAAGATGCCATGAAGATTTCAGACTGTCTTTCCGCGAGCTCCGGCGAGGGGGCACGCACGAGGGCAATCTTTGGGATCTGGAGAGCCGCTATCGAGCTTGCCGGAATGGACGCACCGCCAGAGGCCGCTGAACGGAGGCAACTCGATCAACAGCTGAACGATCTGCGACAAATCCTTGAAGCAACTGAGTCTCCCACCGCCGAGCCGACGAATTCCGACAGCGAGCGGGACTATTGGCTGCAGCTGGCACGCAGAATGGAACGCGGTTTGGCTGCAGAATCGGCCTGGCTTGTCGGGGACGAGGTCGATCACCCGCTCGCCGTCATTGCGGACTTGTGGCACGAGGATCCCCAGCGGCGCCGAGAAGCGGGTAAAGCACTACTGAACGAAGTGGCCGACTCCGACGGTAAGGCAAGTCCGCGGACGAAACTGCTGCGAGCGTTGGCGAGTCACGCGGTGGGCAAGCGTCAGGACTACCTGCGGCTGTCTCTCAGCTTGCTCGAAGACGCGGCTCCACTTCCGTGTGAGAAATCGGAACTTTGGACGGCTTCGGCGGCATTCCAACTGGAGGACAAGAAGTGGACGGAGGTGATCGAGGCTTACGGCCGCCTGCCCTCCCACATTGCCGAGAACGAAGGCGTGCTGTCGGCCGTTCTTGCCGCACACATTGCTGCCGCGGTCGACGCTGATCGGCGAGACGAACCGCAGAAGGCGCTTCGCGCCGTCCGAGCGGCGCGCACCTTTTTACGCAACCGAATGAATCGCAACAAATCGTGAGCACGGAATGAGCACAGAGATTCTTACTAGCAGTGGATTGGACATGTCTCGGTTTGACAAGATCCTCGGCGCCGTTGTTGGCGCGGAGAATCCCGGGAGCAAGATTGTTGCCGAGGGCAGCGTCTTTCCTCGGACCAAGGTCCAACTGAGAGACTGGCTGTATTGTTTGACCAGGGCCACCGGCACCGCCTGCCATGAATGGCTGATTGATCGTCCCGGGCAGGACATCGACGCTTTTGTCGAAGCCATCGAAGGCGGCATGGATGAGGATGACGGAGACGGCATGCCACCGATGGCATTGAAAAAAGAAACGGCGAGCGCGGATGTCTTGAGCATGCTCCAACGCGCCGACCAAATTCGGCAGGAGCACAATCAGCCGCTCATCAACGACGCGATGCTGGCGTTGGCGCTGTTGGACTCCGCTGACGAGGACCTAATGGCCATGCTAGAGGCCTGGATGGTCGATGAGGATCAGCTGGAGGCCTTCCGCAGGGACTTGCTGGCTCGCGTGGTTGGCGAGGTGGAGATTCCGGAGGACTTTTTCGAAGAGGATGGAACTCCCAACGAACGCTACTACTCAGTGTCGGGAAAGAAGGTGCTGCGCGACCTGCGGGAGGACATCGTCAGTTTCGGCGCGAAGAAAGTCACCACTCGGCATCTGCTCTTCACGCTATTGGGCGATGAGGCTGGATTGATCCATGTGGGATTGGCGATCCGCGGAATCAACGTCAAGACCGAAGTGCACGCTGGCTTGTCGAGGGAGATGACAAGACCCGGACGAAAACGAAAAAAAGGCGACTTCCAGCTCACCAAAGGGGACACGCTGCTCGACTCGGTCGTCGACGTGCTTGAGCAGGCCTACCAGAGCGCACGGCGACGCGGGGAAGAGCAGGTTGGGAGATTCGACATCAATCGATCGTTTGTGGAGCATCATATCGGCGAGATTCGTCGGTTGCTTTCCGCCGAGGACGGGGCCGCGATTGCCGCGCTGCAGCAGTACGTCAAGACGGCGGATCCGGACGATGACGATGAGGAGGAATCTCCTCTCGAGCGGTACACGATCAAGGAGATCGAAGATCAGCTCCATCGTCGGATCTGCGGGCAGGAGACCGCTATCGAGCGGACGGTGCCGTGGGTCAAACGCTTGAGGTTCGGGCTGCCTCGCGACGGTCGTCCCGCGGCGGTGTTCTTGTTTCTCGGACCAACCGGAGCGGGCAAGACCCAATTGGCCAAAGAGCTCGCGAGGTTTGTCTTTGGCGATCCCGACAAACTGATCTTTTTGGAAATGGGACAGTTCAAGACGAAGGAGTCCATGAGCGCCTTCATCGGGGCGCCTCCCGGATATGTCGGCTATGGCGAAGGCCTGTTAACCAATGGCCTCAAGGACAAGCCGGAAAGCGTTGTCTTGTTCGATGAGATCGAGAAGGCATCCGTTGAAGTTTTTGACGTCCTGTTGAGGTTTGCCGACGAGGGCATGATCAACGACCCCGCGGGACCGGTTCGCGATGGCACCCAGTGCGTCATCGTGATGACAACCAATGCCGGTCAAGCCTGGCTTCGCGAGGAGGTGATTGCGAACCCGGAGCTGCGAGGCGATACGGAGTCGTTGCCGGAGCTGCTCTTGGATGCGGCCCGCAAAGAGCTTGCCGAGAAAGGCTTCCGCCCGGAATTCCTGGGCCGCGTGGACGAGTGCATCAGCTTCTTGCCTTTCTCGGTCGCCACCTGCCGGAAGATCGTCGACCTCGTGCTGGAAGGCGAACTGAAGAAGTTTCGAGACCTCAAGGGCATCGAGATCGAGGTCAGCGAAGAAGCGCGGGACGTGATGGCGGCGAAGGCCTACGCGCGTAGCATGGACGAGGGAGCGCGAGGGGCACCGCGGGCTGTCAACGAGGCGATTGTCACGCCCGCCATCGATCTGTTGACACGGGAGGAGCATGAGCTGAATCCGCCGAAGCAGTTGATCGCGTCCGTCGCCGACCGCGATCAAATCATCTTGGAGCCGAACGAATGAAGGCAGAGCGTGTTGCTGACAACACCGTCCTCGGGGAACGATTCAGGATCGTCAAGTTCCTCGGCGCCGGCAGCTTTGGCGAGGTCTATTGGGCTCGGCAACTCGCGTTTGGCCACCCCATGCGCGATGTCGCTTTAAAGCTGTTCTCGCCGGAATTGGCCAACGCCAAGGACTACTTCGACACGTTTTCCGACGCTGTGACGCTGGTGCGCCTGCTCGAATCCGGTCCTCCCGATGAGGTCAGTCAGCGGATGGTGCACGTCTATGATGTAGGTGTCTTGCCAGTTCCCGCCGCGGATGACACGGTCATTGAGCGTCCCTTCATGTCCATGAAACTGATCGAGGGAGGGCTGACGCTGGAGGACGCGGTCATGCGGTTTCGAAATGCGGGCGGCATGCCGGTCAGCCTCAGCATGGACTATATGCGGCAACTGCTGATTCCGCTTGGCTGGATGCACACGCAACCAGAGCCGGCGTTGCATTGTGACATCAAGCCGGACAACATCCTGCTCTCCGCCGACAAGCGGCGAGTGATTCTGACGGACTTTGGCTTGGCAAAGCGTTTTAACCTTGGCGCGCAGGGCGGCGCCGTCGCCTATCAAGCCCCGGAGCAATTGGCTCAAGCCAGTCATCCCGGACCTCAAGCAGACGTCTATGCGGCCGGCCTCGTATGGTACGAGTTGTTGACTGGGACGCATCCCTTCGTCCACGTGGGGCGTGAGGAGCTGGCAAATGACGACACCGCCGGATATTTGGAGGCGCAACGACAGGCGCGAAAGTGGGAAATGCGGCCGGCGCTGGACGCCAGCGACCAACAACGAATCGTCCCGCCCTCCGAGCTGAACGATGATCTGAAGCAGCATCCGCAAGTTGAGTTGCTGGTCCGCCAATGCCTGGATAGCCGTGCCAGCCGGAGGCCCGTGCATGGGCGGGCGCTGTTGGAACAAATCGACAAGTACGTCAACGAGGGAAAAATCGACTTGCCCACGGGGGAGGCGATGCCTCGTCCCAAGGTCCCCGATCTGCCTTCGGAGCCAAATCCGAAGTCGGCAGCCAAGAGCCCGCAGATGTTGGTGCACGACGCGATTGCCCTGCTGGAATCGGGGCGGGCCGATGAAGCCCTCGTGCTCCTGGATCAAGCGTCCCAACAGCAACCGGACTCGCTGGACGCCACTCTGGCTCGCGCTCGCGCGCTGACCGTCTTGGGCAGACAAGAGCAAGCGTATGGATTGCTCTCTGCGGCACAAAAGAAGTATCCCAAGACGGTCGATGTGCTCGAGGCGATGGCGGACTTTTACGAGCAATGCAATAACCCGGCCGGCGCCGAAAGGCTGCGAGCAAAGATCGCGAAGCAGAGATTGAGGTGACCTGTGGCCAATGACAGCTTGCAGAAATTGGACGAGTGCCTGTCAGTCGTTGAGGAGAAACTGGCGGCGGACATCGATCCGGGCCTCGAGGCGCTCGCCTTGCTGGGGGTGCAAAGAATGGGCGCCCTCGATCGATCGTATCATGACGATGCGTTCGCGATTTGGGAGCGGCAACTCACCGGCGATGACGAGCAAGACTTCTTGGTGCTTCACCACTTGGCCATCATGCATCACTCGCGCGCCATCGATCTCGAGCGAGGAAGCAAGCCCGCTCGCTCCGACCGGGATTGGGAACGATCGCTGGACTTGTGGCGCCGGCTCATTGGCTGTGATGCATTCTGGGCGAGGATTCAAGACACGGCGTCTCGCGACCGGCCGCAACATGTCGAGGCGGTGCGGGAGCGTCTCCCCGTTTCGCTGCTGCGGATGCACTACGACGTCGCGCTGCATGCCGCCACAAAAAATCACCGTGCGCAGTTCCATCTCCGCCTGGTCCGCAAGGGGCCGTTTCCGGAAGAAATGGTGAATCAGGCCCAGAGCGAGGTCTATAAGGAACACACCACCAAGATCGAGGACGATGCGTGGAGCCCCAATCTCTTGGACGCCGACCGAATCGGGGCCGCCATGGAGATTGTTGAGCAATACCTCCGCGTCGACTCCGACTGCATTCCCGCATTGAGCGACCTGCTGACCTTCCAAGACCGGCTTATCTCCGCTTGGTTCCCGGAATATCGAGCGGCCGGGGACGACGAGGCTCAGCAGAATCAAGTGCTGCGGCGAATTCAACAGTTGGGTGAGCGTTGGAAGAAGCACATCGATTCCCTGGCGCAGTCGGCCCGCGCATTGGATGAAGCCGCGCAATCCAAGTTGGCTCAGTGGTATCGCATCATGGGCGACGTCCATATGGCCATGGAGCGACTGGATGCCGCCCGCGAATTTTACGAGTCCGGCTCTCAATTGCCGTTGGAATCGGACAACGTCTCCGGATGCCGGAAAGGTCTGGAGGATGCGACCATCTACGCGCAGCTCGAAGCTGCCAACAGGCATCTGGAGAAAGAAGAGTTCGCGCGTGCCGAGTCCGTGCTGACCAAAGTTCTGGAAGCGAAACCCGGCCATCCCAGATCGCTCTTTCTCCGCTGCCAAACGCGAGCAAAGCTGGAAAAATTCGACGCCGCGTTGGAGGATCTGGCGGCATTCCGTGAAGCCGAACCCGACCAAACGGCGGCCGCCGAGCGGCTGGACTCGGACATCAGCCTGAAAAAGGCGGACAGTCTGATCAAGGGCAAGCAGTTTGACCGCGCCTTGGCGGTGCTCAATCAGGCGGCGAGGAAGCATCCCCGGAATGCCGATGTGCTCTTTCTGCGTTGCCACTGCCACATCCAATTGAACAACGAGAAGCCGGCTCGCAAGGATGTGGAACTGCTTCGCGAGGTGGCCGATGGCGATCAAGACCTTCTTCAGGCCGCCGATCGGCTGGAGAAGAAGGTCGCCTCGATGGGGGTCGGCAAGGAGCTCGACGCGGTGCAGGAAGCGATGGAAAACAAGAAGTTCTCCATTGCCATCAATCAACTCAACTCAATTATCCGCAAGCATCCCGACGAAGCGATTGCTTACTTCTTGCGTTGCCAGTGTTACATGGCGACGGAGAACCTGAGCGGTGCGCGCACCGACCTCGCATCCTTTCGGTCCCGAGCAAGCGATCCGGACGCTCGCGCCGCCGCGGACAGGATCCAAGAGCAGCTTCACGAGATGGTGCAGCTGAAGCTGGACTTCGGCAACATGCGCGCGCTGGAGCTCTTTAGCGAGGGGGCCAAGACGTTCTCAAGCAATCAGCTCAAGGGATTGGATCTGATGCGCGAGGCGCTGGTCGCCTCCGGCGGCACTAGGAGCGGAGACAAGATCAATGGAGGCGCCAGGAAGATCAAGTCCCAACTATCACAGGCGCTGGTCAGCTCGGTCTACAAGATGCACGAGTTGACCTCGGGCCTCAGCAATCCCACGAGAGAGGCCGTGGAGGCGCTCCTTGACATGTCAAAAAAGCTCGCCCTGGAGGCGCTGCATTATGACCCTTCGAACAAACAAGCAATGGACATTTTGAAACAGATGGGAGGCTGAAAATGCCGATGCGATGGGAGCCTGGCCGAAATCCCTACGAGTTCAATCACTTCAACAAACTCGGGATTGGCCCCAATATCAGTCGCAAGCAGATTCCCGCGAAAGCGCAGCAGCTTGAACAGCGGCTGAAGGCGGGGAATCCGATTGAGCTTTGCGGAGAGCTGCTTGAAGAGTTCGCCATTAAGGAAGCGTCCAGCGCCCTGCTGTCGCCCGAATTGATGGCCGAGGAACTGCTGCTGGTGCACCCGCAGCCCAAGCCGTCCAAAAAGGACAGCAGTGAATTCCAGACATTGTCGGAGATGGCGGCGCCGCCCACACCGAAGATGCCGGCCCTGGCGCACCCTGCGGCGATTCTGTGGTTTGTGCGTCCCCCCAGTCCCGACGCCGCGCGTCCACCGCGGCTCGAGGACCTGAAACTGACCCGAGCCGGCGATGACGAGGACTTGTTGAGCGACATCGTGTTCGACGTCTAGTGGACCGAAGAGGCTCTGACACGAATCCAATCTTGGAGAGATGGAAATGGATATTGGCATTGATTTGGGCACGACGTACAGCGTGATCGCGGTTCGCGGCGAGGTGACACTCAAGGAAGATTACGGCCAAGGTGTCTACTTGGAGGAGCTGGACGTCACCATCATTCCCACGCCGGACGGCGATGCCACGTTTCCTTCGGTCGTCTGGATTGATCCCGATACCGGTGAGCCGCTGGTGGGACAAGAGGCGAAGCAGAAGGCCGAGGAAGGCGAGGCGCCGTTCGCCTTCACCAAACGCTCGATCGGGACTGAAAAGCCGCTGACGATGCATGGCAAGACGTACACGGCGAAGCAAGTCGCCACCATGATCTTGAAGCATCTCAAGGCCTGTGCGGAGAAAGCGTTGGGAACGGAAATCACGCGAGCCGTGATCACGCATCCCGCATACTTCGACCCCAATCAGATTCAGGAGACGCGACAAGCGGCGGTCGATGCGGGCTTCGAGATGTCACAGCCCGAGCAAATGATGATGGAGCCCGCCGCGGCGGCTCTGGCGTACACCCGCTCCATCGAGACCGATCCACTTCGCATCTTGGTCTACGACCTCGGCGGCGGCACCTTCGACGTGACAATTCTGGAGCGACAGGACGGTGTCATTCTGCTCAAGGCATTCGACGGCAATCACCTGTTGGGTGGATACAACTTTGACCGCGCGATTGTCCAATGGGTCTTGGAGCAGCTGGCGGAGAAAGGACGCAAGATACCCTATGACGCCAAGGACCCCGAGGATCAGGCCCGGCGGGCACGACTGCTTCAGATTGCGGAGAACGTGAAGTTCAAACTTTCCGAGGCTCGGAACGACCGTACTTTCGTGCCGGTCAAAGCTCGCGATGTGCTCATTGATGAAGCGGGCAAGAAGGTGGAGATCAGCGAGCGAATTAGCCGCGAGCAATTCAAGGAGCTCATCGAGGACGACTTGAGCGATACGATCGATCGCTGCACTTCGGCGCTTGCCAAGGCGAGTTTCGAGCAGGCCGATCTCCACTGCATCCTGCTTGTCGGCGGATCGACCCACGGCCCCTGGATCAGCGAGGCCGTCGGCGAGGCTTTCAACATCGAGGTGGAAAGCCATAGCGACGTGGACTTGTGCGTCGCGGCCGGCGCTGCGTTGAAAGCGGCCCAATTGCCTCCACCACCACAGCCCTCTGTCGGCGGTTTGACCATCCGGCCCTCGATGAGGCCGGTGTCGACGCTGCCGACCATCATCGTCAGTGGCGAAGTGACCTCCGAGGATGGCCCATTGCCCCCGGGTCTGCTGATGCACCTGGATTCGCCGGGAGACAATGAGCCATGTCCTTGTGGCAATGGCAAATTCCTGTTCATGGATGTCGACCTCCCCGACGAAGGACCCAATGAGTTGGTGGTGCGGCTGACCGACGATGAAGGGGCGGAGCTGCTGCGGCAATCGTTCCAGGTGACCTATGCGCCGGACGACGCCTCGGACGTCCTCTACACCGTGCTGCCCAAACCCATCTACGTCGAAGTCCAAGGAAGACTGAAGCCTGTTGCCGAGGAAGGCGAGCGATTGCCCGCTCGGCCCGAGCCAATGACATTCCGGCGACTGCACAGCGGCGCCGGCGAAACCACGATCAAAGTGCCCGTTCATCAGGAAGAGACGAAGATCGGTGAAATCACGGTGCGCAATATTCCGGAGGATGTGGGCGAGAATGCGACAATCACCATCAACGTTGAAATCACCGAACACAATCGGATGATTGGCACTGCCGTCGTCAAGTCCGGCGACACGGTGGTCGCGGAAGATGAGATCCTGATTGACTTTCCTCCCATCGAGTTGCCCGAACTCCACGAATTGCTGGCGTGGCACAAAAAGCTCGAGCGACAGCGTGTCGACAAAGAGGCTGTCTCCACTCGCCCGGAAGAGAAAGCCCTGCTGAAAGGAAAGGCGAGGAAGATTTCAAGCTCCGTGGAAAAGAAGTTCGCCGAACAAGAGCCGGACATTCAAGAGATTCACGAACTGCTCAGGAATCTCGACAGGCTGATCAATCCCCCCGCGGACGACATGGACCCGCCGCTGGCCGACTTTCTGTCGATCATTGCCGAATGCAAACAGATTCTCAAACAACACAGCTCGGACCCGCAGATGGAGCCGTTTCAGACGATTCCCGATCGAATCGAACAGTCCGGCGCCAACGCCTTTCGCACCAAGAACAACCGCGAATGGATCGCCTCCTACGAGAACGCCGTCGAACTTCTCAAACGATTGAAAGCACTCATTAATGTTCCCCCACCTCCTCCGCCCACGGAGCTTCCGCCTACACCGGAGCTGAAGGATCAGATGCGACAACTGATCGAGGCCGTTCGCGGTGAGTTGGCTGTGGAGGAGCAGAAACTCTCCCAACGAGAAGACTTTGTGACAGTCATCAAACCTCGCGCCGACAAGCTGGGCCAAGAGCTGGGCATGCAAGAGGCGGAGACGGAGAAGATTCCCGACGAGTCGAAGCCGGAGGCTGCCTTGGGCCGTCTGCAAATGATTCACCAGAAGGTTGAGCGAGTTCGCCGGAGAATCCCGGACATCCAACACTACCTTTCTGATTAGTGGCGACGGCTGCGAGAACCCGTCGGCAATCACATGGCACACGAGCGGAAATATGGCGTTTGAAATCGGAATTGACCTGGGGACGACGTTCAGCGTCATTGCAGTCAACGGCAAGGTCCAGTTGTCGGACGAATATGGCGACGGCACGTATCTCGAAGAGTGCGATGTCACGGTGATCCCAACACCCGATGGAGACCTTACGTTTCCGTCGGTCATCA
Organism: Planctomycetales bacterium; assembly: GCA_020426845.1. GTDB lineage: Bacteria > Planctomycetota > Planctomycetia > Pirellulales > Pirellulaceae > JAGQPF01. Next base: position 25,340 of record JAGQPF010000674.1, read on the forward strand.
TTGACGCTGCCGATTCGGAGCGCGGCTGGCTGTTTGGCCACGAGGCCATGGCGGAGGCCCTGGAGGGGCGAGCGCCGATCATGTTCTCCAAACGCAAGATCGGCACGAGCGAAAAGTTCATCCTCGCGTCGGGCGAAGTGACGGCGAAAGATGTCGCCCGTGAACTGCTGCGGCACCTGAAGTCCTGCGCCGAGCAGGCGTTGGGAGAGCCCGTCACGCGAGCGGCGATCACGCATCCGGCTTATTTTGATCGCGCCTCGGTGGAGGAGACGCGCTTGGCGGCCGTCGAGGCGGGCTTCCATGAGGACGGCGTCGTGATGCTGATGGAGCCGGTCGCCGCTGCGCTCTCGTTCAGTCGGGCCGACGACCGGGACCCACTGCGAATCTTGACCTATGATCTCGGCGGTGGCACTTTCGACGTGACCTTTCTGGAGCGTCGCGAAGGAGTGATCCAAGTGCTCGGCTTCGACGGCGACCATTTGATGGGCGGCTACAACTTCGATCGAGAGCTTGCCCATTGGATTCGACTGCAAGTGGAGGCGAGAGGACGCCCCGTCGCCATCGACGAAACGACCGAGGACGGCCGAGGACGGATTGCCAGACTGCTCCAGCTCGCCGAGGGCATCAAAGTGAAATTGGCGACGGCCAAAGACGATGAGGTCAAGGTCAATGTCCGTTCGCACGACATCTTGATCGACGCGGACGGACGCCCGATCCAGGTCAATGAAAGGCTCACTCGACCCGAGTTTGTCGCCTTGATCCAGCCACACCTGGACAAGGCCATTGAGTGTTGTCGCCGAACGCTCGACAAGGCGGGCGCCAAGCCGGAAGAGTTGGACGAGGTCGTGCTTGTTGGCGGCTCGTCTTACGGACCTTGGGTCGCGGCTAGCATTAAGGAAGCGTTTCCCACCGCCGAAGCGAAGCTGTTCGCCCCTGATCTATGTGTGGGCGCCGGGGCGGCCGTTTATGCCAAGCTGACTTTTCCGCCGCGAGCCGCTTCGGACGAGGCGATTGTTGAAGTGGAAGCGCCGGACATCACGCCGCTGGACGTCATCAGCGTCTCCGGAACGGTCGCCCGAACCGATGGCCAGGACCCCAGCCAACTTCAGGTTAGCCTGCGCAGCGGCTCCGCTGAATTGGGCCCCAATGAGGTCGTGAACGGGCGTTTCTACTTTCCCGATATCGAACTCAACCTGGATGGCCCGACAGAATTCGTATTGTCCGTCCGCGATGAAGACGGCCGGACTGTTGTCGAGCACTCTTTCACATCCACCTATTCGCCGGACGATGCGCAGGCGGCCGAGATCGACACGGTCTTGCCACGCCCCCTGTTCGTCGAGACCGCGGCAGGGCTGGTGAGGCTCGCGGAGGAAGGGAAAGTGCTCCCGGCCGTCTGCGAGGCCGAGTATCAGGCGCAGCACCAGCTCCAATCGTTGGATCTCAATCTTTTTCAGGAGGGCGAGCGAGTCGGCCAGATTATCATTGAATCCGACGGCGCGACGATTCCTGCGAAATCGAAGATTCAACTGAATGTGCGCGTTTCCGCTCGAAACGAAATCACGGCATCGGCTGAGATCGCCAGTCCCGAGGGCGAGGCGGTTCCCGTGAAGTGCGTGCAGGTGGTTTATCGCATTCCTGAAATCCCGTCGCAGGAGGAGCTGCAGCAGTGGCTGCAGGACCTGTACGTCCGTTTCGACCAGAAAGTCGCCGGCAATCCGTTTCTGGCTGGCGAACTGGGGCCGCCTGCGGTCCGCTTGCTGGAGGCGGCCGCGAAGCTTATGTCACAGCAGCCGGTGGAGCGCCCCGAAGTGTTGGCTGTCCTGAAGCTGCTCGACAACCTGTTGGATCCACCGGACGACCCCATGAACCCCAGCCGCTTCCAAATCTTGGAAGAGATCTGCAAGATTCGCATGTTCGCTGACATGAAGTTGTCCGGCTTGCGAAGAGTGCAAAGCGGCAGTGAAGACAATGGCGAAAAAGACGAAAGTTTGGCCGCCAAGATCAAAGAGTGCGAGGAGCAGTTGGCAATCCTTGAAACCCTTCAACACGCGGCGCCGCAAGTCCATCAACTTCGTGACCGTCGGTCCTGGGCGAAGATCGGCCACTCATTGAGCGAAGTGTTCCACCGCATCAACGAGACCGAGTACGAGTCTGCCCAGCAAGTGAAGGAGGCGGCTCTGCGCGACGTGCAACGCGAGCAGCGACGCCTCACACAGCAACTCGACGCAATCGCGCGCCGCGGCGATGGGGAGCGTTGGGAGTCCGCGGCGGCGGAGATGATGCAACAGCTCAAGGCATTGGAGAACGATGTTGCGGCGCTCGACGCCGAGCTGTCCATGGATCAGATCCGCGACGAGATCATGATGCTCTTGAGCAAGCGACTGGATCCCTTGCGAAACCAAATCGACGGACTGGGGGTCGCCGTGTAGTGGGCCGTCAACCCAGCGAGGGATCGATCAACGAAGCCGCGCAAGGAAACCCGAAGCGTAAGCGAGGGATCGATCAACGAAGCCGCGTTCAAGGAAACCCGAAGCTGCGAGCCGCAACTTCGTCCACAGCACGAGAACAACACGATGTACGCCTCTGTCTACCTGATTGCTGCTCTGTTTCTCGTCTTGCAGATCGGCATGTTCTTAACTCTTAAGATCCGTCTCGACTCGGTCCGAGCATTGTTTCAGTCGCTCATTCACGGCTCCGATGCACGGGTCTCGGCAAAGGCCAACAGCTGCCGGTGGATTAGCTGGGTCAATCGTGTGCTGCCGCCGCAAGCGGCATCCGATGACTCTGGGGCGAGCGACGTTCTGCGAGGAGACTGGTCTCGGGACCACGCGGAATCGGAACTGAATCACTGGCTTGCTTCGAATCAATCGCTGCAAGCGCTCCAGCGAACGGCCATTGCCGCCCCGATGATCGGCGTCGTGATCACCGTGCTGGCCTTTTGGACGGTCGACTTTACCATGTCGCCCTCCGGTGGCAATCCTTCGGCCGACAGCACCGCCAGCGCCGCCGGCGCCGCCGTCTCGCCTGCGCCGCCGAGCCGCAGCATGCGTGAGATCATGCGAGCCATGCGGCCGCTGTTCACGGGCGTCTTCTCGGGCGCCGTGCTCGCATTGGTGAATCAAGGGTTGCTGTACTTGGCAACCAACAAGATTAGCGAGCTGCGGGATACCGCGATGTTGTGGTTCGACACGAAGGTCTGGACGCCGCTGACGGCGGACGGGATTCGTGAGACCCAGAATGCCGGCTCCACGCTCTCATTGGTTGCGGACACCGTGCTCCGCTCCGCCAAAGAGCACCAAGCGTCGGAGAGGCAATTTCTGCAATCCATGAATGGCTTGCGGCAGACTCTCGCGGAGTTTGACGGAACGGTACAGGCGGCTCAAACAACGCTGGGCTCCTCCTTGGAGGGCTTGGCACAGGTCGCGGAGAAATCGCTCACCTTCAGCGAGACCGTTGCCAGCTTGGCCACCCAGTCCGAAGCCGCCGCCGGGCTGATCTCCTCGGCGGGCCAGGCTTTCCAAGTTGCCGTCGACAACAACTTTTTGTCCTCGGTCAAACAGCATCAAGAGGCAGTCCAGCAGTTCGGGGAGACAGCCACAACATTGAGCGGCGTGTCGAAGTCACTTTCGGAATTCACCGCTCAGCTGGCTGGTGAGACGAGCAAGATCACACAGGCCACAGCCCTTCACGCCGAGGCCGCGACGGCATTGGACGAGGTTGTCAGGCAACAGATGGCGCCAGCGGTTGAGGCATTGCACAACAGCACGACGGCAACGCAAGACGGGGCGGAGGCCATGTCGAAAGGCTTGGCGGGAGTCCTGGACAGGGCACAGACGCGGATTCAAGAGTTGGAGGCCGCCTTGGGGACGCTCGGCAGCACGGCGCAAAAGTTTGCCGCAATCGGCGAGATCGAAAAGAAGCTCACACCCTTCTTGGACAGCTTGAGGGCCGCGGCGGAGACCTCGCAGCAACTCATCCAATGGCCGCTGCACGTCGAGCAATCACTGAAGGCTACCAGTGAAAAGATTGATCAGGGAACCACCGATCAACTAAGAAAGGTCGAGCGGGAGATGAAATCCTTGTCCGACGCCATGCTTGACTTGCCCAAGAGTCTGCACAATTCGCTGACCGACCTGCAGGCCGGCTTGTTGACCACGGCTCGTGAAACGATGGCCGCTGACGTGAAGGCACTGAATCAAACGACTTCGGAACTGCGAGAGTTGCCGAAGACGATTCGCTCCGTGCTCGAACAGTTGTCGCAACAAATTCAAACGTTCGCTGTTGAGGCTTTGAAGTTGGAAGTCGAACAGGCGCGGGACCTGCTCGCCGACATGTTTAAGAAATCGTCGTCGGCCGACGGCGGCGCCCAATCGCTGTCGCTCACTGCGGGAGAACGGGAACTGTGAGCCTGATCCGCCGCTTCCTCAACTTTCTATTCCGCAGACGCAGTGCGGGTGACAAGCGACCCGCTGCGCCGACGCTCCCGCCCATCGACGAGGGCGAGCTTGAGCCAACTCGCAACGCGCCTAATCCAACTCGCAACGTGCTCGAGCCAACTCGCAACGTGCTCGAGCCAACTCGCAACGCGGTTGTCTTGTTTTGGCAATCGGGAGATCGTTTCTGCAAGTTGGGCTGGCCCGCGAAGACGTTGGAGATTGGCGAGAGCATTCCGGACACGCAGGATGCGACCATGTCGTGCCAATTGATTTGGGACGACGAGCCGCTCTATGCGGAATGCTGGGTGGATGCCGCCTGCGCGGCAGCTGGCCACGAGTTTCGCGCCGACCACGATGTGCCGGGCGCTGTCGTTTTGACGATTGCCGCCCGGGGCGTCCTGCTGCGATCGTTCCGTCGAGATCTCACTGGATTGCAATCGCAGTTCGTTTCGGGGACGGGCGAAGCGGAACTAGCACGCTGCTTTCAGATGGCAGAAGAGCTACGGGCCGCCTTGAGAGATTTGTCGCAGGCGTCGGAGACTCCGGCGGACCCTCCGCTACTGGTTCTACTGGCGCCAAGCGTCAGCGAAAGCACGGCTTCCTGGCTGGACTCCCTGCTGCCGAATTCCGCTTCTCGTCCAAACTCTCGAGATGTGGCTGAGGCGGCGGCGCAGTGGCTCGTTGCCAGATCGACAGAACGTGTCGAAGAGCCGTTGACCATCGCTGGCCCGGTCAGTGCCTGGGGAACGACCGTCTTGCGATCGTTGCCCAACTCGCCGGCCGCAGGGACGGTGTCGCTGCCACTGTCTTCGCTGTTGCGCAGCAGCCACGAGGTGACGATGGAAGTGCGTCAACCTCACCGCCGGATGACCCTGACTTGTGCACTGCAAGACGCCGCGTCGCCAGTGACCGCGCTAGTCGACGTTTGTGCGCTGACTTCTTCGGCAAGGCTGCGCGTCGTGACCGAGGGCAACGCTCCTCTTGCCGTTGGTTGGCCCGCGCTCTGCGATGTGAAACAACCGCCGGCGCCGATCAGTGCCTGGATTGCAATGCACTCAGGGGCGCCGGCTTGGTACCTACAACGAGCTGCGGCGATGGTCGGCTTTCTTGCAGAGCAGGGTCTTGTCGATTGCCTCGCCCTGCAAGTCGGCAGCACGTCGGGAGCCGCATGCGTCGTCTACCCTGGCGAATTGGGCTCCGATGAATTGCTCAACTTGATGCAGAGCCTCGCTCGGGGCGACTTGGCGCCGCGAGATGTTTCCGATGAGTCCCGGGATGGTTGGGAATTGTTGGAGCTCTTGAGCCATGTTGCTCGGAGAAAGGCCCCGGAAAGGGGCTCGGATAGAGCTTCGGATAGAGCTTCGGATAGAGCTTCGGATAGAGCTTCGGAAGGGGCGAAAGGCCAGGGAAGGCTTCTGCTCATGCTGTCTCCGGACGACTTCCCTGTGGCGGACAATCAGCTGAACTCCAAAGATTTAGCTTGGTCCTGGAGCATCGCGACAAGACGCGGCTTGCAGGCTCCGTTGCTCACCGCAGCATGCATCGCCTGTGGCGATCGCGAACCCAGCGGCGTCTCCACAGTGCTCAAGGAGCTCGTCTTGCTGGGCCAACAAGTCGACTCACACGACAAATTAGTGCACGAGTGGCGAGAGGCGATGGTGGAATCTCCCACAGCGGAGGCCGAGTTGTTGCTCGAGCTTGCGACACGTGGCCGTGTCGCCGGATTGTCACAGTGGCAGCGAAAATTGCGGATCGCTGCAGAACTCCTTCAGGAGGCTTGAGATGCCGAACCATACTCACCTTTCTCACGACAACGGGCATGACTCGGCGATTGGCTGGATTTCGATTGCTGAATTGTTCCTCTTGGTTGGCGTCGTCATGATTGGCGTGTCAGCTATGCTCGACGACAAGGCCGTGGGGTCACAAGCCGAATCTCAAGACCTGCGCACGCAGGTTGCGCTTGTAGAAAAGCAGCATGCAACGGCACTTGAAGCCCTGGGGACTGCGGAGGCCACTCGTCTGCGGGCAGAGGCGACCCGCGATGCGGCAGTGCAGCAACTGAAAGACGCGAATGACTCGTTAACGGCCGCGCAACAAGCCGCCACCGCCGCCCAAAGTGCGGCTGACGAGGCGCGAAAGACAGCGGCAGCGGCCAACCAGTCCGAACAAGCGGCGATCACTCAGCTCAAGGCGGCCGAGTCCGCGAAACAAACAGCCGACAGGCTGCGAGCCGACGCAGAAAGGAAGCTGGCTGAGGCGGCAAATCATACCAAGCAAGCGGCGGCGATTCAGGCGCGGCTGAATGTCGTTGAGAGAGAGCTTGCCGCGGCCAATACACTGATCGCGAAGTACCGAACCGCTTGGGGGCAAATGCTCGAACAATACAAGAGCCTGGAAACACGGCTCGAACTGGCAAACGCACGTGTGCTCAAGCCGCTCGACAATGATCGAATTGTGATCACCTTGTCTTGCCAAAGCCTGCCTTCTCATTTGGATCTGGACCTTTACGTGCAGGACCCCAACGACCGCATTTGTTACTGGCGCGACCCGCGTGTGCTGGAAGGTGTCGCGGAAACCGCGATTCTAATACCCAGCGAGGATCTCAAGCAGGTTCAATCGAGCGACTCGACCAGCCAGGTTGAGGAAAAGTACTTTTCGACGATGGTCGCTAGCGGTCATGACATGCCCTTCCTTGTCTTTTGCATGTTGCGCAACACCAGCGACGGCGCGGAGGCGTTGGCGGAGCTTTCGCAGCCGATCACGGTGAACTGGCGACTTGAGTTGAAGGCGCCGGACGGTTCGATCGGCGTGACCAAAACGGGCGAGGTGCAAGTGACTCGTTCCGGCGCCGTCGTCTACGAGAAATCGTATCAATTCACCGGCCTGACACCTATCGTCGGACTTGGCTGGACCGATATGAACGACGTGCGCATCACGCCGAGTCAGGATCTGCCGCCAGTGTTTCGAGGCTGGCGTTCCACGACGGTTCAGGAAAATGCCAAGACGGTTCGCAAGATTCGCGAGAGCGCCGAGGCGAGTCCGTAATCCCTCTCAACTTAACGCTTCATTGGCTTAGGCAGAGGAGCCAAAAATCATCAGGCCAAAGCTGTTGGGGGAGGCGTCTTGCTCGATCTTTTTCCAAGCGTCCACAGGCGGTGGAGGGAGCTGGTCGTCGGAGACTTCCACTTCACGAATGCTGGACCAATAGCCCTGGTCGTTGCCGTCGAATGTGATGCGAAGGTAACGGGTGTCGGGGGCGTCGACGTGGTGCTCGGTCATGTGGCCGGGTTTGCCCTTTGCGGAGTGTTTTGCGAGTTGCCGCCAGGTCTTGCCGTCACTCGAGGCCTCGACGCGATGCGCGTAGCGCGTGTCCATCATCTCCCAGTGGATCCGGATCGCCTTGACGTGGCGCGATTTGCCGAGGTCAATTTGCAGCCAGTGTCCGGTGGCTTCGTCTTCGGCGCACCAGCGAGTGGTCAGATCTCCGTCCACGGCCATGGCGGCGAAGTTATTGATGATCTCCTCCTGGCTGCTGGCCGTTGTCGCTCGGCCGTAAGCGAGATTGGCGCCGCGGCAGCAGGGCACGGACGCCGGCATGTGGCCGCGGCTGCCGCCCAGCATCATGTCGTACGATTGGGGCGGACGGCCCGCCACGGGGCCGTCAATCCAGATGCCCATTCGGGATGCCTCCGGCTTCGTCGCGGGAACGACGAGCCCGCTCATCGAGCTCGCTTCTTTTTCTAGAGATGCTTGCTCGCGGGCCGATCGTTCACGGGCAGCTTGCTCCAGACGCTCGGCCTCCAGCCAATGTTTGACCGCTCGAGCCCGCGCTTTGCGACGCTCGCTTGCATTGGTCGCTGCCTCGGCGCGAAGCAACTCCCCTCGCTGCAAAAGTCGATGCGATTCAAGCTGCAGCTGGAGCCTGCGCTCATCGCTGAGCTCGCTCGAACGCCCTTCACGGCCTGAAAGTCCGGATTGCCCGGCAAGGGCTTGCACCAACAGGTCGACGCCGTCGAATGGGATTCCTATTTCGTCATGCTGCATGTCGATGCCCGCGCTCGGCTCGGCCGGCGCCGCGTCATCCGCCTCCTGCATTACCAGTGTGGTGGCCACGAGCGCCTCCTGAGGGGCAGGCGAGGCCGGACTTCTGGGCGGCGCGGCGACGCTCCAGCCAATCATCAGGGCGCTTAGCGCGGTTGCTGCGGCGATTGCTTTCGTCGTGTTCATCAGCTTCGGGGCTCCTTCGCGTGCAAGTTGGATAACTTCCGGCGGGAAGTTTGAGGGACCACCTCCAACGCTGTCGACTCCCGTGAGGCTCAGTGGGTTTGGCGCGCCTCCCGATGACAGGCTGCCACCGGCGCAGCGGACGAGCGCCGCGAGTGCTCCGGCGGGCAACTCCGCCGCGGACACCGAACTGGCTGCCGCAATCGCCGCCGTGGAGAAGGCGATGCCGCGTCGCGACAAGCTGCCCCGCAACATTCGCTTGGCACGAGCCAGCCTCGCTTTGACGGCCGCCACCGAGCAGTTCAGCTCGTCGGCCGCCTCGCGGCGTGATCTGCCTTCCAAGTAGCAAAGCACGAGCACCGAGCGGTAGCTGTCGGGCAGCCGGGACAATTCGTCGTGCAGTGCTGCCTGGACGAAGCGACGATGGATGGTCCGCAGCGGGTCTTCGCCGGCGGCCGGTTGATCGTCGAGCGGAATTTGTTCGCCGCGCCGACGCCGCCGTGCGGTTCGCATCGCGAGCCGGTACGCCACCTTGTACAGCCAACTGCCGAGCGAGCTTCCCGCGCGGATGTCACGGGCTCTCAGAACGAGCGTGAGGAAGGTTGCTTGAAACACTTCCTCAACGTCGTGCTCATGCTGCAAAATCGGTCGGGCGACGCCCAGCACCAGTCGGCCGTGGCGCCGCACGAGCTCGGCGAACGCCGGCTCGTCTCGATGCAAGGCGAACCGCTCCAGCAGGTCCGCGTCGGTCGACAACTCCGCCTCGATCCAGCTCGGTCCGTTCGCGCGCACTTCCACGATTGCTCTCCTCGTTGCACCACACTCCTACTTGGTCGGACGCTACTGCACTCCCACCAGGCCTCACGGGAGTCGCCGTGTGGAGGCCTGCATCTATAGTGCAGGCTGGGACGAGGGCGGCCCTCGAAAAAACGGCCAGGCAAGAATCGAGGCGCCTTCGCTGGGCAAATGCTGCCAGCAGCCTGTTGAGGGGCCTCCTACGGCATTTTCGGCTCGGCTCGCTGCGTTTTGTCGTCTTTTGAGGCGAGTGGCAGGCGTGCGCCGTGGTCGGCCAGTTTCGCAATCAAGCCCTCCATCATGCTCTTCAGCTCGGCGGGCCGGGAGGCGGCGAGATTCGTCGACTCGAACGGATCGTTGGCCAGGTTGTACAGCTGGTAATGCGAGCCTTCCGATGCTTTCGACGGGAAATAGTGGTAGATCACCTTCCAGTCGCCGCGGCGGTAGCAGGTGAAGTAGTCGCTGCGATGCGGAGCGTGCGGGTAGTGCATGAAGAACTCCTCGGACCGCGACGTGTCGCGGGCGCCGGTCAGCAATTGGGCGAGGCTGCTTCCGTCCAGCTTGTGATCGGCGGGGACCTTGGCTCCCGTGACGCCGGCGATGGTGGGCAGGATGTCGACCACCGACGCGACTTGCGAGTGGACGGTGCCAGCGGGGATGCCCAGTGCGCGCTGCTGCTCGGAGTCCGACGGCTTGGCCCAGGCGGCGATAAACGGCACACGCATGCCGCCCTCGTAGTGGGCGCCCTTCTTGCCTCGCAACGGCGCCGCGCAGGCGACTTCGTGCTGATGGCCAAGCGGAGCGTCCGAGCCGTTGTCGCCGAGGAACAGCACCAACGTGTTCTCCGCCACGCCGAGCTCCTCGAGATGATCGAGCAAATCTCCCAGCGACTTGTCCATGCCCTCGATCAACGTGGCGAACGCCTGGGCATTTTGCGGGCGGCCCGAGTCGGCGTAGTGCTTGGCGAAGCGAGGGTCGGAATCGAACGGGGCATGGACCGCGTAGTGTGACATGTAGAGATAGAACGGTTTGCCGGCATGCACGGTGGCGGTCAGACGCTGCTTGGCCTCGATCGTCAACGCCTCTGTCAGGAACGTGTCCGTGCCGTGGTATTTGTTCAGGTGGGGCACGGCATGGTGCGCGCGACGCGTGCCCAGGCCGTAGTTTTGCTCGCCGTAGTAGCTGCCCGGCGCGCCGAAGGACGCTCCGGCCACGTTGATGTTGAAGCCGAGATTCAGCGGCTCGGCCCCTTCGGTGTCGTCCGGGCCAAAATGCCCTTTGCCCACATGGATCGTCTCGTAGCCCGCTTCGCGCAGCAGCCCGGGCAGCGTCAGGTCCTTGGAGTTCAGGCCGCGCCAGTTCCAGTCGGGCGGGCCCAGCGGTCCGCCGTTATTGCTGCGCGGGTTGATCCAGTTGGTCGCGCCGTGCCGCGCGGCGTTCTGACCCGTCATGATCGAGATCCGCGTCGGGGAGCAAACGCTCATCGCATAAAAGTTGTTGAAGCGAATGCCTTGCGAGGCGAGCCGCTCCATGCTGGGCGTCCGATAGTATTCGTTCAATGGGTATCGCTTGGGCTTCCCGCCATCGGTCAGAAACGGAACCGACGTGTCCATCACGCCCATATCGTCGACCAGAAACACGACGATGTTCGGCGCCTTCGCGGCAGCCGAGCAAGGCGGAGCCATGGCCAAGGCGAGTACGCAGGCGAGCGCGAAGAAAGCAGGCAGACGGGAAGCATGGCGAAGTTGCATGAGTGATCGGGGGCTGGGGCCAGTGGTTGACGAAGGAGTTGGCTGTTTGAAGGTTGTGCGGCCCGTCTTGTTCCTTGGGGCGGGCGAATTACTTTTCGAGCAGTTCTTGGACCGCGGTCAGCAGAGTCCGTTCGACCGTCGGCGCGACCCGCGAAACGGGGCCCGTTTCATAGCCGCCCTGACCGTAGGCGACTGCCGTGCCGATGTAGCCCGGACTATAGTCTCCATACGCGGCCATCGCCACAAAGTCCCGGGGCCGGAGCTGCTGAGCGGCCAGTTGGTACTCGACGAACAGTTCGCCGGGCATGTGCAGGACGCTCGCCGAGCCGAGCTTCCAGCAGGCCAGCGTGATCGGCGGCCCCGCTTGCATGCGGCGGACGAAGCTCAAATCGCGAGCGGCTCGCAGGCGTGCGCGAACGTCCGCCGAATCATCCGCGACCTTGCGCAGCAGTTCGTCCTCGCGCAACGTGTCGCGAACCGGCAGCGTAACAGGCTGCGTGGCCCACTGCACGTCCGCGGCGAGCAGTGGCTGCTTGTGTTGCGACTCCCAGGCGCGCCGCATGCCATCGGCGAGCCGGCGAGCCAGTTCTAGTCGGTTCTCCTTGGCGCCGTCGTTGTACTTGCCGGCGGCCACATTGCCGCTGGCGCCGTTAAAGTGAATGTGCGGCACGTCCGGCAACGCCGTCTCCCGCAACTCGCGAGCGATGCCGACAAAATCCCAGTTCACCTCGCCTTGCCCGTAATAGCTTTGCGGGTGCGTTGCGTACCAGGTGAGCGCCGCCAGCGGGGTCTCTTCGTTCCAGAACACGGCCGTCCTCACCAGCGGGTCGATGGTGCCCTCGGGCGCCGATCGGGCTTTCGGGTTGCGACCACCGGAGCTTTGCCGTTGCAGCACCACCTTGCCGTTGTCGCCGAGGATGCGGCGATTCGAGGCGACTCGTTCCACCTTCGCCGCGCCCAGGCCGATGGCCGTCACCGGGCGGGCTCGAGGTAGGCATTCGCGTGCGGCGCGGGCCACGCGATCGATGGCCGCCACGTCGAACTCCGGATTGGAGAATCGCCCTTCCAGGCCATGCTCGCGCAGAATCCGCTCGGCTGTCAAATCGCTGCCGGGGGCGTCGTGTTGGTGCAAGCAGTGCACGGCGACTCGGTCGATGTCCGTGGCGACGGCGTCGGCCAGCGCCTGGCGAAAAGCGGTGTGGCTTTCGTTGCCGATCCCCACCCAGTCCAGTGCGCAGACCACGATCGGCCGCTTGGCGCCGAGCATGACCAACCCGCGGGCAGTGAGCGGCGTGGCGATTTTCAGGGCCGGTTTGACATTGCCGTTGCAGAGCGGGGAGCCGAGCGGCGGAGTCACGTCGACGCGGAACGTGGCAACACGCAACGGCAGCGGCTCGGCAGTGACTGCCGTCGTCCAAGCAGTCGAGCCGACCACGAGGGCAAGTGTCAGGAGACGCGGCATGATGAGCTCCAAGCGAGAGGCGGCGTTCGTAGCACAGGCTGCCAGCCTGTGATGGTTCGTTCGTACTGCCAGCCTGTGATTATCGCGGTTTTGGCCGCCGCTTGCAGGCTGGCAACCTGCACCACGACAAGTTTTTCAACCAGGAGCTTGCCTCGCCAAAGTGATATTGTTATAGTTCACTAGCACTTTAGTTCTTTGGGGAAACGTCACATGTCGCTGCCGTTGCAGATTCAGAAGGACAGCGGTCTGCCCGTCTACGTGCAAGTCGAGCAGCAGCTGCGGCTGCTGATGCACCAGGGTGAGCTGCTGCCGGGCGATTTGCTGCCGACGGTTCGCGAGCTGGCGGTGGAGCTGGGCGTGAATTCGAACACGATTAGCCGCGTCTACCGAGACCTGCAGGCCGCCGGGCTGTTGGTGCTGCGGCGCGGGGTGGGCACGTTCGTCGCCGAGTCGGCGGGCGTGCGACCGATACGCCCCAAGGACCTCAAGGGGCTCGTGAAGAAGGTGGACGGCTTGGTCGAGCTCGCGCAGTCGCTGGGCATGACCTCGCCCGAATTGAGTCAGTTGATTGAAACGCGGTGGAAATCAAACGCCTGATCGACTTCGACAGGCCGAACGAACGCCTGATCGACGTCGACAGGCCGAACGCAATACGAGGGATGCACGCATGTTTCGTGGCAGCTTCAACTTCGTGACGACCTTGCTGGCGGCGGCCGCGGCGGTCGCCGCCGTGGTTTGCTTTCGGGAGACGAACTCGCCCGGCTGGACGGCGCTGGTGTTGTCCGCGGGTCTGTATGTTTCGCTATCGCCTCGCATCATCCAGGAGTGGGAACGCGGTGTGCAGTTGCGGCTGGGCCGCTTTCGCCGCTGCCTGCAGCCGGGGATTGCCTGGCTGGTCCCCGGCGCCGACTCGCTGGCCGCCGTTGTCGACATGCGCGTCCGCTCCACTTCGTTCTCCGCGGAGAAGACGCTGACGCGCGACACAGTGCCGGTGAATGTCGACGCCGTGCTGTTCTGGGTGGTCACCGACGCGCAGCGCGCGATTCTGGAGGTCGAATGGTTCGAGCAGACGATCAGCTGGGCGGCGCAGACGACGCTCCGCGATGTGATCGGCAAGACCGAGCTGGTGCGAATGATCTCCGACCGCGAGAAGCTCGACGAGGAACTGCGAACGATCATCGACGCCAAGACCAGTGAGTGGGGCATCACCGTGCAGTCGGTGGAGGTTCGCGACGTGAAGCTGCCCGCGGGGCTCGAGGACGCCATGAGCCGCAAGGCGCAGGCCGATCGTGAAAAAGAGGCGCGAGTGGTGCTCGCCGAGTCGGAGCTGAAGGTGGCCGAGCAGATGGAGCTGGCCTCGGTGCTCTACCATCGCAATCCGGCCGCCTTCCAGCTGCGCGCCATGAACATGACCTACGAGGCCGTCAAGGAGCGCGGCGCGCTGATGGTGATCCCCAGCGGGATGGTCGAGGCGACGCATAGCTCGGCCTTGTTCGGCATGGCCGCATCGGGATTTCGAGTGTCGGAGGGCGAAGAGTGAGGCGTCTGTTGGCCATCGGCGCCCGCCGGCTCATCGACCGCCACGCCAGCTTCGCCGACGGCGCGAAGTCGCGGCTGACGGTGCTGCCATTTTTCCGTCATGACGGGGCGGTGCAGTGCTGCTTGCTGCTCAAGGACGAGGGCGGCGAGATTCGGCGTTTGAACGACCCGGCCGAGTTGAAGGTGCCCTGGTGGGGGCCGCTTCAAGTCTCGCGCAGCTGGCTCGAATTGCCGACCTTCGAGCAGCTCGACGAGATCGCCCGTTGCTGGCACTACGACCCGGCCTGGAAGTTGCGACTGCCAAATTTCCGTCACCATCCCTTGCGACGCGCGCTGCGCGCGACCAACTGCGCGCAGCGGTTCACGACGCACGTCACCGAGCTCTATTTCCAGCCGCAGCTGCGATGCGCGTTGCGAGTCTGGGAGAAATCAAAAGGGCAGGGCGAATACAAGCGCTACCGGCCCGAATTGCTGCCCGCGCCGCCGCGGCTGCGCAAAGACGCCGCCGATTCCTCCTGGTCCGATCGCGGCCCGCGCTGGGTGTTGGCGCCGATCTGGGAAGCGTGAGCAAAAAGCCCCGGAGGGGCGACAGATGTTAGCCACGGGCGCGAGCCCGTGGAGTCGTCGTCGCGAAGCGTGTTAGCCCCGGGATCTGCGCGCACAAAGCCCCGGAGGGGCGACAGATGTTAGCCACGGGCGCGAGCCCGTGGA
>JAGQPF010000078.1 GCA_020426845.1 Planctomycetales bacterium
AGCTGGGCGGACACGCGGAAGATGGCCGAGTTGGATGGGACAACGGCGCATGGAGGAAAGAGTGAACTACGAACCAGACTCCTTCGCAGGTCCGTTTCAATCGTCGGAACTAGCGAAGTTCAGAGACTACCTTCTCCGATGTGCCGGTGCGTCTGGTCATTTTCCCGCAGCATATGTTGCGCACATTGAAGGAATAAGATCGCTCTTGAGCCAGTGCGTGAACCATTGGTGTGGGCTGGCCCTCACTGCTCTCCAGCGGCGAACTCGCCAGTAACACAATTTGCGCTCTTCGAACTTCAATTCTCCGCTGGGGCAATTCAGGAGAGGGGCAGTGAGTCGTACGGAGAATGCAGCACTCTCTTCACGTTGGGGGTTGCGACGATTGGCAAGCGAACTGCTGATGCCCTGGCGTCGGCGTTGGCTGCGCAGCTACGGTATCGAGTTGAATCCCGCAGCCGACGCCGTCATTCGCAAGTTCGGTGGATTATGGATTGGGCCAGAAGGGTTTCCTGTCACGTTTGGGGTATCTGGTTGCCTGTGCCGAGAAGTTCGGAACGACTTGGCTCAAATGATCAAGAAAATATCGGACTTTGCCGAGGAACGCTGGGCGCCATTTGGGATTCGAGGCATGGAGATTTACCTCATGGGGACCAGCGGGTCGGTAATTGTAATGGATCTCCTTGACAACGATTTTGAGGAGCAAATTGCAGAAGTGACAGAGCCATGCACGCTAGACGAATTGATCGCGAAGTTGCGCCCACGTTCGCGCCCATACTGAAACGTCACCCGTCAAATCGACGTCGCGCTTTTGGGTTGCGGGCCGAATTGACGGAAGCCGGAGTCGCCGGGGGAAGCGGCTGACGGACGTCGAAGGGCGGTTCGCCTGTGACGGCCATGCGCCGATGCTGATTGCGATCAAGCTTACGTTTGATCCAACGTAGATACGTGTCTCCGTAGAGCGAGGGCCTGTCCGACTGCCAATGGGGTCTTGTGCAACGTGCTGCTAAGCTAATCGTGCGAATTGGAGGATTCGGAACGATGGAGAGCACCCTCACGTTGTGAGGCCGTTTGGCGACTTCTTGACAGCGCACGAATCTTGGTTGAGTTGCGGTAAGGCGTCGCATATAACGCAATTCACATCGCGTAGGTTGTCAGGGCCGCAACCCAATCCAAATCCATCCGGATGCGGCCTCTGATGCTCCGAACCTCCGATCCTTTGGCACTCGATGGGGCGCAGCATCATTGCGGGAGATGACCATGCTTGACGCTGGCGGTGACAGGGCTCCGTCTTATCAGCGGCGCGGGTTCGATGGCTTTTGTGTCGTCAGTGTCCTGTTTGTCTGCCTTGCGGCCTCGGGTTGTGAAAGTCCGCGTCCACCTGACGAGGGGGCTTCGCGGGTCGCCGACCCGGACACGTGGGGCAAGCCAGACCCTTCACGACGGAGAATTGCCAAACGCGCCCCGCAGCCCCCCTGGACCCCGCCGGCACGATTTCGAGACTCGCTGATTGGGGACGCTGTCTCGGACTTCTCGCTCGCCGATCCCGCGAGCTCCACCTACGCTAAATACGGCACGTGGCAGTGGCTGAGCGTCGATGGTGAAACTCCATCGGGAGCTCAGGCAATGGCGACTCACACCGCCAGCGGGGCTCTCGTGTCGCAGTCCGGGGCGGAAACGGGCGAATTGACTTGGCCCAACATCCAGAAGCAGGGGCACATGTTGTCGCTGACAGCCGCGCCGGCCAAGCAGCGAGCGGCTTTGCTCCGCTGGACGAGTGCAACGCGTGCAACGATTGTCGTGCGCGGTTCCGTGGCAAACGTACGAGTGGGGCGTGCGCCGGACGTGGACAGAAGCGATCCGACCTACGAGCCTTACAGGAAGCCACTGAAGATCGGCGCAGCGGTGTTCTTCGTTGATGGCAAAGAGCAGCTTCGAAAGTCCATTGGCCTCGACGATCATGGGGAGGGCGGTTACGAACTGTCGACTACGGTTGAGGCTGGCGCCCAAATCGATATCTTGGTCACGATGGAGGCCGAGGCGGCAGGCAGCAGGACATCGGTGATCGCCAAGATCTTTCAGCGCCGACCTGCTCCGCCCGAGTCCGTCGCGGATTTTGATCCTGCGAAGGAGACGGACCTGGAAAGGCTCAAACGGGTCGACTCGGCTGTCGTTTCACCGAAGAACGGGCTTGCTTATCTCAACCGTTCGGTTGTGGGGGGAAAGGAATTTGAGACAGTCTTAGCCGAGGAAAGGAATTTGAGACAGTCTTAGCCGGAAAACCGGAAGGGGAAATCGGCCGGCGACTTGTGTCGTGAGATTGGGGGAGACAGCGAGCCTGGCGAAGAGAAGTGCGTGTGAACCGGCTCTCTGAGAGGTGGTCCGCGCAGAGTGGGGCCGGGGCGGGCTCGAAATAGCTCGCGATTTGGAGAAGAATTCGCCGTTGACTGACGCAACTGTGTCAGTCACTCCGTGGAGGCGGTGGGTCGCCGCGCGGTGAAGGCTCCAGCAGACGCGCAAGGTGAGGCGAAAGTGTGGTGGCGATCCCGCGGAGCCATCGGTTGAAGTTACGCAAGCGGCGATGCCAAGAGAATGCGGTGTCGTCTGGCGGAGCCACTGTGGTTGACGTCGACTGAGGCGTCGTCGTCGCGCCCAAGTCGGAAGCCGCTGCGCCGCCCGGTGACGCAGTTGCGATCATCGGCTGCGTGATCAATGTGCCATCGGCGCGCAGACCGCGTTCCGCAAGTATCCTCTCCGCACACTTCATCAGCAGCTCGTAGTACTGCGTGTCCAATATCCCGAGAAACGAGTTGCGGGACGCGCGGCGACGACGTGTTCGTTGCAGCCTCCGGTGCGTGGCGTACGTTGCGTCGGGACGACGCGGACGACCACGCCGCTGCTTGGGACGCGGATTCGA
>JAGQPF010000675.1 GCA_020426845.1 Planctomycetales bacterium
AGCCCGTGGAAGCCCGTGGAAGCCCGTGGAAGCCCGTGGAAGCCCGTGGAAGCCGTGGAAGCCGTGGAAGCCGTGGAAGTGCGCGCGACAGGCCGCTCCCAATTTTACGCATATCAAGCGCAACAGCCCCGAGCGTGTCGTTCGAAGGGTTTTTGGGCGCTCTTCCACGGGCTTGCGCCCGTGGCTAACGTTTGTCGCCCCTGTCGGGGCTTCTGCGCTTGGCGTGTGTGGTTCGAAGGGCTTGGGCGCGCACTTCCACGGGCTTGCGCCCGTGGCTAACGTCTGTCGCCCCTGTCGGGGCTTGTGCGCTTGGCGTGTGTGGTTCGAAGGGCTTGGGCGCGCTCTTCCACGGGCTTGCGCGCGTGGCTAACGTCTTTCGCCCCTGCCGGGGCTTTTGCGCTTGACGCGCGTCATTCGAGCGCCTTGCTGCGTGCAGTCCACGGGCTCGCACGCGAGTTCCGCACGCGCGAAGTCGATTGCTCGCGAGGGACGTCTTCTACATCCGATGTGTGGGAACGGGGCGGCCGGGACGAAAGCATTGCAGCGCTCGGATTTCGGCGGTGGCCTTCGATTCGGCTGCTTGTTGGGTGATCGCGTCTCGCACGAGCGACTCCAATTCGTCGGGCGAGGTGGCGACGCGGGCATTGACCACCAGGTCGGCCGTTGTGCCGCTCCAGTTGGACGGCAAAGAAAGCATCGGCTCGCCGGCGTTGCTGACCAAGTTGGCGACTGCGTAGGCGCCGTCTGCCATGCCGATCACCTTGAGATGCGCCACCTCGCTGCCGCTCGATATCAGCTGGTGTTGCAGACGCTCCAACAGGCCCGTCAGGAAGGCATCCAAGTCGATATCCGAAGCGCTGGTCAACGCCACCTGGCAGTTGAGCCACCCGAGCTCGGCCTCGCCCTCGGCATAGACGTCGTAGTCGACGTCCATCTGCTTGGCGCCGTGCGCTCCGTCCTGTGCGAGATGTTCCTGCAACTGATCGAAGCCGAGGCCGGTCTTGGCCGACGTCTGAATGACCGGGGTGTCCGGATAGGCGCCGCCGAGCAAATCGGCGAGTTCGTTGCGTTCATCGTCGCTCAGCTCGTCGACGCGATTGAGGATGATGAAGTCGGCCTCCTCAATCTGTTTGCGAAAGATATACTCCGCTTTCGGCGAGAAGCCGCGCTGGCCGGCGCCGCTGAGGATCTTCTGCCCGTGGCTCGGCTTGATGATGACGCCATACGGGGCGATGGCGAACGGTTGCTCGTAGATCTGCTCTAGCGGGCGAATCACCGTGGCGACCAAGTCGGTGCAGCTCCCCACGGGCTCGGCGAGCACCACGTCCGGGCGCTGGTCAGCGCTGAGCGATTCGACGGCCGACGTCAGACCGTCGAAGTTGCAGCAAAAACAGGAGCCGGCGACTTCGCCGACATCGAAGCCCTGTGAACGGAGCAGCAGGGTGTCGACAAGATCGCTGGCCTGATCGTTGGTGACGATCGCGATGCGTTTGCCGTCGGCGCGAAACTCCGCTGCCAGCCGGGCGATCGCGGTGGTTTTGCCGGCGCCGAGGAAGCCGCCGATCATGATGAAGCGAGGAGGAGCGGACATTCCAACATTCCATGAAGGTGTGGAGGGGCTGCAAGCCACTATTCAAGTTACGCGCAGCGCGCGTGATCGTCGCCAGCGTTGAGCCGTCCGATGCGACAATCGCGCTCCGTCAGACGTCGCCGCGTTGTCGCCAGGGCGCTACTCTGGCACGGAGGACACTTCGCTAGGGACCTCTGCCAGCCTCAAGTATTCGACGTACGTGTTGAGCAGCTCGTGGTCGGCGGGCGGGCACTGAATGTCGGTCTGAGCCAACGCCTTGCGGGCCGCTGCGGTGTCGAAGATCGGATGCATTGCCTCCTCGTCGCCGTCGCCGTCGAGAATCCGTGGCGCCACCAGCTCGGCGACGGCCTGCAAGACGGCGTCCTGCGAGCAGAATTCGACATACTTTTCGCGCCAACGCGAGTACGGGACCAGCTCGACATCGATGCCCGAGTCGACCATCCACTGGTTGAAGTCCTTGTTCTTCAACGGCGCCGGGTTCGTCAGGTGGTAGACGCCCCCGATGGAATCGGGTTGCCGAGAGATGGAAATCAACGCCCGCGCCACGTAGTCAACCGGAGTCAGGTCGAGCTCCGAATCGCGAATCGGCGCCAAGCCCAGCTGGGCGCTCGAAAGCACCATCGTGTGCAACAGATCGCCGACGTTCGAGGCGCCGGTGACGCTGGCGCCGGTGATGTGCCCCGGGCGGTAAGTGGTGATCTGCAAGCCGCGGCGCTCCGCTTCCCTGACCATCTGCTCGCTCACCCATTTAGTTTGAGCGTAACCGTGCAGCAGCTCGCGGCACTCGGGCAGTGGATCACTCTCATGCACGACCTTGCCGCGAGACTTGTTCGTCGAGAGCACCGTGAAGGTGGAGACGTAATGCAGCCGCTTGGCTCGGCGGTGGCAGGCCAGTTCCAAGATGCGCCGAGTCGCGTTGACGTTGGCCAACATCGACCGATAGGGGAGCGCCAGATTCACGACGGCGCCATTGTGGTAGATCACATCGATGCGGTCAGCCAGTTCCTCGTAAGCTTCCTCATCGAGCCCGAGGCGAGGCTGATCCAGGTTGCCACTCCAGGCCACAATGCGATCCAGGCCCGGCGACTTGAGCTGGTACTTCGCCAAATTCTCTTTGATTCGCTTTTCGGCGTGCGCGTTGTCATCGGCGCGGACCAGGCATTCGATGGTCGCGTCGGTTGTTCGCAGCAGCTCGTCGAGCAGGAACGCGCCGAGGAAGCCGGTGGCGCCGGTCAGCAAAATCCGGGTCGGCCCTTCGGCGCGAGGCGGCGATTTCGCGGGCGGCGCGATCGACTCGTCCAACGCCGCCTCGGCGGCGAAGTCGATCTCGGGCTCGCCCGGAATGCGGCGATCGCCTTCGAAGAACGACGCTCGCTCGTGTGCTTCCAGCGACAGGCCATCGAGCACCCTTGCCTGGGGAGAATGCACCAACGACTCCAAAGCCGCTTGCAGCAACTCGCTCAGCCGCGCCACTTGCTCCGATGAAACTCGAGCGGGATCGTAGGACCACCAGCCAGCGATTTCACCATCGTGTTGGGCAACCACGAGCTCGACCTCACCCTGAGCGATGCCATGTGGATTGGCGAGCGTCTCGACCAGTCCACCGGGCCTCACAAGGGTCGCCTGCGATGGAGGCCCGATCAGTCCACCGGGCAACGTCTGCTTGACGCCTGCGATGCCTGCCGCCGCTGCCACGGTGACGCGATCGGCCAAGCCATCGCCGAACACCGCCACGTTCAAGGCGGTGGCGGCGCCGATGGTGTCTTCCGGTGTGCGCAGCAAGCCCATCTCGACCGACAGCAGTCGAGCCGGCACATGTTGTCGCTCGCGAGTGGCGCGAAGCCGCTTGGCGGTCTCTTCCAGGAGGTCTCCAAACGATTCATCGGGTTTCAGTTCGCTGCGGACCGGCAAGACGCGAGCCAGCGGCCCGACAGCGCGCTCCAGGCCTTCGTGCGTGCGCCCGCCACATAGGGCGCCGACCAGCAGGTCTCGCTGTCCGGTGACGTTGTGCAGCACGGCAGCGATCGCCGCGTGGACCAGATCCGTCAGCGTTACGCCTCGCTGTGCGGCGCCAACCAGCAGGCCCAACGCCCGCTCGCCCTCAATGGACAGAGGCAGTTGCGCGGCCGGCTGTGGCCGAGCGTCGCCGTTAGACCCGTTGAGCGAGCCGTTGCGTTCCGGTTTGCGAAGGGTCTCGAGCGACAGGCTGCGCGGCGCACCGGTCAATGCCGTGCGCCACGATTCGATTGCCCGCGACATCTGCTCGGCGGTGACAGCCGACTCCCATTGCATGTAGTGTTGGAAGTGTCGCTCGTCGCTCGACCGCAGCGAGGGCGCGGCGATCTCTATCGCGAGCTCGTCCAACAAGGCGGCGGTCGACTGTTGGTCGGCGACCAGCGGGTGCGCGGCGACGACAATTGTCGCTTGCTCTCCCTTGACGCTCGCGAGCACCTCCACCAACGGTTGGCCCTGCTGCCAGGCCCGACCAAGCGCCAGCAGAGTCTCCAGGTTGCCGTTCCGCTGCTGCGCGGGGATCGGCAGTTTGGCCGCAAAGTCAAGCTCGTAGTCGGCCGTCTCGGACTCGGACGGCCGCAGTTTGGCGGACAGCAGCGGGTGCCGTTCTCGCAATCGATCGATGGCTGCTGCGAGGGCACTGTCGAACGGCTCGCGCCAAGCGCCGACAACCTGTGCTGCCGCCACGTGTCGCTCGGTGGCGTCGACCGCGAGTTGTTGCAGCGAGGTGAGCGGCGCCGATGTGCGCTCGATTTCCTCGAGCTCCAGCGCCCCGGCGCCGGCGCCGGAGGCCGTGTCGGCGTCGCCTTCGTCGCTATCGCCAAGCAGCTCGAGCAGAGTGCCCGCGAGCTCGCGCACACTGGGCCCGCTGAGCACCTTGCCCATCGGGACCTTCATGCCGAGCTCGCTCTCCACGCGGTTCATTAGCTCGACAGCCATCAGCGAGTCGAGCCCGAGGTCCGAGAGGCTGGCGTCGCGATCCACATCGGCCGCTTCAATGCCGAACACGCCTGCCACTTGCTGGGCAACGAAGGTTTCGAGCAGCGGCAGCCGCTCGGCGGCCGAGGCGGCCATCAATCGCGGACGCAACGCGCCGCCGCCTTGCTCCTGGCCGCCGATGAAGCCGGCGTAGGTGGGCGATGTTTGAATGACATGGCTGAACCGCGCGATCACGGACCAGTCGAGTCGGCCAGCTGCGACTTGCGGAATCTCTCGGCCGATGCACTGTCCCAGCACCTCCAGCGCCTCGTGCACATGGAGAGGCTTGATGCCAACCATCTCGAGGTAATCGGCCGTCTTCTCGTTGCGATCGACAAAGCCCGCGCCCAACAAGGCGCCCCAGTTGATCACGAGCGCAGGCAGCCCCAGGGCTCTCCGATGCAGCGTGAGCATGTCGAGGAACACGTTGCCGGCGTTGTAGTTGGCTTGCCGCGCGGCGCCAACGACGGCCGAGTACGACGAGAAGCCGATGAAGTGATCGAGCTCGTGCTCCAGCGTCGCCGTGTGCAGGTTCCAGGCGCCGAGCATCTTGGGATCGAGCACCTTGTTGAACAGCTCCTCGTTCAGATCAGTGAGGAACTCGTCCTGCAGGACCATGGCGCCATGGACGACTCCGCGCAGTGGTGGCAGCTGCTCATCGATTTGCCGAATCGCCGCGTCGACCTGATCCTTGCACGTGACATCGACGCGCAGGTCGAGCACCTCCACGCCGTCCTGCCGCAACGCCTCGATTTCATCGACGGCGGCGCCCTTGGGCCCGCTGCGGCTCAGCAACGCGAGATGCCGCGCTCCCTGAGCGGCCATCCACTTGGCTACTTCCAGGCCAAAGCCGCCGGCGCCGCCCGTGATCAAGTACGAGGCGTCGCCGCGCAAGCGGTGCCCGTCCTGCGTGCAGGGGCCAACCGGAATCGATGGCTGATCGAACGATAGCACGTTCTTGCCAACATGCTTGCCCTGTGCCATGTAACGAAACGCGTCGACGACGTCCGTCACCGGGAACACTTGGTAGGTCAACGGACCGTAGTCGCCCGCAGCGAACCGCTCGGCCAACTCGGCGAACATCTCCGCGACCATGGCCGGCTTGTGCTCGAGGTGCTGGGCGAGGTCGATCACGTAGTAAGAGATGTTGTTCTTCAGGCACTCGAGGCCGAGCTTCGTGTTGCCGTAGATGTCGACCTTGCCGATTTCGAGGAAGCGTCCGAACGGCGCGAGCACCGAGAAACTCTTCGGGATGAACTCGCCCGCCAACGAGTTCAGCACGGCGTCCACGCCGCGCCCCTCGGTGATCTCCATGATCTCGTCCGCGAAGTCCAGCGTTCGCGAGTTCATGACGTGATGCACGCCGTGATCGCGCAACAGCTGGCGCTTGTCGTCGCTGCCGGCCGTGGCGAAGATCTCGAGCCCGAGGCGTTTGGCGATTTGCACAGCCGCTTGCCCGACGCCGCCCGTGCCGGCGTGGATCAAGATCTTCTCGCCCTTCCGCAATCTCGCCAGCTCGTTGATGGCGTAGTGCGCCGTGAGGAACACGGTCGGCAGCGTCGAGGTCTCCTCGAACGAGAGCTGCTGCGGCTTCGGGAACAGCAGGTGATGGTTGACGAGGGCGTGCGAACGGAAGATGTAGGGCGACATGCCCGCCACTTCGTCGCCCGGCTTGACCTTCGTGACGTTCTTGCCGACTCGCTCGACCACTCCCGAGAAGTCGTCGCCGAACCAGAGCAGGTCGATCGGATTGCCCGGGTAGATGCCAAGCGCCTTCATGACGTCGCGGAAGTTGACACCGCCCGCCTTCACGCAGACTTCGACATCATCCGGCCCCGGCTCGGGGCGCGGGGTTTCGTTGAGAGCGAGATTGGCGAGCACGCCGGGCTTGTCGGTCTCGAGCCGGTACGGCTTGACGCCATCGCTCGTGACGGCCTCGCTGCTGCGGCGAGGCGTCTCGGTGATCCGCAGCCGCTCGGCGCGTCGCACATGGCGCTCGCCGCCGCGATAGGCGACTTCCAGATCGGCGTCGGACAGCAGCAGCTCCTCGGTCAGATCCGCGGCGTCCCACGTCGGGTCGGAGTCCAGGTCAATCAACTTGAAGATGTAGTCGGGATGCTCGGTGCAAGCGACGCGAACGGCGCCGATCAGCGGAGCCGATGCGATGCGTGTCACCGGCTCTTGGGCAATTCCCTGCGCCTGCCGCGTCACGAAGTAGACGCGCGGCTTGACTTGCGGGTCGCGAGCCAGCAGCGCCTGAACCAGCGCCATGGCGCTGAGCGAGCCGGTGTGTTGGGCTTGCTTGAGCTGGCTGTTGGCGAGCAACTGATTCCCATCGGCCTCGGGGTGATCGAGGCTGCCGAGATGAAGAATGTCGTCGACCTGGCCGACGGCCTCCAGCAGCTGCTCCAAGCCAGTTTTACTGTCGGCCGGGACGAGGAATTCATTGAGCCCTAGTTGCTCGAAGGACTCGCCAAAGTTGGCTCGCACAACGCGACTGTCC
Organism: Planctomycetales bacterium; assembly: GCA_020426845.1. Lineage (GTDB taxonomy): Bacteria > Planctomycetota > Planctomycetia > Pirellulales > Pirellulaceae > JAGQPF01. The sequence goes on from JAGQPF010000675.1 coordinate 7,086, forward strand.
TGCTCGTGTTCGGCGCCGTGCTTCTCGAATTCCGCGGCGACTTGGCCGGCGATCGCGGCGCTGGCAGAGCCGTCGGGCCCGGCCAGCACGAGCAGCGTGCGCGGCGCGACGGCCTCCTCCGGCTTGCTCGCCTGATCGGCTTTCTCGGCTTTGTCCGCGTCGCTCGGCGCAGCGGACTTCGTCCGTGCGACGGCAGCCGAGGCTGGCTTGGCGCCGATAATCACGCGCTGGGTGGGCTCCTCGGCCGGCGCCGTGGTGCCGAAGTCGCCGACGTTCTCGAATCCACACTCGGTGAGCAGGTCGCGCCACTGTTGAATCGTGAGCAGCGGCGAGTGCTGGCGGAGGTCGGTGTCCTCGTAACGCCACCAACCCTTCAGCAGCCCGAACACGTTGTCCCACTTGGGCGATCGGTCGACCACGTCGAGGAAGATCAGCAGGCCACCGGGCGACAGGCATTGGCGCAGATTGGCCAGTGTCTCCCGCAGGTCGCGGGTGGCATGCAGCACGTTGGATGCCAGAATCATGTCACACGATCCGGGCTCGAGCTTTTGCTCCTCGGGAGGCAGCTCGATGTCGAAGGTGCGGAACTCCATGAACGGGCAGTCGGCGAACAGGTTCTTCGCGTTGGCGACGAACGCGGGGCCGATGTCGGTGAACAGGTACTCGCAGGCGGCGGGCAGCGCTTTGATGACGCTGGACGTCAGCGAGCCGGTGCCGGCGCCCACTTCGAGAATGCGCAGCGCGCGGCGCTCGGGCCGCTTGGCGACGGCCGCGGCCACCGCCTGCTGCACCAAGCTGTTCATCGCCAGAAAGTCGCCGCCCTTGTTGTAGAACTTGTCGAGCCGCTCGCTGGAGCCGTTGGGGAACATCAGCTCCACCGGATCCACATCTCCGGTCATCACCTCACCCGCGAACGGGATCGATGCGCGGAACAGGTCCAACTCCGCCTCATACTCGGGATACTCGACGTAGAACTTGGCGAACTCGGCATCCACATCGGTTGGACGCGGCGCGCGGAGCACCTTCCACCGAGTCTGCTCGCCGCTCGTCTGCTCGGCCAGCACGCCGGAACGGGCCAGAGCGCAGAGCTCGGAACGCAGCAGGCGGCGCTGCGAGTCGGCGATGCGCAGCCGGTCGACAACCGTCTCGAGATCGATCACGTCGCCGGTTTGGAACGGCCAGCCGAGTTGGACGAACACGTTTTCGATCAGCCGCAGCGCGAGCTGGTCGGACTGGGGCATGTAGGTGTTGTAATAGCGGTTGAGGTCGTGCTCGCGGTAGCTTGCGGGCCGGCCCGCCTCGGCGGCTGCGATCAACTCGCTTGGCGCCGCCAGGTGGCTGGGGCCATGCAGTCGGCTGCCCTTGAGTCGGAACGGGCTCCAGCTGACACGGAACAGACAGTCGTCCCAGGACTCGGCGCCGCCGCGGTCCATCATCGTGGCTTCGAAGCCCAGGATCTCGGCGAGACAGTTGCCCTCGTCGTCACGCAGCAGGATGTCGCTGATGAACGACTTGCCGTCATGTCCGCGCAGCCGGCACTGCATCCAGACGTTGCGAGGCAGCGCGTCGACAAAGCGACGGACGCGTCGCACGCTGGACGGCAGGTAGAAGAAGTCCTCCGGGCGCGCGTCCTCGGACACGACCATCGTGCTCCAGGAGGCTTGGAAGCCGGCGTCCATCAGCGCGGGGTGGAAGACGTGATCGAGCAGGCCGTCGGCGACGTTGTCCGTCAGCTCGATGCGGGCCAGCGCCTCGCCTTGCGTGCGCCAGACTTCGCGAATGTGTTGGAAGTCGGGCCCAAACTGGAAGCCGATGTCCGTGAACACGCCGTAAAAGGCGTCGTGGCCAAACTGATCGCCAAGTTGCGATTGAATCTCGCGGATCGAAAGCGGCTGGGCGGGACTCGGCGCCATGGCCACGAGCCGGCCCTCGGCATGTTGCTCCCAGATGCCGTCGTCCTCCTCGGGCTCGCTGTAGACGCGATAGGACTTGTCATCCTCGCGGAACACGACGCGGATCTTGGGCGGCTTCTCCTCGCTGACGAACAGCGCCTTTTGAATTTTCAGATCCTCGACCGCGTGCGGGGCCTCGGGGAACAGCTGTTGCGCGATGGCCAAGCCCATCTCGCCGTAGCCGGCGCCCGGGAACACGATGCTGTCCCACAGCCGATGGTCGCCGATGTAGGTGTGCACGCGCGGGTCGAGCGAGAACTCCCAGGATGGGTTGTCGGCTTTCAAACGCACGCCCAGCAGCGGATGGACGCTGGGCAGCCGGCGGGCGGAGCCTTCGCCGAGGTCCTGCCAGCAGGACTCGTGGCGCCAGGGGTACTTCGGCAGCTCGACGGGGTTCTGCGCGCTGCGGTTGTAGGCGGCCCAGTCGATCGCCACGCCCGCCATGTGCAGGCCAGCCACGTTCTTGGCCAGTGACAGGGACTCGTCCGTTTTGCGCTCGAGCGAGAAGTAGATTTTCGCGCTGCGATTCTCCGCATCGACACACGCGGTGACCGAGCTCTTGAGCGCCGGGTGCGGGCCCAGCTCGAGGAACACTTCGTCGCCAGCCTTGGCCATGTTGCGGATCGCGGGGGCGAACAGCACGGGGTAGCGGACGTTTCGCCACCAATACTCGGCGTCCAGCCGGCGCCCATCGAGCTCCAGGCCGGTGACGGTGGAGACGAATGGAATCGTGGCCGGCCGCGGCTTGATCCCGGCAAGCGTCTCCAGCAGCTCCTCGCGAATCGGCTCCATCTGATGGGTGTGGAATGCGTAGTTGACCCGCAGGCGTCGCACGAATTTGCCGTCCTGCGTCAGCTGTTGCTCGATCCGCGCCAACGGCTCCGTGTCGCCGGCGATCGTGACCATGTCCGGACTGTTGACGGCGGCCAGCTGCACTTGCCGAATGTCGTCGCCGATCAGCTTGGCTGCCTCGGTCGCGCAGATGCCCGCGGCGAGCATGCCGCCGTGGCCGCCCGTTTGGTTCTGCAGTCGGCTGCGATGGAAGATCACCGTGACGGCGTCATCCAGCGAGTAGATCCCCGCCACGTACGCCGCGGCCACCTCGCCGACGCTGTGTCCAACGACCCGCGCCGGTGTGATGCCCCACGAATTCCAGAGCTCCGCGAGTCCAACTTGTAGCGCGAAGATGGCGGGCTGAGCGATGTCCGTGCGATTGATCTGCGAGCTGGCTTCGTCGCGAGTCATCTCCTCCAGCAACGACCAGTCCGCCAGCTTCGACAGCTTGGCGTCGATCTCCTCGACCACTCGGCGGAAGATGGGCTCGCGCTCGAGCAGCTGCTGGCCCATGGCCCACCACTGCGCGCCCTGACCCGTGAACACAAAGGAGACCGGCGGATTGCCGAGCTCGCTGGCGGCGCCGCTGACAGCCAACTCGGCGGCGTCGGCGTTCTGCAGGAAGTCGTTGATGCTGTCGCGCAGCTGCTGGGGATTGGCGCCGAACGCCACGGCCATTTGCGGGTGCCGCGCCTTTCGCTCCGCCGCCGACCAGCAAAGGTCGGACAGATCGTCGCGATCCAGCAGGTCGCGATACTGCCTGGCATAGCTGCGCAGCGACTCCGGGTCCCGCGCCGACATCGGCAGCGCGTAGGGCCGCTGCGGCTCGTCGCCTTGCCACTTCGCCGACTCCTGGCGCGGCGGTGTCTCCAGGATCAGGTGCGCGTTGGCGCCGCCGAAGCCAAAGGAGTTAATCGCGCCGAGCTTGCGGCCGTTAAGCGTCGGCAGCGGCGTGGCCTCGGTCACCACCTGCAGTCCGAGATCGTTGAACGGGATGTTGGGATTGGGTGAGTCGAAGTTGATGTTGGGCGGCGCCACTTCGTGGTGCATCACCAGCGCCGTCTTGATCAGACCCGCGATGCCCGAGCCGGATTCGAGGTGGCCGATGTTGGGCTTTACCGAGCCCATCAAGCACGGCTGCCGCGGGTCGCGGTTTTCGCCGAGCACATTGCCGATCGCCCGCGCCTCAATCGGGTCGCCGACGGGCGTGCCCGTGCCGTGCGCTTCGATGTAACCGACGTCGGTCGGCTGGATCTCGGCATCCACACAGGCTTGGCGGAGCATCGCCGATTGGCTGTCGACGCCGGGGACGGTCATTGACGAAGTGTGGCCGTCCTGGTTGGCGACCGCGGCGCGAATCAGCGCATAGACGCGGTTGTTGTCGCGCAGCGCCGCCGACAACGGCTTGATGACGACGATGCCGGCGCCCTCAGCGCGCACGTATCCGTCAGCGCGCGAGTCGAACGCAAAACACTGGCCGGACGGCGACAGCATCGACGCCTTGCTGAAACCGATCGACGGGTGAGGGCTGATCAGCGCGTTGACACCGCCCGCCAATGCCGCGGTGCATTTGCCCGACCAGACGTGCTCGCAGGCCAACACCGTCGCTGTCAGCGCCGACGAGCAGGCCGTGTCGACCGACATGCTGGGCCCCTTCAGGTCCAACATGTACGAGATGCGATTCGAGACGATGCTGAGCGTGCCGCCGCTGTTGGTGTGGACGTCAATCCGCTCGGTGTCGTGCAGTTGCAGGCTGCCGTAGTCGTTGCTGGAGACACCCACAAACACGCCAGTCGCCGTGCCGGCCAAGTCGTCCGGCCGCACGCCGGCATCCTCGAGCGCCTCCCAAGCCACTTCCAGCAACCAGCGCTGCTGCGGGTCCATGCGGACCGCCTCTCGCGGCGACACTCCCCAGAACTTGGGGTCGAACTGATCGATGCTCGAGACGAAACCGCCCCACCGGGAGATGACCTTGCCCGGAACGGACGGGTCCTCGTGGTAGTAGCGATCGTTGTTCCACCGATTGGGCGGCACTTCCACAATGCCCGACCGGCGGCTCATCAACAGATCCCAGTAGCTGGCCGGATCAATGGATCCACCCGGTAAGCGGCATCCAATGCCGACAATCGCCAAAGGTTCTCGAGAACCGTTGGAACTCGTGGTCATATTGTTACTGCCAGTGCTGATCGAAGGAGATGTGCGCGGGTGGTGGGCTGCGATCACGCGGTTGGGGGAAGCGGGCCGAGCCGCCAGTTCAGGCGACCCCGCTCGCTTGCCGCGAAATCATTCATTGAGCCCTATATGTCCCTAAGGATGACGGGAACCAATTTCCCTGCGGGATTGAGGTTGGCAGCTCGCAAGCGCATCTGTTTGCGAGGCTCCCAATCCGCAAATCGGGAAATTGCATTTCCCTCGTTCCTGAAATTCGCAATGTCGACTGCGTTCCGCCATGGGAAAGCGGCGGATCGGATCGTCTGTTGCGGCAAGCTCGCTCGAACGCTCCTCGCTCGAGTCGCCTTTGGGTTCCGCGTCTCCATCTCTCGCCGGAACCATGGGTGATTGAATGTCCGATGTTACATCGGCATGTTGGAGGCGATTGTCGTCGTGCGGTGTTTGGCCGCCTTCATCAACTTCGCATCCAAAGTCAGCGGGCGGACCCGAAAGCCCTCCGTCCCAATGCCGGGTAAAGCCGTTTTCGGGTGTCCGGTTGTTTGGGTTATTTGGGTTGAGTGTGGTATATGGGGTAAATGCGAGCTTAGTTGCCCGAGCGCCGATCTCCAAGCCAACCCTCTTTGTTGGAGGAAAAGAGATCCGGCGAATCGCCGATTTTAGCGATGTAGGCAATCAACCCACAACCCGCGATTGTGTCGCTGCGGCAAGAAGTTGGGGCAGCGGACTACCGCACATCCCCTCCTGTTAGGTGCTTTTCCACCGCATCGGCGTGGGAAGCGACCGCCATCGTGCTGACCAGGATCTCCTGCGGGTCTACCGTGGCCCACGGATAGGCGTCCAGTACGCAAAACATCGGCTGGCCGTCGACCTCTCGGATGGCCACTCCCCCGTGCGAGATCTCCGCGTTGAGCCGCAGTGCGCTTTCGTAGAACTTCGGATCCGCATTGCAGCAGTCGCTGTAAATGATGATGCGGTGGGGGTTTGCGTTGTCTGCGCGAAGGTGCTCCAGCACCACTCGCTGCTTCCGGCCCTCTGCCAATTGCACCGTCACCGTTTGTAAATCGTTCGTGCGACTGGGGTGGCGCACAATGGAGGGCTGATTGACAAACGCCTCGTCCATCAACGTGAGCAGATCGCGAAGCTGGTCGAGCGTCTGGTGCAGGCAGTCCCTGGCAGCGACTCCATCGGGGAGTCGCTTCGCTGGATCCTTCGCCAAAAGTTGCGACAAACAGTCCAGGACGACGGGGGGTACATCAATTCCCATGTCGGAGGGGTTCGGCGGCGCCGCGTCTCGCACTTTCGTCATCAGTGCCGGCAAGCTCGTCGCGGCATGCGGGACTCGACCCGTGAGCAACACGTAAAGCGTCACGCCCAACGCATACACGTCCGATGCCAAACTCGCGCGCTCGCCATCGAACAGTTCGGGGGCCATGTAGTTCGGGGTGCCTGCCAATCCTCGACTCTGTTGTTTGCGCGGGTCGGTGGCGACTCGTTTGGCGAGCCCGAAGTCGGCGATCTTGGGCGTGCCGTCGTCGGTCAACAGGATGTTGTCGGGCTTGAGATCGCGATGGACCATCCGCAATTGGTGCGCGGCCGCGAGACCTCGGCTGGTGCGGGCCAGCAGTCGAGTGGCTTCCAGCGGTGAAAGCCTGCCTTCTCGTTCGAGAAGCTGTTGCAACGTGCCGCCAGTTAGCAGTTCCATTTCGAGAAAGTGCAGGCCGTCGACTTCGCCGATGGCGTGAATCACGGTGATGTTGGGGTGGTTCAGCGCCGCGGCCGCTCGGCCTTCCTGTTGAAAACGCCGCACGTAGGCCTCGTCCCGTCGCGACGTCCGCGGCGAGAGAATCTTCAGCGCGCAGCGCCGCTGGAGTTTTTGATGACGCGCGACGAACACGTGACCCATGCCACCGCGCCCTAGCAGCGATTCGATGTAGTAGACGTCCAGTCGACGACCCACCAAGTTGTCCAGCTCCCGCGGCGAGCTATCGTCAAGCTGGCTTGCTTGGGTTTGGACCGGCCCCGCCACGATGACCGTTTCATCGAATTGCTCGGTCGGTGGCGCGACGAGCCGCGCGCCACAGGAGGGACACTTCGTGTCGCCGGGGGCGACGGAGACCCGCTCATTGCAGGCAGGGCAAAGTTTCGACCGGGACATGACGACCGCTGAAAGAGGCAAGAGTGTGGGTGTTGCGCGACGAGTCGTGCACGCTGGCAACGGGCTGGTGCCCCGTCACACGAAAACGTTGGGTTGGCCGCCGCCCCAAGCTCGTGACTCGCCACGACTTTGCGATTTCTCCAACGCCAAAACGAAGGTTTGACGGTCCACTAATATCCATGTTAACCGGCCTGGGCAACCTATATGTGGGAATGCTGCACATGGTGGCTGCCGCCGTCGGACTCGTCCGCTGTGACCTCAGTTGCCGGTCCTTCCTAGCTTGCCGGGTCGTTGCAGCTCGCCACGCCATATTCGCTCTTGCGGCTCCGTTTGCCTGCGGCCTAAGATCGTGCGGGCTATTATCGGTCGACGGCCTTTCCCGCGGTCGCCCGCATGCCGACGCGTGTGCCCTCGCACCGCGCGCGCCCTGCTGTCGCACTTTACGGAGGTCAAGGATGACCGTGCACCCCAGTCGGATTGCCATTGCCAGTCGCAACGACACGTCGGAGTTGCTGGCACAGGCGCGGCGCGTGCTGCACGCCGAGGCAGAGGCGATCCGCCAAGTGGCCGACCGGCTTGACGAGTCACTGGCAACGGCTTGCCGAATGTTGGAGCAAGCCCGTCAAGTCGTCGTGAGCGGAATGGGCAAGGCAGGCTGGGTGGGCCAGAAAATTGCCGCCACCTTGGCTTCCACCGGCACACCGGCTCAGTTTCTTCATCCGGCCGAGGCGATTCACGGGGACCTTGGTCGAGTTGCTCGCGGCGATGTTGTGATCGCGTTCTCCAATAGCGGCGAGACCGAGGAGCTCGTGCGGCTGTTGCCGGTGCTTCGCGACCTGGGAGCCACAATTGTCGCCGTCACCGCCAGCGATCAAAGCACTTTGGGACGATACGGCGACGTGGTGCTTCAACTCGGCAAGATTCCCGAAGCGTGTTCATTGGGGCTGGCGCCCTCGGCCAGCACAGCCGCGATGATGGCGGTGGGAGATGCGCTCGCTTTGGTGGTCAGTCAGTGCAAGGGTTTTGCGCCCGAGGACTTTGCCCGCTACCATCCCGGAGGCAGTCTGGGCCGGCGACTGGCTCGAGTGGAGGAGGCGATGCGGCCCTTGGAGCAATGTCGCCTGGCACTCCACACCGAGACGTTGCGGGAAGTGTTGGTTGCGAGTCAATCCTGCGGCGCCTCGGCGGCAGGGACGCCAAGCCGTCGCACCGGCGCCACGATGCTGGTGGACGAGTCGGGTCGGCTGACCGGCATCTTTACCGATAGCGATCTGGTCCGCCGCATCTCGTCCGGGCAGCCGTTGCCGCTGGACGAGCCGGTTTCAACGATCATGACGAAGACACCTAAGTCGGTGCCCAAGGGCTGTCGGCTGACGGTGGCGTTGGAGATTCTCGCGAACCACAAGATCAGCGAGTTGCCGGTGTTGGATGCTGCCGGACGGCCGCTCGGGCTGATCGATGTCACGGACGTCATGGACCTCGGTCCCACCCCCGCGCCTCGGTTGTATGTTGAACCGGAGGAGGGGGAGGCGCCGTAGCACCTTCTAGTGACCGCTGAAAAACACCTAAGTTGGCAATGAAAACCGCATTATCCACAGCATCGAGGCGGTTCCGATTGCCGGTGAGGTCTTTTCAACAAACCGCTGGAAAGCACTGTCTCGCGTAGCCCCAAACAAACCAGCCTCCCGAAAGGAGCATGACGTGGCGAAAGTGGAAGACCGTTGTCGGCAGGTGCAGCTGGTGCTGTCCGATGTCGACGGCGTGCTGACCGACGGCGGCATTTACTATGACAGCCAGGGTTTGGAGACCAAGCGGTTTCACGTGCGAGACGGACTGGGAATTCGGCTCTGGCAGCGAACGGGTTTTACGTTCGGCGTCGTGACGTCCAGGACTTCGCAGGCGGTGAAAATCCGTTGCGCGGAACTCCAGATTGCCCATGTTCGTCAGGGCGTGTCCGAGAAACTTCCGGTGGTGGAGGAGATCGCGTCGTCATTGTCCTTATCGGCCGAGCAGGTCTGTTATGTCGGTGACGATCTGCCCGACTTGTCTGCCATGCGCTGGGCGGGATTGGGGGTCGCGGTGGCCGATGCGCCACGCGAAGTCCGGCAGGCCGCCGACTTCGTGACGCAAACTCGCGGCGGGCGTGGCGCCATCCGCGAAGTGCTGGAGATGATCTTGAGGACCACCAATCGGTGGGACGACTTGATCCGACGTTATTGAGCTAAGGAACTTGCGCGGCGCGTTACGGATGGCGACTCAAACCAAGACATTGCGAACCGGCATCCCCAAGGCACGCGCTGCTGCGCCTCCGGTTTCGTCGGCGCGGATGAGCCGCCCGGTGCGGTATGTGTCCGCCTTGATGGTGAGCTTCGCCGCCTATTGGGCCTACAGCCTGTTGCTCGTGCCGATGATCGACCCGGTGATTGTCCGTCGCGATGCGCCGCTGGAGATTCTTGAGCCAACCGAAGGTGTGCCGTACGGCTTGAGCCGCATCAATCTCGCCAACCATTTTCCTCCCAATGCTTGGCAACATCGCGCCAAAGTGATCGAGATGAAGTACGGCGCGTTGGTGTTTGGGGACGATGTGCACGAGAGTCGCGACGGTGTCGACCGGATTGTGCTGAAGCCAGTGACGCTGATGTTTGTCGCCGACGGCGAGGGCGATCAACTCGGCCGGCGCCCGATTATTTTGCAGGCGCCGGCCGGCATCGAGATTCTTACCGACGATCAGTCGGCGGCCGACAAGGAGCATGAAGAGCAAGCCATCTCGGGTCTGTCGTTCGGCAAACCGGTCGCTGGCCGCTTGCTTGGCGAAGTCACGATTCAGCGCGCCGCGTCTCCCGGCAAGCAGGACGGCTTTCAACTGGTGACTCGCAATGTCCAGATTGACGACAAGCGGATCGCCACGCCTTATGACGTTCGGTTCAACTTTGGTCCACACTACGGTGTCGGCCGCGACTTGGAGATCGTGCTGGCTGGCCGCGACGAGTACGACGGCGACCCGCCCGACGCTGGCGAACGCACCATGCCCAGCCTCGACTCCATGTCGCTGGACCGTTTTCCGGTGACTTCCATCGAGCTCGTTCAGCTCGAAAAGCTCGTGTTCTACGTCGAGGGGCGAAAGCCACGGCCAGCCGGGGACGGCGCCGATTCAGTTGCTGCCCGCGAGCAGACCCCGTTGGAAGTGACGTGTGCGGGCCCGCTCAAAATCGACTTCCGCGAGCAAATCGCGACCATGGAGCGGCAGGTCAACATCGCCCGTGTCGTCCCGGCAGGGGCGCCCGACGTGCTCAGTTGCGAGCTGCTGCAAGTGACCTTTGAAGTGGGCGGTGCCTCGTCAACGCCAGCCGGCGCCGCCGTGTCGAGATTGCCCGACGTGGCTCCGCAGGCAACGACTGTCTCGTCGCCCGCGCCATCCAGTCCGGCGCAGAAGCTGCGAGTCAAGCAAGTGGTTGCCAGCGGCGATCCCGTCCGACTGACATCCCCGAGTCATCAGGCGGAAGTGCGCGGCGAGCAACTCATCTACGACACGGCCAAGTCGATGTTGTCGCTGGTCGGCGAGCGGGGCGTTCTGTTGCAGCAGGCAGGCCACCAGGTGCGCGCAGCGCGCCTGGACTATCAGTTCGATCTGCAGCAGCCTTCGCGGCCGGGCCACTTGTGGGCGGCCGGACCGGGCGAGATTCAGGGGCAACTTGGTGAGCGGCAGACGTTTAAGGCCAAGTGGACGAAACTCCTGCGGCTCCAGCCGGTGCAACATCAGCACGTCTTGTCGTTGATCGACGGCGCACAGTTTGTCATGGGCGCCGCCGGTCAGTTCTCGGCCAACGAGGTGCATCTCTACTTGAATGAAGTGATGCGGCCGCCGACGCCGCAGCAGCCCGAGCCCAAGCGAGAATTTTTGCCGGACCGGTTTCATGCCACGGGCGGCGTGCGTGTGCAGGCGGCACAGCTCACGGTGTTGACCGATCAGGTGCAGGCTTGGTTTCAGCCTCGCATCGCGCAGCCAAGCCGTCGCGATGGCCGCGGCCTGGCGGGACCGCTGTCGCTGGACGATCCACGGAGCGCCGATGTCACTCGCGTCGAGGCTCGCGGTCGGCTCGTGCAATTGCGGCTCCTTCACGATGATCAGCTCAATATCGATCTGGACCAGCTGCAGGTGCAGGGCGAGGTCGATGTGCGACGCGACAAGCTGCGGCCGACGGATGACTCCTTCCGGCTTCGCGGCGACTTGCTGTCGATTCAGGGGATCGATCAAAAATTGTTGAACGTGCGATTGCTTGGGCGGCCGGCGCGAATCGACGTCAACGGCAGTCACATTGAGTCGGGCGCTGTCGTGTTGGACCAAGCGTCCAACCAACTTCGCGCCGAGGGCGCCGGCAGCTTGTCGTTCGCTCAGGTCACTCGCGATGAGCGGGGAGTGCCGCTGGCGGCGCCGCCCATCAGTGTGTCTTGGCGCGACCAATTGGCATTCGACGGAGCGCGGATCACCTTGGGAGGCGGGATTCAACTAGCGGGACAACGGTTGTTGAAGAATCAAGAGCGGCTGGAGTTCGAGGGCTCGGCGCAGTCATTGCAAGCGACGCTTGCCCGCAGCTTCAGCTTGGCCGACATCAGCAAATTGGATGAGCAGAAGCTCGAAGTTGCCGACGTTCAGCTCCAGCAGAAAGTGACTTTTCGCGGCCGCACGCTGGTCGGGAATCGCCAGGTGTCCTTCGATCGTCTGGAGGTTGAGCAAGTGGGATTCCAGCCACAGACGTTTGTCTTCACCGCCGCCGGACCGGGCTGGCTCAGCACGGTGAGATCCGATTTGAAGTCGAGTGGCGAGCCCGCGCCGGCCCCGTCCGGCCCCGCCACCGTCGCCCAGCGGCTCGGCGATGCCGGAAAGGGCGAGCTGCACTACGCGCGGATCGAGTTTCAAGATCAGCTCACGGGCAATGCGAAGCTGCGCGACTTGAGATTTTCCAACCGCGTTCGCTGCGTCTACGGGCAAGTTCAAAGCTGGGATGAAGTCGTCACGGACGGCACCAGCCGAGGCAATCGCGGCGCTGAATTAGGCTGCCAGACGCTGCGGCTTTCCGAGGTCCGCCGCGGCGCGGATCGCGCGATGTTCCTCGACGCGTCCGGCAACGTCTTGATTCAAAGCCAGCATTTCGATGCCCGCGCCGCCAAGTTGACGTTCGATCAACTCAAGGATTTGATGGTGCTCGATGGCGATCCTCGCGGTGGCGCCGAGCTCCGCTACTCGCCGCCCGGCCGCGCCAATGTCGTGCCGATGGTGGCGCAGCGGATCAAGTTCTGGCCAAAAGAGATGAAGGTCGACGTGGAAGGCTTCAACAGCATCGTGACCCAACGCTGACTCGGCGCCAGGCTACGGTGAGGAAGGCCTTTAGCCTTCCATGAAGAGTGCGCTCCGCCAATTGAACCCTGTTGGCGGATCGAACCCAGGGCCGCGCAACCGCGGGCCGGCGCAACCTGGGCCGGCGCAACCTGGGCCGCGCAACCCGGGCCGGCGCTTCGCTCTGATCGGGGCTACGGTGAGGAAGGCCTTCAGCCTTCCATGAAGAATGCGTTCCGCCAATTGAACCCTATTGGCGGAACCAACCTGGGGCCGCGCAACCCGGGCCGGCGCTTCGCTCTGATCGGGGCTACGGTGAGGAAGGCCTTCAGCCTTCCATGAAGAATGCG
>JAGQPF010000079.1 GCA_020426845.1 Planctomycetales bacterium
CCAATGGGAACGTCTTCCGTCAGATCGAGGAGAATAACAATGATCCGACTTCATGCTAACTACGGACGCAAGGTTCCGGGCGACTCTCAATTCTCCAGTTGCCAGGCATCAGCCAGCATCGACTTCGAGATCGCTGACGGTGAGATCGGAGAAATCCGTACTCGACTGTCAGGCGCTTGGGCGATGCTGCGGGACGCCGTTGAGGCTGAGCTTGCTCGCCAGCAGAGCGGCAACCACGTCACGAACCGCTTGAACCCTGACCCGTACAATCCCGCTTTGCCCTCCGGGCAACATCCCGGTCCCACGTTCCAGCAGAACCAGCCGAATACCATGCAGTACCCCGGTAACGGAAACGGCCACGGTCCCAACGGCAACGGTCACCACGGTCACGGTGTTCCCGCACCCTACCCCGGTGTTCCCCATCACGGAGCGCCGAGCAACGGGAACGGAAACCAGAACGGCAACGGGTACAACAACAACGGCAATGGCGCTCCGCCGTATGGCCCGAATGCTCAGGTTGCCGCTCCCGCTGCTGTTTCGACTCCAAATCCGGATGCCAGAGCGACCAAGAAGCAAGTCGGCTTTTTGCTCGCGACAGCTCGACGCACGCGCAACTGGGCAGCGGATCAAGTGAAGGGCTGGGTGAACCAGCAATTCGGTTGCGCGCTCAATGACCTAACCAAGAAACAGGCCAGCGAGCTGATCGACGCCCTGCAAGGGCGCAGCTAGAGCCAACTGTTCACGAGAATCTTGCTAGTTCCGGAGTCTTCGCGATGCCAGATCAAATCACGAACGAGGCGCCCGCGTTGCCACACGTCTCGCACACTCGCTTGAGCACGTGGCTCGACTGCCCCAAGAAGTACGAATACTCGTATGTGCTTGAGGCCGAGGAAGATGGCACCAGTGTTCCGCTAGTGTTCGGCTCCGCGATCCACGAAGCGGTTGCTGCATTCTTTGAAGGCCTCAAAGCGAAAGCACCTTTGATCCTCGACGAGGTTCACGCGGTGTTCGAGCGAGCCTTTGCGGATGAAGTGTATGTGGCCGAAACAATGGGATGCCCCATGGAGTGGGACGACACCAACTTCGAGGAGACCGTCGAGAAGGGCCAGAAGATGCTCGCGTGCTTCGTTGACAAGGTTGATCGCGAACTTGACGTCATGCACACCGAGTATGCCTTCGACGTGAAGACTCCCGAGGGTTGCGTGCTCAAGGGCTTCATGGACTGCGTCGTCCGAACGGGCGAGAACTCCTACAAGATCATCGAGCTCAAGACGGCCAAGCGGACCTACACCCAGGACCGTTTGCTCTACGACCTTCAGCCGACCGTCTACATCGCTGCCTTGCGTGAGATCGTACCCGAGGCCGACAAGATCGAGTTCGAGTACTGGCTGTTGATGAAGACCAAGGAGCCGGACCTCAAGATTTTGCCAGTGGTCCGGAACGCCGGCGATTTGCAGGAGCTCAAGGACACCATCCGTGGATACTTGCTAGGAATCAGCACGGGCGCGTTTCCCCGTCGTCGCGGATGGCTGTGTGACTACTGCGGCTATGCAAAGGCCTGCCGCGCTTCATGCGATCAACCTCAGAGCCAGCAAACCTGTAGCTAACTCTAGCTAGTTTTTACGTGTCGTCAGAACCCAGGAGAGAATCGTGCTAGGAACTGAACAAATCCCGACCCTGCGGGAGAAGCCCACCCGTACCCTCGAAGAGTTGCAGGACCTGCTGTCTGACGTAAGCCGTGGTCACCACGACCACACTGTCAGCCCCAAAGACCTTCACGTTGACCAGCGTACCGGCACACTCGCCATCCGGCCGATCTCCCGCGACTACGACTTCAAGCCGCTCGCTCTGAGCCAGATGGCGACAAAGCTGAACATCCCGGCCAACTACCTTCAGCGTTGTCCGTCCGAACTACGGGCGGCGAACGTCAACCACTGGCTGGAGCGCCAACGGTCCGACTTGCTAGTTCGCTGCGATGGCAACCAGGTACGTGCGATCCTCTCCCACCGGTACGCGATCGTGAACAACAGGGACATCGTTGCGTGGATGCGTGACGCACTCGGCCCCAAGACGAACCTGCGTTTCGAGGTCACCGAGGGCTACATGACCATGCATGTCGTGCAGCCTAAGGATTTCTGTCCACGACCTGGAGATCGGCTGAACAACGGTGTTGCAGTGCGGAACAGTGAAGTCGGGCTGGCGTGCGTCGAAGTCCATGGGCTGATCTACCGGCAGATTTGCCTGAACGGGCTGATCCTTGCCGGGCGTGACCAGCAGTGGCGAAAGCGCCACATAGGGAACGGCGACCTTGCCAATCGAGTCAAAGAGGCCGTTATCCGTCTACGCGATGCCGCCCCAACGGCGATGGAAGGCTTCACCGCACTCCACGGAATCCGCGTGCCCGACATGCCAGGACTATTCAAGAAGATCGCCACCCGGTACTCGTTGACCGAAGCCCAGTTGCAGGCTGTCAGCGACGCGTTCCTGATCGAGCCGGGTGACACGATGTACCACGCGGTCAACGCGTTCACGCGAGCGGGCAATGCCGAGACCCTGCCCATCGAGTACCGCCACAACCTCCAGGAACTCGGAGGCCGAATCCTTGAAAACAGCACCCACGGAACAGCATGGCTGAACTAAGGGGTGTTGTAGCGCGGAAACCGTGCCCTACGGGGTCGAGACTTCGCCGAGAATCGCGAACCAAGGTCGGGTTGGTGTGTTGGGTCGTGGCGGTTTGAAGCGGGTAAAAAGGCCGAGCGTTCTTCCTGTCTGAGGTGGTGATCCTTGACGGAAGACGGCATGCCTGACTCACTCATCATTGCTATTCCGGACATCCACGGCGAGGCCGAACGCTTGGAGCGTTTGCTCAAGCTGATCCGGCATCATTGGCCGGCAGTCAAGCTCGTGTTCCTGGGCAACTACATCAACTACGGCCCGGATTCCGCCGGGGTCCTGCGGTTGGTACGAGAGTTGACCGAACAGGGACACGTTGCCCTACGCGGTCATGCCGAAACGGAGTTGCTGGACTATCTCGACGATCCCGACGAAAACCGATTCGCTTGGAACCGCTACATGCACTGGGGCGGATGTCAGACCATGCGGTCCCTTGAACGTGAAGCTCGCGAGTGGTTCGACACCCCACAGATGCTGGAAGACTACCTCACAAAGACCGGAATGCTGGCTTGGATCGAAAGCTTGCCAGTGTTCTACCGGGAGAACAATCTGGTGTTCACACCTGCCCCGGTTTCATCCACCGAATGGAACCGAAGGGGGCGTCCGAACGAGTTGGAGACCGTACGCGGGAGTGTCCCAGGCAGCGGCGAAGAAGAGTACGCTGCCAGCCTTGGAGCACCACCGGACTGTTTCGCTGTTTGCGGCCATGAGCGCGTGGTTGCACGCAGGTACCGAGAAGGCGTGTGCGCTCCGGTTCCCGACATCAACACGCCAGTCATTGCCTTTGCCACGGACAAGGGTGACGTTCTGAGGGCAGGGGAAGCAACCCACTGGCCGAAGCACTCCGGCAACTTCGGACCCATGCTGTTTTCACACGGGTTGTACCTCGACTGC
>JAGQPF010000676.1 GCA_020426845.1 Planctomycetales bacterium
CAGGCATCGGGCGGCCATCCTGACGCACCGGAACGGAGCGTGATTCGTCGCTGGACCGCGCCCCTCACGGGCGTCGTGCGCGTCTCCGGCGCGCTGAGCCACCCCAGTCCCAACGGAGATGGCGTGCACGGGCTGCTCGTGCATTCAAGCAAAGATCGAGCTCAGGCGGTTGCGGGCGCCGCCTGGACGGCGGCACACGGCAGCGTCGAGACCAATGCCGAGGCGGTGGAGGTGCAGGCGGGCGACACGTTGGATTTGATCGTCGAATCCGGCTCGACCATCACCTCCGATTCGTTTGCGTGGCGAGCGACGCTGGAGCTAACCGCCGGCGGTCAGCGGCTGCGCTACGACGCGGAACGCGACTTTGCCGGCCCGGCAGCTGGCGAGGTTGTCGCTTCGCCAACGGCGGAAGCCGCGTCGGCGGCAAGAGCCGCTTGGCAGCTGGCGCTCGGCCGCGATCCGTCTCGCCAAGAGCTGGTCGACGCCGTCGCCCTGATCGCTCGACAAGTGACATGGCTGCAAACATCGCCGGAACGGCCCGCCTTGGCCGAGGGCACGACGCCGCTGGACCAGGCTGTGACAGATCTATGTCAGGTATTGCTGAGCTGCAACGAGTTTTTGTACGTCGATTGACGAGATAAGCGGTAGGCCCGATTGGCATCAGTGGGTCTCAATGGGCCCCTGGGCATGACATGATAGTGTTGGAGTGAGTCGCATGAGTTTGTCACGTCGAGAGTTCCTCGGCCAACAGGGTCTGGGCGTTGGCGCCGTCGCGCTGGCTTGGCTGCTGGACCAACAGCAACTGCTGGGGGCGCCCGCCAAAGCGTCGACAAAAGCGCCGCCCAAGGTCAATCCGCCCGTGGACATGAACCTGAAGGCGCCGCACCACGAGCCGCGGGCCAAGGCGATGATCTCGCTGTTTCAGCACGGCGGCCCTGCGCACATGGATCTGACCGATCCCAAGCCGGAGCTGTCGCGACGCGACGGGGCCGACTATACGGGCGATGTGGTCTACAGCTTCGTCAACGCCGCCAGCAAAAAGTTGCTCGGGTCACGCTGGAAATTCAAGCCTCATGGCCAGTGCGGCACCGAGCTATCGGAGTTGTTGCCGCATACGGGCGAGATCGCGGACGACATCTGCCTGCTGCGCGGCATGCACACGGGAGCCAACGGGCATGAGGTGTCGATTCGCTATTTTCATGGCGGTGTGCCTGGTGTGCTCGGGCGACCGCATCTCGCCTCCTGGCTGCTCTACGGGCTTGGGGCCGAGACGCAGGACCTGCCGGCCTACATGGTTTTGACGGACCCCGGCGGTCATCCGGTCGATGGGGCGAACAACTGGTCAAACGGCTTCATGCCGCCGTTGTTGCAGGGCACCGTGCTGCGTCCCAAGGAGCCGCGAATCCTAAACTTGGATGCGCCATCCCACCTCCGCGGCGAGCTCCAGCGCGGCAATCTCGCGTTGCTGCAGACGCTGAACCGGCGCCACCTCGAGCAGCACGCGGGGCACTCGGACTTGGAGGCGAGGATTGCGAGTTACGAGCTGGCGGCACGCATGCAGACGGCTGCTCGCGAGGCGCTGGATATTTCTGGTGAGACCAAGGCGACGCTGCGGATGTACGGCATCGACGAGGACGCGACGCGCGAGTACGGCACGCGCTGCCTGATCGCTCGCCGACTGGTGGAACGCGGCGTCCGCTTCGTGCAACTGTTCCTCGCCGGCCAGCCCTGGGACAATCATTCAAACCTATCCACTGCGTTGCCAGCGATTTGTCGCCGCACGGATCAGCCCGCCGCGGCGCTAGTCAAGGACCTGAAGCAGCGCGGCATGTTGGACTCCACCTTGGTCCATTGGGGCGGCGAGATCGGGCGTCTGCCGGTGGTGCAAGGCGACGCCGATGCGACGAAGGCGGGCCGCGATCACAACGGCCAGGGCTTCAGCATCTGGCTCGCCGGAGGCGGCATCAAACCCGGCATGACCTTCGGCGCCACCGACGAGTTCGGTCACCGCGCCGTCGAGAACATCGTCACGCCCAACGACTATCAAGCCACACTGCTCCATCTTTTCGGGCTCGATTGGAATCGGCTCGTGTATCTGCACAATGGCCAGGAGCAGGTGATCACCAACCACCGCGACGCTCGCGTCGTCACCGAGATCCTCGCCTAGCGGCCGTCTTGTCTGCCCCGTCGCGACGAGATCAGGGAACCCGAAGCGTAAGCGAGGGATCGAACCGCCGGTAACCTTTAAAGGATCTCGTGGATGGGCGAGCCGAAGTCGATTTCGAGCCGTTTGTGGCCGGGGACTTCGAGGCGCCGGGGATCGAGGCCAAGCTGGTGGAGGATGGTGGCGTGGATGTCGGTGACATAGTGCCGATTCTCGACGGCGTGGAAGCCAATCTCGTCGGTGGCGCCGTGGGCGATGCCGCCGCGCACTCCGCCGCCGGCCATCCAGACCGAGAAGCCGTAGGGGTGATGGTCGCGTCCGTCGGAACGCTCGGCGCCGGGGGTGCGGCCGAACTCGGTGGCCCAGACGACAAGCGTCTCGTCAAGCAGCCCGCGCCGCTTGAGGTCCTTGAGCAAGGCGGCAATCGGTTGGTCGACTCGGCGGCAGTTTTGGGAGTGGTTCGCCTTCAACTTGCTATGAGCGTCCCAGCCTCCTCCGCCGCCACCGCCGTCGTAGATCTGCACGAACCGCACGCCCCGCTCGACCAGCCGCCTCGCCGCCAGCGCTTGTCGGCCCATGGATGACGTGTCCTTGTCATCGAGCCCGTAGAGCGCCTGCGTCTCCGCGGACTCTTGAGCCAGGTCGACAATTTGCGGCACGGACATCTGCATGCGAAACGCCAGTTCGTACGCCTTCATGCGGGCTGCGAGCTGCCGATCGTGCGGATGCTCAACTGCCGTCAACTGATTCAGCTCACCGAGCAGTCTGAGTTGGTCCTGGCGCTCGGCCACCTGGACGCCTGCGCCAGGTGTGCCGAAGGGCAGCGGATTCTTGGGGTCCAGGGCCATGCGGACGCCCGCGTGTTCGGGCCCGAGATACGCGCCGTCGTGCGCGCCCACGCCGCCGCAACAATCACCCGGCGGGGGACCCATCACGATGAATTGCGGCAGATCGTCATTGAGACTGCCCAGCCCGTAGTGGACCCACGAGCCGATCGACGGATAAAACCCGTCGAAGATGTGGCGCCCGGTGTGAAACTGCAGCTGCGCCGCGTGGTCGTTGTCCGTGGTCCACATCGAGCGAATCACCGCGATGTCGTCGATGCAATCGCCGACGTGCGGCCACCAGTCGCTGACCTCGATGCCGCTTTCGCCACGGGGCCGAAAGCCGATCTGCAGCGGATACAGCTTCGCCATCAATGCTCGCGGCTTGCCGCTGAAGTCACGCACGTTCTTGCGGTAGAACGGAGACTCGAGCACGGATTTGCCGTAAGGCGACTCGTCAATCGTCTTGCCCGCATGCTGGTTCAGAGCGGGTTTGGGATCGAACGACTCAACGTGGCTCGTGCCGCCGTTCATGAAAAACCAGATGACGTTCTTGGCTCGCGGGGCGAAGTGCGGCTTGCCCGTTGGGACCGTCGCCGTGGTCGCCTCGGCCGCCGCGTCGCGCTGCAGCATCGCGTTCAAGGCGACGCTGGCCATGCCGAGCCCCGCGTTGGCGAGAAAGTGTCGACGCACCAGAGTTTGGCGATTCATGGGGACTTCCAACGCGAAAGGGAGCCGGTGGACGAGCGGGCAATTGGTGTTTGACTGAGCGCGACAGGCAAGACGCGAACAGGATGTTAGCGGATTGTGACAAAGTCGTTGTGAAGCAACAGCACGTGCACGAGGTTCTCACGAGCCCGCTGTCGCGGGTCCGCAGCGGGTTTCCGGGTGGCCGTGCCTCCCGGTGCAAATCCGCCGGACGAGTTGGCAGCCAGCAACTCGGGGTGCGAGTCGAGGAATTGCAGGCAGCGCCGATGCTCCTCGTCAGTGGCGCTGCGAGTCAGGATCGTTTCGAAGGCCGCGCGGACGAATTCGGCATTCTCCGTGTGCTCGGCGCCAAGCAGTTCGGCGAGACGACGAGCGCTGTCTTGCGTCAAGCCGCTGTTGAGCATCGCCAACGATTGATGCGGGACGACACTTTCTTTGCGGCGGTAGCAACCGTTCGGGTCGGCGATGTCGAACACCTCCAACATTGCCATCTTCTCGTTCGGCGTGGAGCGGAAGTAAAGGCTGCGACGTTTGGTCGACTCGCCTTGATTCTCGGGAATCTCCTTGCCGTACATCGTCAGTTTCAACTCGCCGGCCAGATGCAGCACACTGTCGCGCACCACTTCGGCCTCCATCCGACGCACGGGCAGTTGCGGATAGTAGTCATCGGCCGCTTGAGGGGCTTCGCCATCGGAGCTCGCCAGCGCCGCAGCGTTGGGTTGATCCGGAGGCGACGTGGACATCCGGTAGGTTGCCGAGAGCACGATCTGTCGATGCAGCGGCTGCATTCGCCAGTCGTTGCGGATCAACTCGGAAGCGAGCCAGTCGAGCAATTCGGGATGCGTCGGACGGCGGCCATTGAGCCCAAAGTTCTCCGGCGTCGCCACGAGCGGGCGGCCGAAGTGGCGCCCCCAAAGGTGGTTCGCCGCGACTCGGGCCGTGCGGACGTTATCGGGTGAGGCGATCCACTCGGCCAAGGCTCGACGACGCCCCGTGCTTGTCCGTGGATGCTGCACTCCGCTCGCCGCATACTCTGCGAACATGTCGCTCGCCCGCTTCTGAGCGGCCTCCAGCAATTGGGCCGCTTTCTGAACGGCTTCGGCGTTGCCTCCCTGCGCTGCGCGCATATGCTCCAACTCGGCTTGTCGCAAATTTGCTTGTCGCTCCGCGGTTGCGGCCGCCTTGGCCAGCAGCGGCGACTCCGGATCACTGGTTAGATAGGCAGCCACATCCGCATCGAGCCGTCGCTGCACGGACTCTGCCTCGGCCTCGGCCCAATTCCGATGCGCTACCGCCAGGTCGACATCCCGTTGAGCGGCTGTGATACGTTGCTGCATCGTTTCGGTGGATTCGGCCAACGCCTCGATCGTCAACTCCAGGAACTCTGCGGCGCCTTGATGTACCCAGAGCGCAAATTTGCCCTCGCGGCGCGGGACGGGCAGTGCGTAGTCGAGCTCCCGCTTGCCGTTCAAGGTGATGGTGAGGCGGGCGCCGACGACTTCCACTTCGAGCACCGTGTCGGCGCCAACTTTTAAGTCGGTGCGGACAATTCCCGCGGGCGGGTAAACCTGTTTGCCATCGGCGCGATGAAATGCCTGCACACTTTGTGAGCTGTCGCCCGTGCTGGTGTAGACGTCCTGCGAGTTGCCTTGGTCACGGTAATCGAAGCTGAAACCGACCGAGCGATACGTGCCCGGCGACAAGGTGCGATACCGCAGCCGCGCGCGGAAGTCGGCGGGATGGTTGTCTTGTGTGACGATCGTGGCGAACGATGTGACCGTGGACTGCACCAGTTTGCCATCCTTGCGGTTCCAGTCGCCGTTGACGACGCGCCACTGCTTGGATTCGGGCTGGTCGAATCGATCCTTCAAGAATGGCTCTGGTGTTTGGTCCCCGGACTGCTTGCCTTCCGCCAGCCGGCTCTCGGCTAGCTTCAACGCTTCCTGCAGTTCCTCGAGCTTCTGTTGTTTGGAGTCGCAATCGGCGCTGGCGTCGGCGACGCGCTGCCGAGCCTGTTGTGCCAGCGAACTGCGCATTTCGGGACGCAGCGTGGGAAACCAAATTTCGGCCGGCAGCTCGACGGGATTGATGTCCGGCAGAGCGACGGTCTTCGCCAGGGCCTGGGGCACGCCGGGCGCCAGGGGAGTTGACTCATCGGGATAGCGGCTGTCTCCCCGCTGCAGCAGATACGTGGGGCGGTCGAGATGTTTGTCGTAGACCAGCGGCATGCCGTCGGTAAGCACCTGGCCGAGCGTGGGATCCTTCTCGGTCGGGCCGCCAGCGGCCAACGGATCGGTGCGCACGTCATGCGGCTCGAAGAAGGCGCGAAACCGGTAATACTCCTGCTGCGTGATCGGGTCGAACTTGTGGTTGTGGCAACGGCAGCACCGCATGGTCACGCCCAGCAGCGCCTCGGAGGTTCGCTCCACCGAGTCGAAGAGCCAGACGTCGCGGTCGAACTTGTACCAGTTGCGTCCCAAGTACCCGGTCGCGGCGAGCTGCCCGATGTCATCGTGCTCCGGCAGCTCGCGTTCGTCGGCGGACAACATGTGCCGAACCATGTCATCGTAACCGAGGTCGCGGTTTAATGACCGGATGATCCAGTCTCTCCATCTCCAAATGTGTCGTTGACTGTAGCGAATCTCATTGCCGCCCCGGCTGCCGTACCAGTCGCTGTAGCGCCAGATGTCCATCCAGTGCCGTCCCCATCGTTCGCCATAGCGAGGGCTGGCAAGCAGCTCGTCAACGACTCGCTCGTAAGCGTCCTCACGTTGGTCTGCGAGGAAGGCGTGCAGTCGATCACGAGTTGGCGGCAGGCCGATCAGGTCGAGGTAGACGCGGCGCAGCCAGACGGACCGAGGCGCCTCGGAAGTGTGCGACAGCCCGCGACGTTGTCGCTCGGCGTCAATGAAGCAGTCCAGCGGCTGCCGGCACCAGGCGGGATCAGCCGCGGGAACGGGCGGCCGAAGCAGCGGCTGGTACGACCACCATTGAGCGGGACCGACCTGGGGTTCGTCTCGCTCGGGCGCCGGCGCTCCGGACGCGATCCATTCGCGAATGATTCCAATTTCGGCAGGCGACAGTGCCGCGCCTTCCTTTTCCGGTGGCATGCGGAATCCCGCCTCTCCGGTCAGCACATCGAGGAGTAGGCTGTTGGCAGGGGCGCCGGCGACAACGGCGGCCCCGGAGTCGCCGCCCTGAATGAGCGACTTGACGGTGTCCGTGCGCAGGCCGCCTTGCTGGCGCAGCGCACCGTGACAGGCATAGCACTTGTGCTCCAGCAGAGGCTTGACATCGCGCAGGTAGTCGACGGCAAGCGCTGGAGACGCTGCCAGACTCGCCAGACACGCCAGGCATGCCAACACCACGCCGGTTGGCGCGCATCGGACACGCGGGCGCGCGAAGTGCGCAGGAGAGGGAGTGGGTGAAGGGGCGCCGAATTGCATGAGCAAGCGGGGGTAAGAGAGGCAGGAGTGCCCATTCTAAGCCAAGCTTGCTCGAATTGAAAACAAACCGCCGGACTCGACGCGCGTCGCGTTCGCGGCACGCGACGCGCGTCGGATTGACAGGTGCGCGCGGCGGCTGCGCAGCACCGGAATCGGCGATTAAGCTGCGGCATGCTGCACGTGTCAACGTCGGCGGAGCTCTCTCGCTCTCCTACCCTCGGCCCCTCGGCGCGCTCTCTCACCTCGGCGCGCTTTCACACTCGCCCCTCGGCGCGCTTCCTCACCCCGGCGCGCTCTCTCACCCCGTGCGCTTCCTCACCCCGTGCGCTCTCTCACCATGTTTCGCTCTCTCGCCCTCGCCCACCATCCACAAGCGGTCGGCTAAATGCCGAAGTTGACTTTCACCGCCAGCAGCAGCACGACGCCGGCGACCCAGTCCTTTGTCTTGAGGCACGGGAGGTGCGCCACTTCATTGCAGTGCTTGCACCACGCGGCGCGCTCGTTGGGGGCGTGCGAGGTGGGGTCGATGACGCGCCCGCACTTTCCGCAGGGATAGGGGACGTTTTGCCAATGAGACGCGAGCTTCATCGCGAATGCGCTCAGAGTGCGCATGAGGATACTCCTCCAGCTGTGACCGTTCACCTAAGAGGAGATGGTGTCCGCACAGCGCACTGCATGGAATGGCGCCATGAAGTGCGGACACAGGCAGTTCGGTCGAACTCAGGACTGACAGCGTGCCACGGGCCAGATCGACCGTTTTTGCCGCGCACACGGCAGTCGATCAGGCACGCCACACGCTTCCACGCCGAGCGAGCGCAGGGGGCTCCGAAGAGTCACTCAGACGCGGCACGGCACGACAGCGCCGATCGGTGTCGCCGTTGGCGACGGGGCGACCGGAGCGAACGATTCCTTCGGCAACCTGGCGATCTTGAAGCAGAAATGCGTCAAGACCCATGGCTTTGCGTCCCGACCTCACGGTCGGTTTGCCCTTGTCGGGAAACTCGCCTGAGTTTCACGATGCGTTCCTTCCAACCTTAAATGTAGGTCACAGTTTGAACGCGTGCGAAAATCTTCCGAATTATTGCTCGGGATGGTGTGCCGGGGGCATGCGAGAAGTGCGCAATGGCTTGGCTGACCGCTGGCCGGTCGTTGGCCTATCCTTTTACAGATCCCGAAGCCGGAGATAACGAAAGCAAGCCAGCGAGTTGAAGTCAGCCGTGCGCCACACTGACAACGAATTTGAGCAGACCCAGGTAGTCGGGCCTCCATCGCAGGCGACCCTTGTGAGGCCCGGTGGACCGGCGCGTCGGTATCGATTCCTCGTGGGGCTAGCAGTTTTCGGGGTGAGCGCATTGGCTGGCTGCGGCGATGCGCGGCGCGCGGGAAGCGAGATTGCACGGGAGGAACCGCGATCCGCCCACGACTCACCGCAAGTGGACATCACCGAGACCGGCTACGCTCCCTCGGATACGGCCTTTCAATACCCATTCCCCGAGCGTCAAAACCCGTTCCTCAGGCCGTTGCAGGCAGTCCCCGTTTCCACGGCCACGATTCAGCCGAGCGAACCGGTTGAACTCAAGGGGTTCCTACGCGTCGACGAGCTCAAGGCATTGCTGGTGTGGGAAGGGCAAGTCGAAGCGATGAAGGTCGGCGAGTACCGTCGCGAGCTGAAAGTGCTCGCCATTGAGCCGCCTCTAGCGCGCGTCGAGCTGCGGGGCCAAACGCTGCAGCTCAAATTGAAAAAGTAGCTTCGGTGGCGGCGCATCCCCGGCGGGCTGCACGCTTCGTGCGTAGCATGGGCGTCCTCGCCCGTGCAGAACTGCGCAACGCCACCGCGCCGGCCGTGGCTCGCTTCGCGCGTAGCATGGGCGTCCTCGCCCGTGCAGCACTGCGCAACCCCACCGCGCCGGCCGAGGCTCGCTTCGCGCGTAGCATGGGCGCCCTCGCGCGCCCTCGCCCGTGCAGACCTGCGCAACCCCAATGCCCTGGCCGAGACGCGCTTCGCGCGTAGCATGTGCGCCCTCGCCCGTGCAGACCTGCGCAACCCAATTGCGCCGGCCTCATTTCCCTAACCAGGCAGCGGCTTGGGCGGTGGTACGCGGCTGCTGGCCGCGCACGGGCGAGGGCGCCCATGCTACGGACGATCTTGAGCGGCTGCTCGCCGCGCGCCCTCGCTCGTGGAGAACTGCGCAACCCCTTTGCCCTGGCCGAGACACGCTTCGCGCGCGGCATGAGCGCGAAAGCTCTTCTATTCGCCGATGGCCACGTACCGCTCGTCGCTGGGACCTTCGGGATCGCTCATGTCCACTTCGATCGGCAGCTCGTTGAACCGGGCCATCATGGTGTCCGACAGGTAATGCCGGTGGAGGTCGAGCTTCTCCAAATGCTCGAGCCCGCCTCCGGCCAGCAACGCCTCGGCGCCTTCGTCGCTCAGGGTGCCCAGCGAAAGGTCGAGCACCTTCAATTGCTGCAGGATCGGCTTGCCGGCGATGGCTTGGCAGATTTCATCGACGATCTCGGAATCGCGCAGGCCAAGGTGCTCCAATTGTGGAAAGGGATTGGCATCGATCAGCGGAAGCACGGTGTCAAGATTGCCGTCCCAACCGTAGCTCGAATCGCCCAGGTAGAGTTCGAGCTTCTTCAGGGACGGCAGGTGTGCGGCAAGCACTTCTTTGACTACCGACGAAGGAAGGCCGCCTGTCTCCAACACCAGTGTCTCGAGTTCGGGCAACTTCATTTCGCCGAGTGACAGCATATTCGAGCCACGAATCCCCACGTGTTTGAGCTGCGGGAAGGCCTCCCAAATCGGTGACACATCCGTGAGGTAGATCCAGGAGACTTCGCTCTCTTCGTAGGTCATGTCGCCGAGAAAGAAGGTCGTCAGGTTGGGCAGTCGCGAGGCGGATTGCACGAGCAATTCGAGCACTTCCGAGGGCGGCTCCTCGTACATGTCCTCTCCGAATGCGCCGATCACCAGTCCGGTGAGCTGCTCGGAGTTCGGATCGTTCAGAACTTCGCGAAGCAAATCCACCAGCTCATGCTCGGAATCATACTCCCAGCGAATCCTGGGAATGGAGCTGGCCGGGTCGGGCAAGGACCCGCCCTGCTCGAAGTCGACGATCTGCTTGCCCCCGAACTTGCTCAGATTTTCACCAAACATGTTTTCGCCGCTCCTGGGAAAGTATGCCGTGGGAAGCGAAAGGGCGAGTGACCTGGGCCAATCGCCACGGTCTCGCTGCTTCCAAACAAATTGAAATGGTGGATAATGTCGCGGTTTGGATCATCACGTCCGGGCGGACGCACCAATAGGCCTGCGGAAACACCCGATTCGACAACCGCTCCACCCTAGGGTTGGTTGTTGGGATTGCCGATGGGGAGTTTGATGGCCGGCGAGGTTGGTCGGGTCCGCGTTTCTCGACACTCGTCGAACGCACATCGTGATGTGTCGTGGTTCGTTTTGCAACTACCCTTCCCGCCGGCTCCCGATATGGAACACGACGCCGCGTTCGTTCGCCAAGTGCGCGACGATCCGCAGAATGACATTCATCGATTGATTTACGCCGACTATCTGGCGGACCAGCAAGCGGAGCGAGGCGAGCTGATCCGGTTGCAGGTCGAGATGTCGTCGCTGGATGTGATGGACCCCGCGTGGAGCCAGGCGCGCAAACGCGTCGACGTGTTGCTCGATGAGTATGGCGAGCAGTGGCTGCAGCCGCTCCGCGAATTGGGCGCGAAAAAGCTGACCAAGCGCTGCTTCCACAAGGGACTGATTGAACGCATCGAGATGCCGACGACGGCCCTGGGCGAACCCCTGGCCGCGATCTGCCAACGCGAACCAGCGCTATGGCACCTGGACGTGCAGTTGCAGAGCCCGGAGGATGTTGAACTGCTCGCCAGCGCCGATTTGCCCGAGCAGATTGTGATCGTTGACCTGAGCCACAACCGCTTGAGCCCCGAGGATCTGCAGCGGATTGCCGAGTCGTCTTGGTTGCCACGCGTGCGCGAATTGAAGCTAGAGAATTGTCGCCTCACGAACGCGGCGCTCGCGCCGCTGTTGGCTGTCAACATGCCGCGGCTCGAGACGTTGGCTCTCACAGGCAACGCGCTGACAGGGGACATCTTGCTGCCACTTCGGGAATGGAGTGCCATTGGGCAGCTGCGAGCGCTGCGGCTTGCCGGCAACGAGCTGAGGGCCCAGGGCGGGGAGCTGGACTTGGCGCATCTATTGAGCGTTTTGACGCAGATCGAGGAATTGGATTTGGGCGGCAATGGCCTAAATGACGCGCAAGTGCGTCAACTTTGCGACGGGGCGCCGTCCGGCACGCTCCGCCGGCTCAGTTTGCGTTCGAACAAGTTCGGCAAGGACGGCTTTGTGGCGCTGTGCAACGCCGCTGTATTTGCGAATCTCGAGCTGCTCGACGTGCGAGGCAATCTCAAGACTGGCAGCTACGGATACGGCCGCGAGTACAACACGTCGGACGAAGAGGTGGCACTGCGTGAACGGTATGGGGACCGAGTGAAGATATGAACGAACTGTCGGGAAAAGTAGTCGTAGTCACCGGCTCCACACAGGGTGTTGGGGAGGCGGTGGCCTTGGCTTGTGCGCGAGCTGGCGCCCGCGGCGTTGTGGTTTGCGGACGAAACGAGTCGCGCGGGCGCGCCGTGGAGCAGCAGCTGATCGAATTGGGCGCCGAAGCGTTGTACGTGCCCTGCGATCTTGGCGAGGAGGCGGACTGCCGGCGCGTGATTGCCGAGTGCGACGCAAAGTTCGGCGCTGTCGACGGGCTGGTCAATGCGGCCGCGGATACGAACCGCGGCACGGTCGAGTCGACCACAGTCGAGCTGTGGGAGCGTCAGTTTCGGATCAATGTGCGGGCGCCGTTCCTGCTGGTTCAGGAGGCGGTGCGAGTCATGCGACGCGAGGGCAACGGCGGCTCGATCGTCAACGTGCTCTCGGTTGCCGCGTACTGCGGCATGGACAATCTGGTGTCGTACAGCGCCACCAAGGGCGCGCTCGCCACGCTGACGAAGAATCTTGCCAACGGCCTGCGTCGCGATCGAATTCGCGTCAATGGCATTAAACTGGGGTGGACCAACACGCCGAACGAGCACGTCGTTCAAAAGCTGCAAGGGAGCGGCGACGACTGGCTCGAGCGAGCGGAGCGAGAGTCTCCGTTCGGTCGGCTGATTCGACCGGACGACGTCGCCGAGCTCTGCCTATTTCTGCTCAGCGAACGTTCGGGCATCGTGACCGGTTCCAATATCGATTACGCTCAACGCGTGATGGGCGCTATTCCGCCCGGCAACTAAGTCGCCGCTGACGGATTCCGGTCACTGCCGAATCGCCACGCCATCCGAAGACACCTGCCACGAGCCGCTGCCATGTTCCAATCGAGTCCCCGTCGCATCTCCTTCGCCCCCGCCATCCTTGCAAGCTGTCTTGCCACGCTGAGTGTGCTCGCTACCAGTCCCGCGCTGGCCGAACGCGACCCGATTCGGCTCACGCATGGACCCATGCTGGGCCAGCTGACGGCGCATTCGGTCGTTGTCTGGGGACGAACCTCGGATCCCGGCGAATTCACGGTGCGATACGGAGTCAGCCCCGACACGTTGTCCAGCGAGTCGAAGCCCGCGACGACGCAATTGGGGCACGACAACACGGGCGTCGCGAAGCTGGAGGACTTGGCTTCCGACACGCGGTATCACTATCAAATCTGGGTGAATGGACGGCCGCACGGGCTTCCCGGCAGCTTTCGCACATTGCCGAGCGGCGAGGAAACGGCCAACGAGCACAACCCCGATGGTTTGTTCAACTTTCGCTTCCAGATCGGGTCGTGCGCCAATCAGAATCCGCTACACGGGCTCGGCCATCGCGCGCCAACCTACGAGAATCTGAATCGTGACTGGGCGGGGAAGACCCACTTTCACATCATGAATGGCGATTGGCTCTATGAAGAGCTGCGTGAGTACCCAACCGAGGCGTGGCGTCTGACGCAGGGCGTGGAGAGGCTGCCTCGGTCCGTGGCCACGATGCCGACGCTCGTCGGTGTCTGGGAGAACTACAAACTCTATTTGAGTCGCGGTGTCGAGTTGTCCAAGTGGCATCGCAATGTGCCCAGCTACTTTACCTTTGACGACCACGAGCTGGTCAATGACATCTGGGGGTCGGCGGAGGCCGGCAAGCGCCATCGCCGCACGGTCTTCCGGGACATCGGCGTGCACGCCTGGCACGACTATCTGGGCTGGGCCAATCCGATGGAGTTCAAGCATCCGGTTCACTACGGGCGGGCAAACATGCAGGCCGGCAGCGACCTGCTAAAAGATCCCGACGCCGACTTTACGAAGCTGCCGTTGCACGAGATGACCAATCTGCATGTGCATTGGGGCACCAAAGAGGCCGGCGCCAATGACATGCGATACGACAACGACGACGGTCACAAGAACTCGTATGTTTACGACATCGTCGAGGTTGTGGACGCGCACACGTTGAAACTCCACATGGCGGCGAAGGTGACCGATGAAGTGACCTATTCAATCGGGAGGCGGAACTACGGCAAGTTTCGCGTCTCCAATTGCGAGTACTTCCTGCTGGATACGCGCGGCGATCGCGACATGCACGACGTGCGTCAGCGTGACAAACCGGGCGTGTCGATGCTGGGACAGCCGCAACGCGAGTGGCTGCTGAGGTCGATGCGCGAAAGCGACGCGGACTTCTTCTTCGTGATCTCGACTGTGCCGTTCATGATTCCCCACAGCGGCGCGGGTGGATTCGAGTCGGACGCAGCCAACAAGGAGGAGGCATGGACCGGGTTCTTTGCCGAACGCGAGCTGCTGATCGGCGAGTGGGAGAAGCTCGGGAAGAAAGTGTTTGTCATGACCGGCGACTTGCACAATAGCTTCGCCATTAAAATCACCGACGACATTTGGGAGTTCTGCTGCGGCCCGCACAACAGCGTCAATCACGTTCCCAAGTTGGACGAGAGCGACAGGCCGGCGACGGGCAAGTGGAAGTTCGGTCCGCGCGAGTGCGACATCCGTTGGAGCAGCTACATTCTCCCCGACGTGCCTCGATTGGAGCGACTCTATCCGCACTTCTGTGTGGTGCAGGTGAACAACGTGTTCAACCAGCCGTTGCAACTAGGCGGCAAACGTTGGGTCGCTTACCCGCATCCACAGGTCGTCTTTCAATACTATGATGGCCGCACTGGCGAACTGGCCTACGCCGAGTCGGTGACAACGGACCATTGAGCGTGACGGCGAATTTCGTGCAGTCCCGAAGCGTAAGCGAGGGATCGGTTCTAGAAGGAAACCCGAAGCGTAAGCGAGGGATCGGGCCTATGAGCGACGACAGATTTGTTAAGACGGGCAACACCCGGATCCAGTCGTGCGGACCCGAAGCGTCAGAGCGTAAGCGAGGGATCGGGCCTGAGAGCGACGACAGATTCGCTAAGCGGTGCAACACCCGGATCCAGAACGGGCGCAATTGAAACACGACCGAGCAAAGAATACTGATGGCAGTTCAAACGAAGACAATCACGGGCGACGCGGCGGGGCCTAATCTGTTGATCACGGGAGGCGTGCACGGCGATGAATTCGAGCCGATGGTCGCCCTGCGGCAGTTGGCCGAGCTGCTTGACCCGTCCGCGCTCCGCGGAAGCCTCACCGTGGCGCCGGTGGTCAATGAGCCGGCGTTCATTCGCGGCGAGCGATGCGCCGAGGATGGCCTCGACCTGGCTCGCACCTGCCCCGGATCGCCGGACGGCACCGTCACGGAGCGCATTGCCCACGAGTTGAGCGGCGTCATCCGCGGGGCCGATTTTTATATCGACTTGCACACGGGCGGCAACATCATGGATGTCTGGCCGCTGACGGGCTACAAGCTGGTCGACGACCCCGAGGTGCTGGAGCAGCAGCGGCGTATGGCGCGGGCCTTTAATCTGCCGCTGGTGTGGGGAACCGACGCGAAGTTGGAGGGCCGTACGCTGTCGATCGCTCGCGATGCCAAGATTCCGGCGATCTACGCGGAGTACCTCGGCTCCGGTCGTTGCAGCCCCGAGGGTGTGCAGGCGTACCTGGACGGCTGCCTCAATGTGATGGCCGAACTGGGCATGATCGATCGTGAACTGCCACCGTCGCGTATCGTCCACGAGGTGGAAGATCATCGGGAGGGGGCGGGGCACATGCAGGTCCGCAACCTGTCACCTATGACCGGCTTTTTTGAGGCCGCTGTCGAGTTGGGCGGGCGCGTGGAGTCCGGCGAGCCGCTGGGCGTGATCTCCGATCCGCTGGGCGCGCGCCGTGAAACGGTGCTCGCTTCGGAGTCCGGCGTCGTCATCGTGCTCCGAACGTTCTCACGCGTGATCGAAGGCGAGTCGCTGGCCGTGGTGCTTGACTTGATCTGACGTCCTGGCTGTGATGCCCTAGCCGCCATCGGGCGTCTCGACTACAGGCCGGCAAAGTAGTTGTAAGCGGCGACGTCGACTGTCTTCTCAGTCAACTGCAGCGGAATCTGCTGGAATTCGCAGAACGACCGCACCTGCTCCAGCAGGTCGCGCGGATGGCAGTATCGCAGTGGCCGATTTTTGCCCTCGTAGTGCACTGCCAGCAGCCGCTCGATCGCGCCATCGCAACACTCGATCTTCATCCGCGAGCAAGTCTGTTTGAGCAGTTCGACAAACTGTTCCTTGTTGGGAGAGCGCATCTCGACCTTGAACGGCATCCGCCGCAGGAATGCCTCGTCGGCGACATCCTTCGGCTCCAGGTTGGTGGCGAACACCAGCAGTTGGTCAAACGGCACTCGGATCTGTCGGCCCGAACGCAGCGTGAGGTGGTCAAATCCCTTTTCGAGCGGCACGATCCAGCGATTCAGCAGCGCGGTGCTGCCGACCCGTTGCCGGCCGAAGTCGTCCACGACCAGCGCGCCGCAATTGCTCTTCATTTGCACGGGCGCCTCATTGACGCCGGTGGCCACTGACGTGCTCATTTCCAGATGCTCCATCGTCAGCTCGCCACCGACGACGACGGTCGGGCGGCGAATTCGCACCCAGCGGCGGTCGTGCGACTCGTCGAGCAGCGACTCGGAGCGAGGTTGCTCGACGAGCTCATGGTAGCTCGGGTCGAACACGCGGATCAATTCGCCGGTGACGGAGATGGTGCGGGGAATCCAGATCTCCTCGCTACATGCCCGCATCACTCGCTCGGCAACGCTGGTTTTGCCGTTGCCGGGCGGGCCATAGAGAAACAGTCCGCGTCCGGAATTGATTGCCTGGCCAACCTGGACGATCAGAATCGGCTCGTACGACAAGCCGTCGAAGGCGTCGTAGAGGTGTTGCACGTCCACGCGATAATTGCGCAAACTTTGTGCGTTGACACTCTTGCAGTAGTCGTCCAAAGTGACCGGAGCGGAGCCGAAGTAGGTGCTGTTCTCCAGGTGATGTCGAGCTCGGGCGATGCCGGTGTCCGTGAGCTCGTAAACGTAGTCACTCACCTCGGCCGCGCCGCGATGTTGGACAAAACGCTGCGCCTTCAGTTCGGCCAGCGCGAGCTGCACGATGCCGAACGGCATGCAGATTTGCTCGGCCGCCTTGCGCCCGGTGGCATTGGAGACATTAAGAATGAACTTGAGCAGCAGACTTTCTAGGTCGTTGGGAGACAGCCCCGCTTCCTTCAGGGTATTGGGCTGACGGGGACGAAAGTGCTCCTCGGCGCGCTCGGGCGAGATGCCGACGACGGGAGCAGCGGAGGTGACGTTCGGATCGGCCTCGGTCAATTCACTCATCTTTCACTCCGTCATTGGCTGCATTGGCTGCAATGGCTGCTTGGGCGATATCTCCCGCCGACGTGTAGAACGCCGGCCCTCGGGATGGAAAAATATAGGCCGCAAGAACGCTGGCGTCGGGAAAACGAGCGGCGCCGGACGGAATTTTCGCGTCGAAACGGCGGAACGAGGGTCCAATTTGCTGCGGGAAGTCAATGGTGGCGCCACCGACGCTAGTTGCTTCGATTCAACGAGCCGCTGCCGATCGAGTTCGCACCTATCGGTTGCAACGACGGCACAACTGATTTGACCAGTTCGTTCGCGCCAGTCGCTAGGCGCGGACTTAACTTATCTCCTTTCTGTGTTATAAGTTTCGTTCAGGGCTGCGCGCACGCGCCGTCTCCCCTCTCTTGTGCAAAAATTTTCTCGGATTCGCCATGATCCAAGTGCGGAAGTTGACCAAGGAGTATGTGGACCTGGCGAGGGGCCACTTTGTCGCCCTGGACAGTGTCAGCTTCGACGCCCAGCCAGGTCAGATCTTCGGGCTGCTCGGGCCCAATGGCGCGGGCAAGACGACCGCCCTGAGAATCCTCAGCACTGTCCTGCGGCCATCTTCCGGCTCTGCGCATGTCAACGGCTACGACGTGCTGACGCAGCCTTCACTGGTGCGACGGCACATCGGTTTCGTTTCCAACAACACGGCTGTCTATGACCGAATGACGGCCTGGGAAATGGTGGACTACTTTGGCCGCCTGAATGGGCTGGAGGGAGACGTGCTGAAGGGGCGGATGGAGTCGCTATTCGATCGGCTGCAGATGAACGATATTCGCGACACGCTCGGCTCCAAGATGTCGACGGGAATGCGGCAAAAGGTGTCCATCGCTCGCGCGTTGGTGCACAACCCGCCAGTGTTGGTCTTTGACGAGGCCACCTCGGGTTTGGACGTGCTGGTGGCGCGGGCGCTGCTGGGAACGGTCGCCGAGCTCCGCGACCAAGGCAAATGCATCATTTTTTCCACCCACATCATGCGTGAGGCGGAGCGGCTCTGTGATCGCGTCGCGATCATGCACCGCGGGCACGTGCTGAGCGAGGGCACAATCCCGGAATTGCTGGAACGCCATGAACAACCGGATCTGGAGGAGCTGTTCTTCCACCTGATCAGCATGCACGACCATCACGAGGCGAAGGACTTGGCGGCCTTGGGCGAAGATCAATCGATGGAGAACTCCTGCTCATGAAGTGGTCCAACGTCAAGCTGATCTTTTTTCGCGAGGCACGCGACCAGTTGCGCGATCGCCGCATGGTGTTCATGATCGCCGTGCTTCCGCTGCTGCTGTATCCGCTGATGGGCTTGAACTGGATTCAAGTCTCGCAGTTCATGCAAGAGCGGCCGTCGAAGGTGCTCATCGTCGGCACCGACTCGCTGCCCAAGGACCCGCCGCTGGTTTCGGAGGAGCACTTCGACACCGGTGTCTGCCTCGAGGCGGATTGGCCACGCTTCGCTTTGGAATTGCAGAAAGACGGGGACCGCACCGAGTCCCATGCGCGGCGACTCGTCAAAGAGGGCACGCACGAAGCGGTCGTGGTGGTTCCCAACAACTTTGCCGACGAGCTCTCGGCCTTTCAGGAGAAGCTGGCGAAGTCGACGAAGGAAGGCGCCGACGAAGGGGCGGTTGACGCATTCTCCGTGCCGGAGCCGGCGATCTACTTCGATACGGCTCGTGAGCGGTCGGCAATCGCTCGCGCCCGCGTCGACGAGGTGCTGCGTCGTTGGAGAGACGAGGTGGTCCGCGACACACTGCGTCGCACGCATGTGCCCGAGCGAGTGACCGAGCCGTTCGAGGTGGCGAGCGCCGATGTGGCGGAGGCGTCGACCCGTCGCGCAGCGCAATGGTCCAAGTTGCTGCCGTTTATCGTGGTCATCTGGGCGCTCACCGGCGCCTTCTATCCGGCGGTGGATCTGTGCGCCGGAGAGAAGGAACGCGGCACGTTGGAGACACTGCTGAGCAGCCCCGCGGAGCGCAGCGAGATTGTCTGGGGCAAGATGTTGACGGTGATGGCCTTCAGCATGGCGACCTCGTTGCTGAACCTGATCAGCATGGGGATGACAGGCCTGTTCGTGATTAGTAAGCTGCAGGTCGGCGGCGACATGATGATGGAGCCGCCACCGTTTAACGCTTTCTTCTGGCTGGTGGCGGGATTGATTCCGATCGCCGCTTTGTTCAGCGCGATGGCGCTGGCGATTGCCGCGTTTGCGCGCAGCAGCAAGGAGGGCCAGTACTACTTGATGCCGCTGCTGTTGGTCACGCTGCCGCTGATGATGTTGCCGATGACCGTGGAGCTTGAGCTCGGCACGGCGCTGGTGCCAGTGACAGGCCTGATGCTGTTGTTGAGAAAACTGATCGAAGGCGAGTACCTGACGGCGCTCGTCTACCTGCCGCCGGTTGCGATCGTGACCGGGGTTTGTTGCCTGCTGGCGATTCGCTGGGCCGTCGACCAGTTCCACAAGGAATCGGTGATGTTCCGCGAGAGCGAGCGGTGGGGACTGGGGCTGTGGTTGCGGCACGTGATTCGCGAGCGCCGCGACACCCCATCGGTCTCCGAGGCGCTGCTCTGCGCCACCTTGCTGCTGGTGATTCGCTTCTTCGGCAGCTTCAGCTCGGGGTCGCCGGACTCGTGGAAGGGCTTCGCGATGATGGCACTGGTGACGCAGGTCGCGTTCATCCTGACCCCAGCCCTGCTGATGACGATCATGCTCACCCGGTCGCCGCTGCGGACCCTTCGGCTGTTGCCTCCCAACCGATGGCTCGCCATTCCCTTGGCGGTGCTGCTGGCAATGGCCCTGCACCCCGCGTCGGTCTGGCTGAACATCGGCATCAAGCAACTGTATCCGATCAGTCCTACGACGGTCGCTCAGCTCGCACCGATTGCCGAGCAAATTCAGACGGCGCCGTTCTGGAATGTGCTGTTGGTGATTGCGATTATTCCCGCTGTGTGTGAAGAGCTCGCCTTCCGCGGCTTTATTCTCTCCGGCCTGCGGCACATGGGAAGAAAGTGGACTGCCATCGGTGTCACGGCGATTCTGTTTGGCATCACGCACGGCATCTTGCAGCAGTCACTTTCCGCCGCGGCGCTCGGCCTGGTAATCGGCTTCGTGGCTGTTCAGTCGGGGAGCATCATTCCGGCGGTGCTGTTCCATGCCACGCACAACGGGATGACCGTGTGGTTCTCGAGAACCGCCACCGCGTCGGCGGACGGCGAGGTGTCCTACCATTGGACCATGTTGGCGCTGGGCCTGATTGTGGGCGTCGCCTTGCTCAATTGGTTCCGTCGCTTGCCCTACGATCGCTATCGGGAGGAGGAGCTGTCGGACGCAATTGCCCGCATCGACGAGTCGCGAGTGCCTCCATCTCAACAGGTCAACATGGTGGGCGCTTAGGCGTGGCACAGGCTGGCAGCCTGTGATAGTTTCAGCGTTTGTGCCGATTGCCAAAATAGGTGTGTGCCACGATAGACACAGGCTGGCAGCCTGTGCCACGACAGGCATCTGTAACATCACACAGTGCCACGACACCGCTCGATGATTGCGATTCAGTGCCGCTGGATGTTCTCACTGGCCGGCGGAGTTCCCCGCGCGACGCCGGGCTTGCTGACGTTGGCGCAGTGGGACGGTGGCTGGCGAGTGGTTGCCGTGGGGCGCAATGAGTCGACAGGGTCTCCCCACGATCTGGGCGACTTCGCCATTCTGCCGCCCCTGACGAACGCTCATTGCCACCTCGAATTCAGCGACTTGACGGAGCCGCTGGGTGAGCCGGGCATGTCGCTTCCAGCTTGGATCAAGGAGGTGGTTCGCCATCGCCGCGCGGCCGACACCGAGGGCCAGCGGCGGGCATCGTACTTGGCGGGGCTGGCGGAATCGCGGCGGGCGGGGGTTGCTACAGTGGGGGACATCACTACCCTGCCCTGGTCTCCCGATTGGATCTCTCGTCAGGATGCGTCGGCTTGCCCGGGCGTGGCGATGTTGGAATTGCTTTCCTTGGACGTCGCGCGGGTCGATGACTTGATCCAGACTGCGAGTCGCCACTTATCGAACGCGACGCCCTGGCGCGCCGGCCTCAGTCCTCACGCGCCATACTCCACAACTCCCGAGTTGGTGGACCGCGCCTGCCAACTCTGCCGCGAGACCGGTGCTCCGTTGGCGATGCACCTCGCCGAATCTCGCGAGGAGCTCGAATTGCTGGCGTCGGGCGGCGGCGCGTTTCGCGAGCTGCTGGAGTCGTTTGGCGTCTGGCGTGAGCGTGTCTTTGACCAGCCGCGGGGGAGCATTGATGTGCTGCAGCAGCTCGCGCGGGCGCCTTGTACTTTGGTTGTTCACGGCAACTACCTGGGTCACGGCGAGATCGAGCTTCTATCGCAACACCGCGACCGGATGACCGTGGTCTATTGCCCCCGAACACACGCCTTTTTTCGACACGATGAGCATCCGTTGCCCTCGTTGTTGGCTGCCGGTGTCCCGGTGGCCCTCGGCACTGACTCTCGGGCGTCCAACCCTGACCTTTCGGTGTGGAACGAGTTGCGCTGTGCTGCCGAGCGACATCCGAGCGTGTCCCCGGCTGAACTGTTTCGGATGGTGACGACGACTCCGGCCTTGGCGCTGGGATTTGCGCCAATGGATTTGCTCGGGTGTCCCATTGAGTCGCTCGTTGCGGCGCCGATCGGCGCTGGCGGAGATCCTTGGGAGTCGCTTGTCGAGATCCCCAACGTGGCGCCGCTTTTGCATTTCTGGCAGCCGCCAGATTCTCGAGGCGAACTTTGAATTCGGGAGCTCCCATGTGGTTCAAGCAACTGACAGGCTTTGAAGAGCAGAATCCGGAGCAAGTCCGCCAACAGTTGTGGCTTGACGGCGGAGCGTTGGTCAGTCGAGTCACCGGCAGGACCATGGTCTTGGGAAGGCTCGAGCTGCCGACGTTGTCCGAGCTGCGCGAGCGTGTGATTGAGGCGCGCCCGCCGGCCGGGGCGCTGCGGCTGCGCGAGGTCGTGGCGGACGTGCAGCAATTGCACACCGATCCCGACAACGCGGGGGCGTTGTTCCAAGTCGCATCCCAATTCAATCTGTTGGAGATGGTCTCGCCGAGGATGACTCCCGAACATGGCGTGGACATCTACGAGTACGACGCAACGCAGGGACCCGCCTGCGCAATCGCCGCAGGTGCGGGCACGATCTACCGAAACTACTTTGTGCCTTGTGGTGACCAGCTTGGGCAGTCGGTCGATCAGCAGATCGACTGCGCCGCCGAACTGGGAGAGCGTTTGGGAAATGGCGACGGGCAGCTTTGGAAAACGATCAATGGGTACCTGCTCCCGACGCGGGAAGGACTGGAACGCATTGGCGCGACGTTGGGCGACATGTTGGACGTTGAGTTGAACGAGCTGCGTGGCTTGTTGAGGATTGGCCTGCAGTGGAACACGCAAGTGACGCTCGACGATGCTGTGCATTGTGTGACGCAGGCGTACTGTTCGGCGACTCCAGTGGCGTACTCGGAACATGACGACGAGCTGTGGCGTCCGCTTGCACAGCTGGTGCTGGAGTCCGCCTACGAGGCGACCTGTTGGGCGGCATTGCTGCCTGAGCGGGCGGGGCCCTCGCGGCAGCTGTTTCTGACGCTGCTTGGCGGCGGTGCGTTCGGCAACCGCGCCGAGTGGATTTTGCACGCGATCCGCCGCGCACTCAAACTAGTTGCCGCTGCTGGCTATGGCTTGGAGGTGGCGATTGTCAGCTACGGCGGCTCGCGACCAGAGGTGGCGGCGCTGGCGAGCGAGTTCACAGGCTGACATCGCTCATCTCAGTCACGTCGTGTGCGTTTGGAGGGGACCGATTCCAAACGGTATACTGCCGATGCGGGATGGCGCCGCGTGGCAGTGTCACGTTTGTGTCGCAACGTCCGACTGTCTTCCCGCTGTACCAAGCTCCGTTCCCACCTCATCCCTACCTCCGTTGGAGTTGCCATGTCCGATTCGCAACTGTTGGACGAACAGCAGCTTCAACGGGCCTTGGAGAACCTGGGCGAATGGGAGCTGCGTGACGGGTGGCTCTCGCGTACCTATGTCACACCCGGTTGGCCGCACACCATGCAACTGGTCCAGGCCATTGGATTTCTCGCCGAGGCGGCTTGGCATCATCCCGACTTGAGAGTCGGTTACGCCAAAGTGACCGTGTTGCTCCAAACACATCGCGTTGGCGGAATCACGCAAATGGACGTCGAGCTAGCCGGTCGGATTGAGAGCCTGGCGCTTTGGCAACCCACGGACGAGTCCGCACTGGACGGCTTTCCCAAGCAGTGGGTGCGTTGATGGGCGGTCGACCATTTGCGTGGATCAGAGTCCCGCGCCCGCTGCGGCAGGCTGCCGGGTGCGCTGCGTTGGCGATTCTCCTCGGCGGTATGGGAGCGCTGCATGCGGAGGACAGTCGAGATTATGAGGCTGGCCCGCTCCAGATCAGTGACTTTCGTGCCAAGGTGCCGGAGGGGAAGTCGAATCAGGCATTTACGCTTACCACACTGCGTTATAGCTATCGGTATCGTTCACGCACGCGAGATCGCTCAGCGTCGGTGGTGCTGACGAAGTTGGACTTCAAGAACAAGATGCTGCGTGATCAATCTTGGAACGGCCGTCCTCAAGACACGGCTCTCTTGGCCCATGAGCAGGGGCACTTTGACATCACCGAAGCTGTCCGCAAACGGGCGGAACAATATTTTCAGGCGAAATTGTCTTCGCTGCGGACCACCGGGCGGACATTGGATGACGCGGTTGCCGCGATGGAGGAACTGGTTCGCAAGGAGATGGCGCCCTACTTTCTCCGGCTGGAATTGCTGCAAAAGAAGTATGATCTGGAGACAAATCATGGCTTGGCAACGGAGCGCCAGCAGCAGTGGAGCAAGCTGGTCAGCGAGCTGATCGAGAATCCGCAATTGCCGTTTCCGCCGTTGGGAGATGAGCCCGCCGCGGCGCCGCCGCGATGACGAGCGAGGATGCGGTGACGTTGGCCGACCCCACGATAAGGAAAGCGAGCATGTTGTCGAACAGCCTGTTGAAGAACGCCCAACAAGCCCTCACTACCATTGCCGGATCGGGCGTTGTGCGGCGGCGGCTGTGGTGCGTGGCCGCCATGACGATTGCCGCGACATCTTCCGCGACATTTCCCGCGACGTTTCCCTCACTTCTGAATGCGGCCGAGTCGAACCGGCCCAATATCATCATTGTGTTGGCGGATGACCTGGGCTACGGAGACCTAGCGTGCTACGGTCATCCTCGCATCAAGACGCCAACGCTGGATCGATTCGCCAAACAGGGGCTGCGGTTGACCGACTGTTATGCGGCCGCCGCGAACTGCTCGCCTTCACGGGCCGGTTTGATGACGGGCCGCACGCCAACTCGTGTGGGCATCTACAACTGGATTCCCACCTACAGTCCGATGCATCTGCGCAAGAGCGAATTGACGATCGCCACATTGCTGCGGCGCGCCGGGTATCAAACTTGCCAAGTGGGCAAATGGCACTTGAGCGGCGCCTTGGATGATGCGAGCCAGCCTCAGCCCGGAGAACATGGATTTGACCATTGGTTCGCCACGCAAAACAACGCGTTGCCGAATCATGCCAATCCGTTCAATTTCTTCCGCAACGGCAAGCCGGCGGGACAACTGGATGGCTTTTCGGCCGCCCTGGTCGCGGCGGAGGCGGACCGCTGGCTGCGAGAGTCGCGGCGACCTGACTCGCCGTTTTTCATGTATGTTTGTTTCCACGAGCCTCACGAGCCAATCGCGACCGACCCACAGTTCGCCAAACTTTATCCGGACGCGTCGCCGAGCCAGGCGGGGCACCACGGCAATGTCAGTCAGCTCGACGCGGGCTTTGCTCGTCTGCTCAATACGCTCGACGAATTGAAGCTCCGCGACAACACTTTGTTGATTTTTACCAGCGACAACGGCCCGGCGATCACGGCCATTCATCCTCACGGCTCAGCCGGGCCGCTACGCGACAAGAAGGGATATTTGTACGACGGCGGCATTCGCGTCCCCGGCATCATGCAGTGGCCGGGAGTGATTCGTCCGGGCACGGTGAGCGACACGCCCGTCAGCGGCGTCGACTGGCTGCCCACGGTGTGCGACGTCGCCGGTGTTGAGCCGCCGGCAGACCGCACGCTCGACGGGGTGAGCGTGGCGCCGTTGTTTCGCGGCGAGCCTGTGCGGCGCACCAAGCCGCTGTATTGGCAGTTTCATCGCGCCCAAGGCGACATTCGCGTGGCGATGCGAGATGGAGATTGGAAGTTGGTGGCGGAGCTGACGTCTCCGCGCCCCAAACCGAGCGGCGAGATTGCCGAGGGAGAGACGGAAGCGATGAAGCAGGCGGAGCTGGAGGACTTTCATCTCTACAATCTCCGCAACGACATCGCGGAACAGCGGGACCTGCAGGCAACTCACCCTGCCAAATTTCGCGAGCTCCGCGATGCCATGATTGCATTTCATCACGACGTGCGAAACGAACAGCCGCTCTGGCCCGCTTGGGAGTGGCCTCGCTACGAATCCCAGCACATCGTGTGGCCAGCTTATTGGAAGCCGCGCAAAAAGTAACAGTTTGAAGAGCCTCACAACAACGCATGGAATAGCGACTCGTAGGCCGCAATCATCTGATGTTGCTGAAAGTGGGCCTCGACGCGGGCGCGGTTTGCGACGCCAAGCTGCTGGCGAAGCTCTGCATTCGACGCTAGCTGAATGAGCCGTTGCCGCCAGGCCTGGTCGTCGCCGAACGGGGCCGATTGACTGGAGGCAAGCTCGGGGC
The DNA here is from genome assembly GCA_020426845.1 of Planctomycetales bacterium. Classification (GTDB taxonomy): domain Bacteria; phylum Planctomycetota; class Planctomycetia; order Pirellulales; family Pirellulaceae; genus JAGQPF01. The sequence goes on from JAGQPF010000676.1 coordinate 25,734, forward strand.
CAAGCAGCTGAGCGACTCCGTCGACTTGCGAGGCGAGCACGGGTTTGCCCGCCGCCATCGCCTCCAAGATGACATTCGGCATCCCCTCCCAACGCGACGGGAGCAGCAGCAACTCGCAGGCGGAGATCCAGCGAGGCACGTCGTCTTGCTGGCCCGCGAACCGCACGCGGCCGCCGATGCCGAGCTTCTCCGTCAACTGCGTCAGGCTCGCGCGGTCCGGGCCGTCCCCAACCAACACGACGTCGTACTGGGGCAGTTCGCGCAGCCAAGCCGTCAACGCCCCCAACAGCCAATCGTAGCCCTTCTGGTAATGGAGCCGGCCGACACACAGCAGGATCGGCCGTCCGTTCAGGCTGGCTTCGCCGTGCGGCGGAGCAGGCAACCCCTGTAGGGAGATGCCGTTGGGGATCACGACGAGCTTCTCGGCGGGAAAACGCGCACGCTGGCGACAAAACTCGCGCACCGAGTCGCTGACGCAGACGATGCGGCTGGCGCGACGGCTGGCCCAGCGCTCGGCCCAGTGCCGCCAGCGACGTGGGTCGGAGACCCGTATGCCGGTGCAGACGGGCGTGCCACGCGGCGCGGCGAGCAGTGACAGCATGTTGGCATGAAATAGGAACGACTGAATCAAGGCAGGTGGCTGTTGTCGCCAATGGTTGCGCAGTTGTCGGCGCGCCCGGCGAAATTGCCAAGGACTGGTCAGATTCAGAAATGTCACGGGCGTCCCGCTTGCCGCGACCTGCTCCGCCAGCGCATCGCGCCCCTTGGGCGGAGCTCCGGCGAGCACGATCACCTCAGGCTCGAACTGCTGGCGGTTGAGCCCGATGGCGAGACGGGCCACGCAGCGCTCCGCTCCGCCGACGCCGAGCTCCGTGCAAACCAGCGAGACGGGCGCCGGCCTCGAGCTGGTCGTGGCTGCCGCGCCTAGCGGGGGTGGCTCGCCGCTCATGGCCGCGCGTTCCCGGCCAGCAGGCTGCGCCGCCGCGCCTCCAGGTACTGCAGCAGGCCGGCGCGCACTTCGGCGCCGGCCTCGCTGGCGAGCTTGAACACGGCATCCGAGCCGGGATCGACGCCGCGTTGTTCCAGCAGCCACATGGCCTGCGCGGCGCACGCCCGGTCGCGGGCCGCGAGA
>JAGQPF010000762.1 GCA_020426845.1 Planctomycetales bacterium
GCCAATGCGGAGCAGCACGATCGGCAGATCGCCCGAGACGACAAATCGCCAAAGCCCTGACTGGCCCAGTTGGTTGCGGGCAATGACGCTCGGTGCAGCACGGTGCAAGCCATTGGCGAAAATGACTGAGGTGGCCAGACGACCATAGACCTGAGCCTCCGCCTCGGTGGCGTTGAGATGACGCAGCACCTCCTGACTTTGGAACCAGGCCATTTCAAAGGCACGCTCAACGAAGTGCCGGTCACAATATTTCTCAAGCAACGCCAATGCGGCCTCCCGGGTGTCGGCGACACCGGAGATAATCTGCACGATCGACGATTCATCGGACGACACAGCGATGGTGCGGCGAATGGCCACGATAGGATCGAGCACCGAACCATCCGTATTCGACAACGTCGACGCACGATCATCGCTCTCCAACACCACAGGGTTGGCCGCCGTTCGGCCCCGCCCGATGAATTTGGAGCGATCCGTCTCGTATGAGGGCTCGTCGGCTACAGCCCCGGGCGCGGCCAACAGGTGAAACATCCATGGCATGGCCTCGCCCGGGGTGCGGGCACGCCTCCGGCAGAGGATCGCCTGACGGTCCGGCAGGATTTCAGTTTGCACGAACAGGTTGCTGAATGATCGATGGGCCAGGTCGGCATTCAATGGCGCCAATACGACCTCCGCGTAACTCGTCACCTCGATGTGACGGGTACGACTCGACAGGTTGGTGAGCGTGACGCGTCGGATTTCAACATCGTCTTCAGGTGACACGCTGATCTCAGTGTGCGCTTCAATCCCCTGGTCGCGCCGCCGATATTCGGCGCGCCCCTGCACAAAAATTGCTTCATAGTGATCGGCCTTGCGCAATGTCGGTTGATGCGCCGTCGACCAGTACCGTCCAGAGTCGCGGTCACGCAAGTAGATGAATGTGCCCCAACAATCGGACGTGACGTCCTCGCGCCAACGTGTCACGACCAGATCACGCCAGCGACTGTACCCGCCACCGGCATGAGTCGCCATGAGGTGGTACCTGCCATTGGACATCAGATGCACTTCAGGTATGGGCGTGTTCGGGTCGCTAAACACGCGCATGATGGCACCGCCTTCCGTAGCGGCAGGCCGCGCGGCGGCGCTCACTTCCGCCGCGTGCGGATGCAACGTCGCTCCCTTCTTCGGCACACGCTCCTGCAGCAACAATTCGGTCGCCCGTACGTGGGGGGCAGACATGAACCGGCGCTGCATCGGCCGATTGAGCAGGACATGCGCAAAGGCCAACAGGCTCATGCCTTGATGATGCGCCATGAATGTGCGCACGATGGCGTGATTCTTCCCTCGAGGCACGCGTGAGGGCGTGTAATCCACCGACTCGTAGAATCCGTAAACGCCACAGAATCCATTGGTAGCCATGGTCTGTAAGTTATGACAGGCTTCTCGCGGCATCACGGTGAGCGCCAGCGCGCTGGCGTAAGGCGCGATGACCAGGTCGTCTCCCAGCCCGCGCTTAAAGCCAAGCCCGGGGACGCCAAACGCCCGGTATTGATAGACGTGATGCATATCGGTGGCGTTATAACAGGACTCGGAAATACCCCAGGGCACCGCACGTTGTCGACCGTATTCGATCTGGCGCGACACAACGGCCTTGCAGGTCTGCTCCAACAAGGTATTCTGGTAACTCGGCATGATCAATTGCGGCATGAGATACTCGAACATCGAGCCGCTCCACGAAATTAAACTCACGGCGCCGCCATA
>JAGQPF010000677.1 GCA_020426845.1 Planctomycetales bacterium
AGAGCAAGGCGGCGACGGTCGCTCGTCGGTGCGGATGTCCGACATGGATTTGGACGGACGCCTGGATGTGGTGCTCGTGGGAGCGTCCATGTCCGCGAGTAGACTCACGGCCGGCGAGGCAACGGTTCAGTTGTTGGCCAACAAGAGCGGCAACGGCGAAGGCTCGACGCTCGACATGTCCGATGCGGACTTGGATGGCGACTTGAGCATCGTCGGCGGTGGCGGTGGAGCGGTGCATCTGTCGCGGATCGCTGCTCAGACCGTTGACATTCAACTGGAGAAATCCGGCGGAGATTTGCGCTCGTCGGTGCGGATGTCCGACATGGATTTGGATGGTTTGCATGTGTCGGGCAGCTCGAGCACGAGCGTCGAGTCCAGCCGCGTGGAGGGCGCCGTCCAGATCGAGGGACTCGGCAGTGGCAGCAGCACGCGGCTCAAGGAGGTGACGATTGCCAAACGCATCGACAAGTCCTCGCCGATTCTGATGCTGCAGATCAACGACAGCGAGACCAACACGCTGGACGACGTGGTCGTCGAGGGCGCGGTGCAGATTCAAGGGGCCGGCGGCAGCACTCAACTGCACGACGTGCAGATCTCGCCGAAGTACATCGACAAATCCTCACCGGCCTTGATCCTGCATGTGTCGGGCAGCTCGAGCACGAGTGTCGAGTCCAGCCGCGTGGAGGGCGCCGTCCAGATCGAGGGGCTCGGCAGTGGCAGCAGCACGCGGCTCAAGGAGGTGACGGTTGCCAAACGCATCGACAAGTCCTCGCCGATTCTGATGCTGCAGATCAACGACAGCGGGACGAACGTGCTGAATGAAGTGGTGGTCGAGGGCGATGTGCGAGTTGAAAATCAGCTCGAACAGGATGTCCAGGCAACTTCTCCCCCAATCGATTTGGTGACTGGCTCCAACGTTGAGTTAGTGAACAGCTCGATCACGGGCAATTTTGTCGCCGACAATTCCTTTAGCATCCGCTATCTCGCTGAAGCGGGCGATGTAGCGACGGAAAGCATCCACATCTCAGCTCCTTCAGTGCAAGTTGTGGCTCAAGATTCTGAAATTGGCGGGAGTTTTCAAGTCGATAGTTTCTTCGACATCGCCTATCGAATCTCGAGTTTGGGAGATGATGGTTCGCCCGTCGTGCTGGACGGCGTCGCAGCAGCGGTTCTCGCGAGTGGATTGTCGGTTGGCGGCGACTTTGTCGTCGACAGCTTCTTTGACGTTACGTACCAATTGAGCGCCGGACCAACGGGCACTTTGCCGTCGGTCTCATCCAGGCTCCCTCAGTCGCGCGTCACGGTTCGCGATCTGAATGTCGAAGGCGACCTGCGATTGACGAGCTCCAAGTCGCTCAGCAGCTCCAATCCACTCTTTAAGGAGAGCGAGAATTCCGGACAGGTTGTGCTTGTGGAACGTTGCTCGGTCGGTGGAGGCATGGCCGTATCCAGTTTCGTTGAAGTAGCCGGCGATGCCTCAGCAGCCGCACTCAGCCATGTTGTAGGGGCGCAGCTTGACGTACAGGGAGACCTGCGAGTTGCTGACACACTCGATCTCTCCAATGCGAGCTCGTTTCCGCCAGGCACATCACTGCAGTCCAGCGTGCAGTTGGCCGAAAGCTCTGTCGCCGGACAGTTGGTGGTCGAGGGCGTCGTCACGCATCCCGCGAGGTTCAAGGTTGAAATTGATGGCGCACCGGCACGGCAGATCAAATTGCAGGGGATCCGAGTTGGAGGTCTGACGCTTGTCAGTCAAGGCGCGTCACGCGACAACGTGTTGCTGCAAAACGTCCAAGTTCAGGCCAGCACCGAGGTGTGGCTAGGCGAGGCCGACGACTACTTGCGCGTTGTCGACTCGGTGTTCGCGGGCCAAACTCTTTTCGATGGCGGATCCGAGCTCGAATTGGATACGCTGCTGCTGCGCGGCAATCAATTCTTGCACCCTCCTCAGTTGCTCGACTGGGAGTTGCTTGTCGATGAGGATGGGGATGCGAACGGCCGGGCCGATCGCTGAGTGGCTTGTATTGGCAGCTCAACACGATCTGGTGCTTCGGCGCAAGCAAGCGATGTTCGAGCGAGTGCTGGCCGAAAGGCGGAAGTGGCGAATGAGCGAGTCAAATGCGGGATCCGAATCGTCCGCGCCGTCCGCGTCATCCGCGTCGGAATACGATGAGATCCCCTATCCAAGCGGCCCGATTCGGCATACGCATCCCTGCAGCTTGGCAGCGGTCCCGTTGCTATTCGACATTCAGCCCGCAGTCCCCGCGCAGGCGCGCGTTCTTGAACTAGGTTGTGCCGCTGGCGGAAATCTGATGCCAATGGCTCAAGACCTGCCTGGCGCCCGATTTCTCGGAATCGATCTTTCCAGTCGGCAAATCGCCGACGGCTTGTCACAATTGCAGCGATTGCCATTGGACAATCTTGAACTGCGGCAGCTGGATATTGCGGATGTCAATCGCGAAGTCGGCGAATTCGATTACATCATCTGCCATGGCGTCTATTCCTGGGTCCCCAGGCCGATTCAGGATAAGATCCTGGCCATCGGCAGGGAGCAACTCGCCCAAAACGGCATTCTCTACGTAAGTTACAACACGTTTCCCGGCTGGCATTTTCGCGGCGTCGTGCGCGACATGATGCGCTATCACGTGACATCGTTCGCCAGCCCTCAGGAAAGAATCTCACAGGCGCGAAGCTTGCTGGACTTCCTGGTTCATGCCGCAGACTCCGGAAGCGAAGCGTATCGGATCGTGTTGGCTGAGGAGGCGAAGATTCTGGCTAGTCAATCCGACGCCTACCTCTATCATGAGCATCTGGAAGAAGTGAATGAGCCGCTGTACTTCAGCGAGTTTGTGCAACGCGCAACGGCGGCAGGACTGCAGTACTTGGGAGAAGTGGAGTTTCCAATGATGCTGCACGGGAACTTCGAAGAGGCGACGGCCGCCATCTTGGCGCAGGCGTCATTTCTTCGCCAAGAGCAGTACATGGACTTCCTGAGGGCACGCTCGTTTCGTTGTTCGTTGCTCTGCCACGGCGAATTGCGTCCAAGCCGCGTGATTCAGCCGACTCGGCTCAACGCCCTTCACCTGTCGCTGGCCGAGCCGTTGGACTTGATTGGTTGTGATCTTGACTCTCACGAAGAGGTTGAGTGGAGCATTTTGGGAGGCACCATTTCAACCTGCCTGCCCGTCATCAAACATGCGCTGGCAGCGCTTGCGAAGAGGTTTCCTGGAGCGATGGCCATGCAGGAATTGGCTGATCGGGCGCTTTCCGCCTCCGCTGGACGGTTGGCCGACCGGCAGCGAATCGAGTCGGATATGCTGACTATGGTCAGCAAAGGCGTGCTTCGCGCGATGGTGGACCCGCCTGGGTTCGTCTCCCGATCGGGACCTCATCCGCAGGCAACGCCGTTGGCCAGGGATCAGGCCGCTCAAGGGCTACCGGTAACCAGTCGGTTGCATGAAAGTTTGCAACTTGACCCAGTGTCGAGGTGGCTGCTGCCACAGCTCAACGGCCAAGTCTCGCAAGCCCAACTGGTTTCGCTGTTTCGAACTGCTGTTCGAAACGGGCAGTTTCAAGTCTCCAGCGAAGGCCGCTCTCTATCGGAACTCGATGACGCCTCGTGTCAGCAAGTGGTGCAACATTCGCTGTCCACGTTGGCGGGCAACGCGCTGCTCGTGGGTTAGTTGCGCTCGCCCAACCGCCCCAACGCAATCCGTGAGTTTTTTCCGCTTCTCCCTTGACTCTCATGCACGCTGCATTAAACTCTCATGCGACGTGCATTAGGCGGCGATTGAGCGGGCCAGCGTCAACTTGGCGCAATTGCGGAGGGAGAGCGAGAGATGGTGAACCCGTACGACGACGTGACGGATGCGGAATTGTCCGTACTGGAGGTGCTTTGGGAACGGCCGGACGGGGCGCCGGTTCGCGAGATTGTCATCGCGATCTATGGACGACATGAACACTCGCTCCATGGCGGCGTGAAGAGCTTTCTGGATCGTTTGATGGAGAAGGGCTACGTCGAAGTCGACAAAAGCGGGTTTGCCCATCAGTTTCGCGCCACGATGGCGCGGCAAGAGTTTGTCGGCCGGCACCTGAAACGCCTCGCCGAAAGTCACTTCGGTGGATCACTCGCGCCGCTCATGCTCTCGTTGCTCGATCAGACCAAGCTCAGCCGACGGGACCGCGCAGCGATCGAAAAGGTCATTGAGAAAATCAGCGACGAGGAGCAAAAGCCATGAGTCACACTCTTACGCTCCTGGGGTGGAATCTTTGCTTGGCTTTTCCGCTCGCGGCATTCGTTTGGTGCGTCTGTCAAATCCGAGTCGTCCGCCTGCGGCCCGCGCTCTGCCACGGAATCTGGCTCCTCGTGCTGCTGAAACTTATCACTCCGCCGCTGTTGGCAGTTCCCGTGCTGCCGGCCTGGCTTACTGTCGATGTCGGTGTTGATGCCGCGCCGTGGTCCCCAGTCAGCGCCGCTCGTGACACGCTCCGCGCGGCCGACGCCGCGCCGCGTGCCTTCGACTCCCTGAGCCGCGATAGCACGAGCGGAGAACGGCCGAGCTCGGCCGGCGTCACCGGGACCGACCGACTCCCGCTCACCATGGATGCCGCGGCGCGCTGGTCACCGCAACGCGCAGCCAACCAGTCCATAAGCAACGGGCGCACTACGCGCTCTTTGGGCACCGTGATCGCGGGGTTCGTGTCGCTCAGCCTGTTGGTAACGGCATGCTTTTGGGCGGCGGCCAGCCGCGAGACGCTTCGCGTGCGGCGCCTGTTGCGTACGACTTTCACGAACCCAGCGCACAACAAGCCCGGCGATCTGAAAGATCCTCAGCGTGCGAGTCAATTGCTCAAGGACGTAGCGAGGATCTTTGGAGGGCCGCGAGCCGTCCCGAATTTGGCCATGGTGCAGGCCGCCGTCTCCCCGATGGTCTGGGTGGACCTATTTGCCCCAGCGAAGCAACGAGGAGCATGGGTCATTCTCTCGCAAGCACTGGTCGACTCTCTGGACGACGATCAACTGAGGCACGTATTCGCTCACGAATTGGCCCATTGCGCGCGTCGAGACCATTGGACCAACGTGTTCGGTTTCTGTGTCGCGACGTTGTGCTGGTGGCACCCGGTGGCTTGGTTCGCCCGGCGAGAGCTGAGCCGCGCGGCCGAGGCGAGCTGCGATGCCATCGTCTTGGAAAAGCTGTCCGGGTCCAGGAAATCGTATGCCCAAACGCTGCTCAAGGTCGTGGACTTCGTTCAAACTCGGCAACTCCCACAACCAGCCTTGGGGCTGACGTTCGGCAGTTCCTCGTCACTCATCAAGAGGTTTCAGATGCTTGCCACCGACGGCGTCAAGTCCCGTGTGTCCCGTAGGGCGTGGTATCTTTTGGCAATCGTTGGCGTTGCAACGCTGTTTTTGCTCCCTGCGCGCGCTCACGAGAATCCAAACGCGCAGCAGACGCAAGGCGCCACCAAGGGCCCAGCCAAGGCTACTCGGCCTGCGACAAATCCGCCAAGTCGCGTCAAGGACGCCTCTCCATTAGCCCCACAAAACGACGACGCAAACGGCGATGGGGAGTTGGCGAAAGGCAAGTACTACGTCGTCGGATCGGTGGTGGAAGCAGATTCAAAACGGCCCGTCGCCGGAGCCAACCTTCGCTTTCTGATCGACGGCGAACCAAATCCCGACAAGAAACTGCTGATCGCCACGACCGATGCCACCGGGCGATTCCAAACAGAGGTGCCCATTGGCAGCCTGCGACTTTGGTATCCGGAGCTCAAGGCAGGGTATTGGCTGAACCCGGCGGCCCTTACGAAGGCCCTGGCAACGTCGGTCGACCAGCCAGTGGCCACACTCGACCTCGAGGTGAAACGCGGACCGGCGTGGCCAGTGCAAGTGACGGTCAAAGAGGGGAGCTTGGAAAGCATGCGACTGATCGTCTCGATCAACGAAGTCGACGACGACGATGCGCGAGCAAAGTGGCTCAAGGGAGAGTTCCTTTCATTTGTGATGCCGTTGATCACCAGCACAACCTCGCTCGACCAGCACGGCCGGGGTACGTTCACCCAATGCGGCACGTCAGGAAAATTTGTTCTCAACGTCAGTGGGCATTCGCGGGCCCAAGGAATTCCGGAAGTAAGCCCGATTACGACCGAGTTCCTCGTCGACTCGGGGTTTGACATGAGCCACGTGAAAACGGTCCGTTCGGACCCGGTCACCGGGAAAGCCGAGCTGATCGACGAACGGGGCGCCAAGGCGACAATTGCCCATGCGAACGTCACCTTGACGAACGGAGTTCCGCTGCTCTCGTTCGAGCTCGCTCGCATCAAATATGAACACCAGGAATTTGTCGGCAAGGTCAACGATGCTGCCGGCAAGCCGATTGCCGATGTCCGCGTGGGGATTTCCGGCGGAACGAAAGGAGGAGGAAGCGGAGAATGGCCCGTCACCGCGATAACCGATGCCGATGGGAAATTCCGGCTGCGGGTGCCACTCCTTGAGGAGAGTCCGGACACAGTTCTGAACTTCAGCTTCAACAAGGATGGGTTCGCCTGCAACGATTCACCGGACTTCCCACTGCCAAAGAAGCAGGCCGAGTCGATCGACGTGGGCACGTTCACGTTGAAGGCCGGCCGCTGGCTTCCCATCCGCGTCGTCGACCAGCAAGGTCGCCCCGTCGCGGGAGCCGTCGCAGAGCCCATGGACAGCTACGCACTGCGGCGAATGGCGGTCCGAACCGATGCCGAAGGACGCGGCATTCTCAAAAATCTCCCCGCCGGAATGGTCGGCGTGACGTTGATGTATCCGGGGCAGAACGCGAGTCACAAACTCGTTGTCAGCTCCCAACAGGCCAACAATGTGGAGACGACGTTGCGTTTGAAAACAACCTTGGCTCCACCAGCCATCGCCCCCCAACCCAGGGAAGCGATCGCCGTCGGGCAAGCCGCTCCCGAATGGGAAATCGCAGCCTGGACGGACGGCACGCCCCGCGCGCTAAAGGACTTTCGTGGACGCGTCGTGGTGCTCGATTTCTGGGGGGTCTGGTGCGGCGGATGCGTGAAGAGCATTCCCCTGATGCAGGAACTGGCCGAGAAGTATCAAGCAAAAGGCGTGATATTCCTCGGGATCCACACGCCCGATGGCGATCTGGATCAAATCCGCAAGTTGAAAAGGGAAATGGGTTGGAATACGGCGACCGGGATTGATCGCGGCTCGTCCGTGTCCGACGGCGCATCGGCCGCACGCTATAGCGTGCGGGGCTATCCGTCCATCATTGTGATCGACCGTGAAGGCAAAATCGCTTTCAACAGCGGCCACGAACCTCAGGACAAGGATGCGTTCATGAAGGACTTGCAGCAATTGGCTGAATCGTTGCAGATCCACTGGCCACTGCCGGAAGGCGACAGCGAAGTGGCACAGAACGCCATGAACAAGCTCTTTGGCGCGATGTTCCGCCGCGAGATCGACAAGGCTCTCGAAACGAAAGGGAAGTAACGCCTCCCGAGCCCGCGCCGGCCCATTAGCGACGCTATCCCTCGCTGACGCTTCGGGTTTCCTTCCTTGCTATCCCTCGCTAAGGCTCTGACGCTTCGGGCTTCCTTCCCTGCTATCCCTCGCTAGCGCTCTAACGCTTCGGGTTTCCTTCCCTGCGGTTTGACGCGGGCCAGCCGCCTGGCTGAGCGGTGGCTGTGGCCTGTGTTGCGGCGTACCAAGCGTCCAGCTGACGGGACATCTCGGCGACTCGGTCCGGATGTTGCGAGGCGAGATTTTGCTGTTCGCCGGGGTCTTGGTCGAGTTGATACAGTTCGCGCACGGAATGTTCAAACGTGCCCGGTGTGGAACGCGGGTGTTGGACGACCAGCTTCCAGGGACCTTGGCGAAACGCCTCGGACCGATTGCCGGCATTGCTGAGCGATGCCCAGAACAGCCGGCGGGACTCCAACGCTTGTTCGCCACGGAGCAACAACCGGGATAGGTCCACCCCGTCCAGCGGGCGATCTGCCGGCGCCGCGACACCCGCCAGCCCAAGCAAGGTGGGCATCACGTCAAGCGTGATGGCGAGGGCGTTGCTCTCGCTCCCCGCTGCGATCCGCCCCGGCCACCAGGCGATAAACGGCACCTTGTGGCCGCCCTCGTACACCGAGCCCTTGCGGCCTCGCAATGCCTCGCTGCCGCTGGGAAAGTCGGCCGAGGCGCCATTGTCCGAGAAGAACAACACCAGCGTGTTGCGAGCAATCCCCAACTCCTCGAGCAAGTCGCGGAGCTGCCCGACGCCTTCATCGATGGGCAGAGTGATGCCGCGGAACTTCTCGACTCGCTCGGCCATGTCGGCGGGGCGCCAGCGACGCCACTGTTGCTCGTCGCGCCGCACTTCGTCGCCACGAACTTGCACCGGGTTGTGAATCGCCAAATGCGAAACGTACAGGCAGAAAGGGCCGTCCCGGTGTCGGCGCACAAAATCCAACGCGTAGCGGTTGATCAAGTCAGTCGCATAGCCCTCCTCCTGCCGCTCCGCCTTGCCGTGCCACCAGTCGTGCCGGTTGTGGTCGCCAACGTGGCTGACGAAGTCGATGTTGCCGCTGTGGTAGCCGATGAACTCGTCGAAGCCATGATTCTGCGGGTGAAAGTCCGCGGAGTTGTGAGGATAACCTTGGTGCCATTTCCCGACGATGCCGGTGCGATAGCCCGCGGCCTGCAGGCATTCGGCGAAGGTTGTCTCGGAGCGTTGCAGTCCCTTGCGATGCTCGGGGTGGTCCGCCACCGGGTGGATCACCGCTTCGATGCCGGCCCGCTGTTGGTAACGCCCCGTCAACAAGCCGGCTCGCGTGGGCGAGCAGACAGTTCCCGACGAGTGAAAATCGGTGAGCCGCATGCCTTCGCGCGCCAGTCGGTCGATCTCGGGGGTCTTGAAGTGCGGGTTGCCGAAGCAGCTCACTCCGGCGTACCCCATGTCATCGACCATGATCACGATGAAATTCGGACGCGCAGACGGCGACTGCGCGGCAGCCGACGCGGTGAACAACGCCAACACGGCGATCGCGATGCCGCACGACGTAGGGCGATAGCGGGGCGAAGAGGCAAACGGAAACCGCATGGTCGATGGGGACATGGTGGGTTGGGACATGCTTGACTCCCGCAGCAATTGAAATTCGCGGCCCGCTTCATCGCGGCGCTCGCGGCGCAAACAAAACTCCCCGGTCGGCAGCTTGCAGATCGGGGAGTTAGGAATCGAGGGTGGATCCGGCGTGGGCCGAATCCGTCCGAAGTTAGCAATCTCAGGCCAACAGGCCGCCGACGGACTCCGCCTTCACCAGCTCGCGAGGCTGATTCAGATGGTTGTAGACGATCGTGTCCGGCGCGATGCCGAATGACTCGTAGATCGTCGCCAGCAGCTGGCCGGGATGAACCGGATCCTCCAGCGGGGCTGACGCAGTCTTGTCACTCTTGCCGTGCACATGGCCCCGTTTGACGCCGGCGCCGGCCACCACCGCCGTGTAGCAGTACGGCCAGTGGTCGCGACCGTCGGCGCTGTTGCCGTTGCCCGAGGTGCTCACGCCCTTCTGCGGGCTCCGTCCGAACTCGCCGACGCAGACCACCAGCGTCTCCTCCAGCAGGCCGCGCTGGTCGAGATCGGTGATCAAGCCGGACAGGCCGGCATCGAGCATCGGGCCGGACTGATTCTTCATTCGCTGGGTCAGCCCGACGTGGTGATCCCAGGAGTGGTTGTCCGAATTGGCAACCTTGGGCCAGACGACCTCGACCACCCGAGTGCCGGCTTCAACCAAGCGGCGGGCGAGCAAGCAGCTTTGGCCGAACGTGTTGCGGCCGTACAACTCGCGAGTCGCCTCGGATTCGGCACCCAAATTGAACGCCTCGCGAGCGCGACCGGAAACGACCAGGCCCAGCGCCTGATCGTAGTACTCATCCAGCTTGAAGTTGGCGACAGCCTTGTCGATCTCGGGCATCTGTTTGTTGACGATGTCGCGAAGCCGCGCACGGCGTTCTAGCCGCGCCGCGAACACGTCGGGACGCAGCTTGAGGTCGTCGACGTTGATGTTGTCCATCTTGTCCATCTTCAAGTCGTCGCCCGGCGGATACAGCGTATAGGGGTCGAACGCCTTGCCGAGGAATCCGGCCGTGCCACCCTTGCCGACGACGCCGCTCTCTTGCAGCGGGCGAGGCAGCATCACGAACGGCAGCATCGGCTCCTGAGAGGGACGCAGCCGAATGATGTTCGAGCCGAAGTTGGGAAAGTCCTTCGGCGACGGCGGCTCGAGCTGGCCGGACGGGCTGACTTTGTCCGTCGTGTAGCCGGTCATCATCTGGTAGATGGCTGCCGTGTGATTGAACAAACCGTTGGGGGTGTAGCTCATCGACCGGATCATCGTGAAGCGGTCGTTCACTTCGGCGAGCTTCGGCAGCACTTCGGTGAACTTCACCCCGGGCAGCTTCGTCGAGATCGGGTTGAACGCGCTGCGGACGTTGTCCGGCACGTTCTCCTTGGGATCCCACAGGTCGAGATGGCTCGGCCCGCCCTGGAGATAAACCATAATCACGCTCTTGGCCTTGGCCTCGCCGGAGGCCGCCTGGGCCTCCAGACGCAGCAAGTTGGGCAGCGAGAGCCCCAACAGGCCCGTCGAGCCGACGCGAAGGATATCGCGACGCGTGACGCCCAGTTCGCGATCGCAAACGTCTTTGCCACGTTGGCCTTGAATTTTCAGCATTGCTTTCTCCGTCGCCCGTGGATGGCTGTCGTCCTGATGAAGTAATCCTGAATTATGTCAAATTCAGTTTAGTGGTTGAAGAGGAACGCCGGGCTGTTGATCAGCGCCCAGGTCAGATCCTGCACCGCAGTGAGACGCGGATTCGCCAGCTGGCCCTTGCTTTGCTCGAGGTCGGTCCGCAGCTGCAGCAGCAGGGCGTCGTCCTTAATCGGCTGGCCGAGTCGGGCGAGCACTGCCTTGCGCTGAGTGACTCCCCCGTCTTCCGGAACGGGCTTCTTGGCCTCGGCGATCTTCGTCTGCTGTTCACGCAGCTTGTTGTCGACCGCGTTCAAGTAACGGGCCAGCTGCTGCTTGTCCTCTTCGGTCTGCTGCTTGGCCGGGACGCTGAGCAGCGACGCTAGCGACTCGGGCAAGCTCAACCCCCAGCCCTTGGGCGTGGTCGTCGCCGACAAGCGGAACTTGGCCAGCAGGTGGCGCTCGGCGTTGTGTTGCTGGTGAATCACGAACTTCAGCACGACGGCCTCTTTGTTCTCGATCGGCGTCTTCAGTTCGAAAGTGGCCCAGTGATCCACTCCGCCGGCAGGATGCACGGCCCAGCCCTTCTGGTCGTTGGTCACGCCGTCGATCGCCTGCGCCGGATCGAAGCTCTCCTGAGAGAAATCGGCTCGAGCCGCTGCCAGCTCCACTTTTGTGAACTGATCGGGCTTCGATTTCGGCGCCACAAACAGTTCGAGCTCTGTCACGACAAAATTGCCGTTCTCCGGCAGTCCCGGGCCGCCGCCCTTGATCGGAGCCTGCATCGCCTCGAGTCGAATGCCATGCAGCGAGGGCAGCGAGGTCTCGGTGGTGATTGTGTAGACGGCCTTCTTTTCATCGCCGGCGGCCACGATCGAGCGGTCTTGCTGACGTCGGAGCGTCATCTTTCCGGTGGAGCTGACGGTTGCCGGCGCGAGCAAGTGCCATTCGGCGCCCGTCTTCTGCTTGGTGGCGAAGTCCGCCACCCGCTTCGCCTCGTCGGCCTGGTACTGCTTCAGCTCCTCCTCAGCCTTGACGATCGCGGCTTCACGAGCTTTCTCGAGTTCGGTCCGCTTGTCCGCGATGGACTTCTCATACTCGGCCAATTCGGCCGTGGCATCTTTGAGCGCCTGCTGCTGCTGGGCCTCGAGTTTGGGCTTCTCATCGATCCACCACTGCTCTCGCTTGGCAAGCGCCGCAGTCAACGCCTCGTGATCGGCCGCAATCGCGTCCTGCAAGTCTTTCATCGCCTGCACTTCACTCTCCGTGGCGGGCCGATTTAACACTCGCATCAGCAGCTGGTTCACCAATTCCTTGTCGTCCTTTACCTCGGCGACCAGCTTGGCCAATGAGTTGGACGAGTCACTGATGGCGTTGCCGAGCGTTGGTCCGCTGACCAGCGCCATCACGGGGCCCAGTTGCATCCCGTTGGACCGCTCGCACTCGCAGGCGCTTTCACGAGCTGGCCGGCCGAAGTTATTGAGGAAGTTGTCGGGCAGGCTGATGCCGCTGTCCGGCAAGGCAGCGGCGCGCGTGCCTGCGGGGACGCCGGGGATCTTGCTCTGAGCGCCCGTGACCAGGTGGATCGAATCGTACAGCACCTCGGCAGGCAGTCGCCTCGCCTGTGCATGCGAGTAGTTCAAGGTGTCGTCCGCGTTCCACTCGTTCGTCTCGACGCCGAGCTGATACGTGCGAGAGTTGCAGATCATCCGCATGACATGGCGGACGTCAAAATTGCTGGCAATGAACTCGTCGGTCAAATGCTTCAGCAGATCCGGGTTCGTGGCCGGATTGCCGGCGCGAATGTCGTCAATCGGCTCAATCAGGCCGGTTCCGAGCAAGTAGCCCCACAGCCGGTTCACATAGCTGGCGGCAAAGTAGGGGTTCGTCTCGGACGTGAGCCAGGCCGAAAGCTCCTGTCGCCGCGACGCGTCTTTCGGCGCGTCATACGAGCACTCGAACGGGAACTCGGGAGCGGTCACGTTGCCGGTCCGCTCGTGCTTCACCTCGCCGTCCTGGTTGTCGAAGACGATCTCGTAGTACGGCTTGGCGCCTTCGACCGCGGTGCCCCCGATGCGGCGATCCTTGCTCTCGGGATCGGCCTTCAGCGACACGCGAGCGAAATACGCGGCAGTCTCGTAGTACTGGTCTTGAGTCCAGCGCTCAAACGGATGGTCGTGGCACTTGTTGCAGCTGAAACGCACGGCGAGGAACAGCTGCGTGGTGTTCTCCATCGTGTCCTCGGGCGTCCGCAGCACTTTGTAGTACGACGCGGCCGGGTTCTCGCGATTGGAGCCGGACGCCTCGATGATCGATTTGGCGAACAAATTGTAGGGCGTGTTCTTGTCGATCTCGCTGCGAATCCAATCGCGGAAGGCCTGGGCGCCTTCGGGGCCCAGGAACTTGCGGTTGACCTGCAACAGGTCGGCCCACTTGTTGGTCCAATAGTCGACAAACGCAGGGCTGCCAATCAACTCGTCGACCAAGGCGGCTCGCTTCTCGCGAGTCGGTCGCTCGTCGTCGAGGAATGCCTGCACTCGCTCGGCCGTCGGCGGCAGCCCGGTCAGATCGAGCGTCACGCGGCGAATGAAGTCCGAGTCACTGCAGAGCTCGGACGGCAGAACTTTCATGCGTTGCCACTTGGCGGCGACCAGCTCGTCGACTTTTCCCCACACTTCGGGCTGCTGCCAGGTGAAGCCGTCACGGTTGCCCATCACGGTCAAGGTTGTGGCGGCATAGGCGCCCTCGAAGCGAGCCAGCACCGGCGCCTCACCGCGTCGGATGGACGTCATCACCCCGCGGCGGTCCACGGTCGCCACTTCGGTGTTGCCGCTTTCCAGAAACGCTTCGCGAGTCACTTCGCGAGTGGTTCCATCGGCATATGTGGCGATCACGGTCATCGGCACCTCTTGGTCTTCCCGTTCGACGATCGGGTTGACCGGAAGCACTTTGATCGAGGTCACGCGTGGCGTTGACAGGTCCAGCTTCGCGCCGGCGGCAATCCAATCGTGCAACAGTTGGTAGTACGGATCGGATGTGTCGAGCAGCTTGCCGCCCTCATGCGGCACTGCGCCGAGCGGCTTGCTGAGCATCAGGCTGTCGCCGGGCGAGGCGACATTGACTCGTCGCGACGCGAGGTCGTCGGTCAGTGCGCGAATGTCGAACACGGGGTCGTAGCCGCGCAGCGACAGCTTGAAGCCGTTCTTGCCCTTCGCCGCGCCGTGGCAAGTGCCCTGATTGCAGCCCAAGCGAGCGAGCACGGGGCTGATGTCTCGTATGTAGTCCACCTGCTGTTGCCCGGCAGTCTCCATCGGCTCAATTTGGTCGACGGAGGCGAACTCCGTGACCAGCTTGCCGGTCTCGACTTCATACACCCGAATTTGACCATCCGCGGCGCCCACCGCCAACAACTTGCTCTCGGGGTGCAAGTCCAGCGTGTAGGCGGAGGCAGGGATCTCCAGTGTGAACAGCTGCCTCACGTTCTTGCGATGAAACTCTTCGAGAATCTCTTTCTCTTTCTGGCTGCGCTGTTGCACCGTCTTGCTGTCAATCGCCTTGATATTGTCGGGCAGATTGGTGTCGAACTCGTAGGAGCAAACGCTGACGTGTGCCACGCCGTCGAGGCTGCTGACCGAGGCGATCCGCTTGCCGTCGCGGGAGACGTCGACATCGAAGACGCGGCCGGGCAGCTCGGGCATTTGGCGAATCATGTTCGCGTCGTCGCCGATTCGCCGCGCGGTGATCCGGAAGACGCGGTAGACCTTGGTCACCCCGTCGGCGCCGCCGATGACAATCTCGTCGCGATCGGGGTGACGTACCACCGCCGAAATGCCGCCCTTGAGCGCCTTCGGTGTGATCGAAGTGATGTTGTCGACGAATCGTTCCGTGGCAACCTCCGTCAGCTTGCAGGTCATGTCACGGCTGACCGAAATCAGATGCGAGCCGTCGCTGGAATAGACCGTGTCGCGGACCCAGTCGTTGTGCGCGCCCTGGAACAGCACCTCTTTCCCGGTGGCCACGTCAATGGCGCGAACCGAGTTGTCGGCGCAGCCGAATGCCACCTGTTTGCCGTCGGGTGACCAGCTGCCGCCGTACACAGTGTCGTAAGTGACAGGAACACTCAACGCGAGCTTCTTCTTTTCCACGTCCCAAATCTGCACCTCGCCCATTTGGGCCGGAATGCCGCCGGTTGCCAGCAGCTGCTTGCCGTCGGGCGAAAACTGCACCGACTCGATGCGTGGGGAGAGCCCGATCAGTCTCGCCTGCAGCGTTCCGTTGGCGGCGTCAAGCAAGCGGATCTCGTGATAGCCGGCGACGGCCAACAGCTTGCCGTCGGGCGAGTAGTCGATGGAGGTCAGCACCGGCGCGCGGCGATAAGCAGGCGGGTGCTCTTCGTTGTAAGCAACGCGAACGGAGGCGTCGTCGTTTTCGGCGCCTTCGTCGATCCAGGCGCGGATCAACTCCACCTCCGCCGCCGACAGCGGAGCCTTCCCCTTCGGCATCTCTGCCTTGCCCTCAGCGGGCGTGATCAGGTCGACCAGATTACTGTCACCGGACTTGTGGGGCACGACGGCCGCAGATTCGCTCTCGCCACCCTTGAGCAAGCGGGCGAAGTCGGTCATCACATAGTCGCCGCCCGCCTTTGCCGGTTGGTGGCAACCCTGGCAATGGGCTTGGAAAATCGGCTTGATTTGGGTGCGATAGCTGACCTTGCCGGCTGGCTGATCCGGCTTGTCCTCACATTGGGCCAGATTCAGCGTGCCAAACACGGCCAGGCACAACGCCAGTGAGCTCGTCAACCGCGTAGCCCGTTGGAAACCGCCAAACTGCGATACGACGGAACGGCGCATGAACAACCTCAAGGGGGGCTGGAGGGTAAAATGAAGGACAGAAACCCTTCAGGTGGGAGCATCCAGTTTACCCTGGGACGTCGTACGGGCAAACTGCGCCGGAAAAGAATCTAACGATGAAGTTTGATTTCCACTGCCCCCATTGCGGGGCCAAAAGTCAGGCATCCAACGAGATGATCGGCAAGGCCGGGCCGTGCTTCGAGTGCAAGCGAGAAGTGATCGTCACGCCCCCCTCCAGCCTGACCCGGCCGCCACAAATTCTGCACTCATGCTTCCTCGGAATGGCCGTATTTGGCTCCGTGTTCATTGCCGTGCGGATCGGGCTGAGAACGACCCCGGCCCTCTTTGCCCTCTGGCAGGCCGGCGCATTGAGGTGGGCGAACGTTTTCAGCGAATCGATGCGCGCACTGCTGATCGTGCTGCTCGGGGCAGCCCTGGGAGCGATGTTGCTGTCGGCCGCGGCCTTTGCCTTTGACACGCGCCGAGGCTATCTGCGAGTTTGCCGAGGAATCTGGATCGGCGGAGCTGTCGGGCTGGCAGCCGGTTTGCTCATCGGGTTCGTGCTTTGCCGCAGCAACGGCCCCGCCCAATTCTTCACCTACAGCAACATCGTCGCCACCGCGATGCTGACCTCCGGCACCGTGCTGGCGGCCGTGGGGGGCATCGTGTCGTATCCGCTGGCCTCGCTGGCCGAGGGGCGGATTGTCCGGCAGGTCAGCTTCACGGCGCCCGAGCAACCGAGGTCGCCGGCAGCCAAGGTGGTCGTCGCCGAGGCGGTTGTCGAATCGCCGCCGCCGCCAACGGAGCCGCGTGGCGAGCTGACCCGGGACCGCCGCCAAGAGCTGATTCGGCGGCTCGGGATGGCCCCCGATCAGGACGGCGCCGAGGAGCCCGGCGAAGGTGACAAATAGTTGGCCGAGTTCGGCAGGGCAGCCAATTCGCCGTGAACGGTTCAAACGGCTCCACGCTTCAGTTTCTCTCACAGAGACACAAAGAGCACGGAGTTGATTCGCAAAGGCGAAGTAATCCGAATGAATTCCGCAAAAAGCCCAAGTGCGAAGTCCTCCGTGCCTCCGTGTCTCCGTGAGACATCCTGCCCG
>JAGQPF010000678.1 GCA_020426845.1 Planctomycetales bacterium
CGGCTGCGGGAGCGGCGCCTCCCCCAGCCCCCGGTGCGAACGGGTTGACCGCCGGAGCGCCGCCAGCGGCGGGCGGGGCAGCTGGGCCGGCGGGCTTGGTCGGCGTCGTCTCTTCCCCGCCCACGTGAATTTGCGGGTGCCGTTTGCCGATCGTGTGCAAACATTGGATGCGACCGGACTTGGTCGCCAGGAAGATGCGGTCCGTGGCGCTGTTCGACTCCGCCATGGTAAATCCGAAGTCGGGCATCGTTTGGATTCGCCCGCCGGATTTCGCGTCGAGAGTCACCAAACGCCCCACGCGATCCAAGCAATAGAGGTACGGATCCGAGCGGGAGACAAACATCGAGATGCCGTCCTGCCACCACTTCATGGTTCCATATTGCGGGTCCAGGCAGTAGAGGTGCCCGGCCTCGGTCGCCACATAAAGTGAATCGCCAACGGCAATCGGCTGCTTGGTGACTTCCTCGGCCAGTGGGTAGCTCCACAGAATGTTGCCGCTGCGCTCGTGGACACAGTAAACATACCCGTCCGTGGCGACGACGTAGAGCAGGTTCGGCGCAAGGTAGCCGGCGGGAGCGACCGCTGTGCGATCGGATTCAATGCGGAAGCTGATGCCACCGCGCTGGGAGGGCGCCACGTAAAAGTGCCCCTTGTCCGTCGGCCACACCACGGTGTTGGGCGTAATGATCGGACGCACCATCGCCCGCCCGTAGGACTGATAACGCACCACCTGGCCCTTCGGGTCGTCGACCGGATAGGTCTGCATCATGCCGCCGGCCGAGAGCACGAAGACAAACTTGTCATTAACCACGGGCGCGGCGACCGACGGGCCATCGGTCTCTCGGGTAAACAGCAGATTGCCGGTGTCTCGCTCGAGCACATAGAGGTGCAAGCCGCTGATGACCGCCACGTAACGATTGCTAACCGCGGGGGCCGTCGTGATCTGCGTGGACCGGCCCACCATGGTTGTCCAGCGAGTTCTGCCCGTCTCTGCATCAATCGCCTGGACGATCCCGCGAGTGGTGCTCGCCACATACAGCATGTCCGGCACGTCGATGGTGTTCAGGCTGACGTCGCGTCCGGCTTGCTTCAATTCGGCAACCCGCAGCACTGCTTTCTTCTCGGCGCCTTCCTTGCCCAGCACTTCGCCGAACGGGTCCAGTTGCCGGTTCGTGACGGTTTCGAGCACGGCGCCCGGCTTGGCGGGGGAGTCAGCGGTCGCGTCGGCCTTGCCTTCCACAATTTCGAACAGCGTGGTGCCGTTGATCGCGCTGATGTGCAATTGGCCACCGGCCATTTCCGAACCGGGCCCCACTCGCAATTGGGAATTCCACATCCGGTCCAGCCCGAAACGCTGTGCGGTGGTCGAGCTGATCAACTGGGTCCGCTGCACGCGGGAATACTGCGCATGACCCGTGGTGGCGATCGTGAGAAGCAGGCAGGCCAGCAGGTATCGCATGAAAATTCTCGAACGAGTGAGAGTAGAGAATCTTGTGAACGGGCCCAATCGGTGGCCCGAACGGGCGACCCTTGTGAGGCCTGGTGGACCAATCGGGCCTCCCTCGCAGCCGACCGTTGTGAAGCCCGGTGGACCGCCCCATCCTCCGAGGAGCCTGGCGTAGGCGGACATGGCTCTGCAACCACGGACGGCAATGACGTGCACAGGTTTCATCTTAGTCACCCATCCGCCAGTCGTACAGAAAAACAGGGCAATCCTCGCGAATCTGCCACCGTTGGCGCCGCCTTAACCGGGTTAGCATTGGCTCACAAAGGTCGACTGCGATGGAGGCCCGACCCGTCCCTTGCTGTTGTAATCGGTTTTGCCGTTTCGATCGGGACACTCGTTTTGTGGGGCCGCACGTAGCACCGTCTGGCAGCCTGTAACTGGTCGCTCGACCCAGGCTGTGTACCCAATCACTGCCTCGCTGCTCGGGGATGCACGTGATTTGCAGGATTCCGCAAATAAATCATCCTCCGGCCGCCGGTGCTACGTGCGTGGCTGGCGGAGGGCCAGACCCCATGGCGGGGGGCGGGTTGACCAACCGGGATTGATACATAATGCTGCGCTGTTGGTTCACTCCTCCCAAGCGGCCGCCCCATGTCCTCCGTTCCACGCTCCAATTTGGCTAAGCATGCGGAACATGTTCTGGGCTACCTGAATTTTTCCGCAGGGAACGAAGAGCCTAAATTATTCATCGCCTTAGATGCGTTATTTGCGGCGGCGGCCGAATATCCGTCACCGTGGCAGGAGGTCTTCCGCCAGCTATTGGAGAGTCTCCAGGAGCTGCAACGCGACAATCCAGCGTTTGTCGATGTCCGCCAAGCCGAGACCGTCGTCCGGCGGACGCGGGACGAAGTGCTGCCGGGTTACCGCGAATTTCACCGGGACTTGCTGTTCCACCTGGACGACGTCCGGATGTTCAACTCGTTTTTTGTCGGGCGAGTGTTTCAGGTCGTGCTTCAGATGTCCCCCGAGCGAGAGGACCTCGCCGAAGCTGCCGTTCGCGCCCTGAACGACTTCATTGGGCACCGTCC
>JAGQPF010000679.1 GCA_020426845.1 Planctomycetales bacterium
CCTGTTTGGCGCGCATTCACGTCTTTTTTTTTTTACGGATCGGCCGCCCACCGAGATCACCACCCTTTCCCTCCCCGCCGCGCTGCGGTTTGTTGCGTGCGGGCGCACCACGGATCCCCGAGCTCGCGCTCGGGGCTAACTTCTGTTGCTCCTGTCGGGGCTTGTTGCGCGTGGGGCGGGGCTTTGTGCGTGTGGGCGCACCACAGTTCCCCGAGCTTGCGCTCGGTTTGCATTCTGGGCTGCGAGGCCTACGCAGATACGTCGGACCTTGAAACTGAGGCCCCTTCCGGCCGATAATAGGGGCATGGGTCCCAAACTCCGTACCGCCTGGCTGTTTTCCGCGATGTTTCACATCGGGCTGGCCGGTGCGCTGGCGTGGAAATCCTTTCCCCAACGGGATTTGGGGATTCGGGCCGGCGAGGATTCGGTGATTCGGCTGACGATGGCGGCTTCGACCGCCTCGGCGGCCCAGCGCTGGCCCGATACGCCCGTCGTCGTCACGGAGCGTGAGGCCAGAATTGACACGCGGCGGATGGTTGAGACGGCTGCCATTCGCGAACTGCCTCGCGATGTTGCTCCCACTGACCTCGTGGAAAGGCTCGAAACACCCCCGCTGGCTCGGCGAGCCACGGCGGTGGCTGTGGCCACGCCGGCGTCTGCATCGGCCACTCAACCGGCTCCGCCACTGCCGAAACGACCCGCCACAATTCCTCCCGTGCCCCGGCAGGTCCCAGTGGAGCCAATCAAGCCAGTGGAACAAGTGGCGACGCCGCCCCGTGCGGAGGCCGCTATCGCTGCGGTGGCGACTCGCTCACGACAGTTGGGCGCCAATGTGGAGCGACCGGTTCGCGAGACGATTGTGCCGCCGGTGTTCACTGACGCTCGGCCGCCGGTGTTTCCCACCGAGGCTCGGCGGCACGGCTGGTCGGGCACCGTGATGTTGACGATCACCGTCGATGAGCGGGGGCAGGTGACGGATGTTCAAGTGCGTCGCAGCAGCGGCTATCCGGCGCTGGACGCCTCGGCCGTGCGAGCGGTCAAGACTTGGCGTGGACGTCCGGCCACTCGAGATGGCGTGCCGTATTTATCCCAATGGAACAAGCCGATTCGATTCGAGTGATGGCGTGACTTCAACAGGAATGCATCTCCGCATTCACGGCGACGGACAAGGTCGTCCCGCGCCGCTGCCTTGTCATTTTGACGAGGCCTTCGAACGGCTCGAGGCGCTGCCGAGAATGTTTATTGAGGGCGATGGCTCGTTCGTCTGGCGCGAGAGCGCACAGTGGGATGGTGAGCTGATTGATGGCGGACCGAGCCTCCAATGCGTCGAGCTGCGAGGAGCGGGCGGCGCCGCCGAACTGCGCCGGCTGCTGACGTGTCTGAGTGAAGATTGGGGCGGCCTGCTGATCGAGTCGGTCAGGGACGGGCGATGGTCGTTGGCCGCGGAATTTTTGGACACGCTGGAAGAGCTGCCCCGTTGAACGAAGCGCTGTTGCACATCGAGTCGTTGCCGCCCCAAACCACGCGCGGCACGATTGTGCGTCTCCTGATTCAAGTCGGCAAAGTCGACAAGCGGCTGATTGGCCGCGTTGAGCTGCGCGGCCGCGCGGCGGCGGTGGAGGTGCCCGCTCGCCTGGCCGACCGCTTGGCCGCCGCCATCGATGGCGCCACGCTGCTGAACCAGAAGCTGCGCGCTTGGTGCGAGCGGGCGCCGGCCGCGTCCACGGCCGATGGACAAGAGGACCACTTCGAGCGGCTGCGACGGCTGTTGGATTTGGAGTCCCGCGCAGAGGACCAGCGTGCGCTGCAGCTGTTGAAGCAGCTGTCGCCCGAGGAAGCGCAGCGAACGGGCCGCTCCCTATTCAACCTCAAGGTTGTGGACGAGCAATCCGGACTGGGCGGCCGCACGATCTTGCGGCTGGAGCCACCCGCGCCTCCCCTGCCCTGGCACCGCTTGGCCGTGGGCACGCCTGTGGTGTTATCGGTCGCCGCCGACTCATCGCAGCGCGGCGACCAGCAGCCGCTCAGCCGCGGCGTCGTCTGCGGCAAACAAGAGTCGGCGCTGTTGGTGGCCGTCGATCAGCCGCCCGACATCGAGCGTGGCACGCCCTTGCGAGTGGACCATTCCAGCGACCAAGTGGCGTGCTTCCGCATGCGCAAGGCGCTGGATCGCGCTCGCTCGGCGGTCGACGGTCGGCTGGCTCAATTTCGCAAAGTCCTGACCGGCTCGCGGGCGCCCAAGTTCGGCGAGCTCACCGCATTGGCGGGCGACGCCGAGTCGGCTGCGACGCTCAACGAGCCACAACGCGAGGCAATTCGGCACTGCCTCACGGCAGAAGATTACGCCATCATTCACGGTCCGCCGGGCACCGGGAAGACCACCACACTGGTGGAGTTCATCGCCGAGTGCGAACGGCGCGAGCAGCGCGTGCTGGCTTGCGCTCCGAGCAACTTGGCCGTCGACAACCTGCTGGAGAAGCTGTTGCAACGCGGCGTCGATGCCGTGCGGCTTGGCCACCCCGCGCGAGTGCTCCCCGAGCTGC
>JAGQPF010000680.1 GCA_020426845.1 Planctomycetales bacterium
GTAGTTCTTCCCGGCTTCGAGCTGATCGACGTACATGCTGCATGCGTAATAGACCAGTCGCTCAAGCAGCCCGACCTGCACCGACACTTGCATTTCCACGTTCAGCGACCGCCCGGCCGAATCGCGGCAACGGACGTCGAGCACGATCAGCTTGTGTTCCGCGAACTCCTTCAAGCTGAAAGGATTCAGAATATCGACCTCCACAATCGGCCGCTTGAGCATCAGGATCGCGTTGAGCAACCCCTTCAACGCCAGCGTGTTCTCCAGCGAGCCGAAAATCTTCTTGAACACAAAGTCCACGGTCGGTTTGATTCCGAGTGGCATGGGTTCCTCCTTTCGTTAGCGAATTAATTCGCATTAGTTTGCCAGAAAAGACCATGAACGTTCCAGCGAAATGACAGCACGGCAATTGCTCGCCACCGCGCCCGCCGAAGCTCGCGAACGATCGGTTCGGAATCGAATCTCGCGTTGGTTATACTGGCACGCTTTCCGCTGTCAAAACGGTTTCGGATTGGATTCCGAGCTTTCACTACGATTCGCCCGAACGAGCCCCATCATGAGATTTCAACCATGTCTTGCCGTCTTGTTTATCAGCCTGGGAACGCTTGCCACCGCGTTCGCCGCTGACAGTCTTCCCAACGTCGTGTTGATTATCTCGGACGACCAGGCGTGGACCGACTACGGATTCATGGGTCATCCGCACATCGAAACGCCGAACCTTGACCAGTTGGCTCGACAGAGTTTGACGTTCACTCGCGGCTACGTGCCGGACAGCCTTTGTCGACCGTCGCTGGCCACGATCATCACGGGACTTCACGCCCATCAGCACGGGATCGTCGGCAACGATCCGCCGCTGCCGCCATCGTTGGACGGCAAGTCGATCCGGCAAGCTCGCGGCAGCGAAGCGTACTTGAAGGCTCGCGAGCAATACATCGAGCACATCGATCGCGTCCCAACGATGCCGAAGATGCTGGGCGAAATCGGTTTTGTCAGCCATCAGTCCGGCAAATGGTGGGAAGGCAACTTCCGCCGCGGAGGCTTCACACACGGGATGACTCATGGCGATCGGCGACGTGGTGGCCGACACGGAGACAACGGCCTTGTCATTGGTCGCCAGGGCATGCAGCCCGTGTTCGAGTTCATCGACACGGCGGTCGAGCAAAACAAGCCGTTCTTTGTGTGGTACGCGCCCTTTTTGCCGCATTCACCTCATAACCCGCCGGAACGCTTGTTCGACAAATACAAGGACAAGACCGACTCGCCGCATATCGCTCGTTATTGGGCGATGTGCGAGTGGTTCGATGAGACGTGCGGCCAGTTGTTAAAGCATCTCGATGAGCAAGGCGTCGCCGACAATACGGTTGTCGTGTATGTCACCGACAACGGTTGGATCAACGATCCTTCGGCCGACCGTTATGCCGCCAAATCGAAACGCAGCCAATACGACGGTGGAGTTCGCACGCCGATCATGGTCCGCTGGCCCAAAAGGATTCAGCCCCGCCGCGACGAGCAGACTTTGGTTAGCAGCATTGATATCGCGCCGACTGTGTTGGCCGCTTGTGGACTAAAGCCCACCGACGCAATGCAAGGCATCAACCTGACGGATGGGAAGGCTCTGGAAGCTCGGCAGCGAATCTTCGGCGAAATCTTCGAGCACGATATTCAGCACATGACGGATCCCAGCCCCAGTTTGCGATTTCGCTGGGTCATTGACGGCGCGATGAAGCTGATCGTGCCGCACAAGGCCCGCGAACCGAAGGCGCCGGTCGAGTTGTACAATCTGGCCGAA
>JAGQPF010000681.1 GCA_020426845.1 Planctomycetales bacterium
AAGGCATCGGCCCACGAATCGCCGGACTGCTGATTGCGAACATCGCGGACCCGGCGCGATTCGCCAACATCGCCAAGCTGTGGGCCTACGCAGGGATGCACACGCAGCCAGTGTGCGGCGACTGCGATCATGTTTTAAGCCATGCCCCTAGTGAGCCCCAGGTCTCTGATGCGAGCCAAGTGCCAATTGAAAACCATGCGACCCCTGCGAGCCAAAGCGTCGTTGAATCCCGTCGTCCTTGTGCTAGCCAAAAACCTGATGAACCCCATCAAGGTACTGCGAGCCAGAAGTGGCATGAAACCCCACGAGTTCTTGCGAGCCAACGAAAGTTTGAACCCCACTGTCAACTTGCCTGCCCCAAGTGCGGCAGCAAGAACATCACCAACCGTGCCGCCAGACGGCGAGCCGGCCACAAGGCCAACTGGTCAAGCGAACTGAAAACAACGCTTTGGAAGGCCGCGGGATCGTTCGTCAAAACCCGAGGCCCGTACCGAACCGCGTACGAGACCTACAAGAATAACCTGATCGAGCGTCAGATGCGGCGCAATGAGATCATCTGGCGGCGCGACACCAAGACCAACAAGTACGCTCCGGCGTTCCTTCCGACATGCTTCCACGAAGGCAACACGCCGAAGCCGCCCGAGAAGCCAGATTGGACTCTGGGCCGCATCGACGCGATGGCCAAGCGATGGACGGCGAAGCTGTTTCTGTCGCACCTGTGGGCAGCATGGCGAGAATTGGAAGGTATGCCGGTGACGAAGCCGTATGCGTTCGAAACCCTGAAGCACAAAGACTACGTGTCGCCGTGGCTGATGATCGACGACGCGAACATTGAAGAAGTGTCCAGGCTGCTTAAACAGAATGCAGCTTGACCGACTAACCGACGGATCGTCGTAGCGGCAGGGACGCCGAGGGAGCAGGGATGAAAACGCCGGTGAGGGTAATAGGGCCAGAGTGCGGAATCTACGCGGTGGTTGACTCCGCTGGAATGAAAGTGTGCAGCGCCGTTGACGAGGACTCAGCCAACGCCATCCGCGACGCGCTGAACGTGTCCAATAGTGCAGATGAAATGGCCGGGGCATTGAACGCCGTAATTATTGCTATCGGGATAGGCGTACCGGACAGCATTCGCATGCCTGCAATGCAGGCGATTCTTAATCGCTATTTCGCCGCCCTGAACGGAGGAACCCAATGAAGTTGCCATTCCGCGTAGGCGGACCCAACGACGAGCAGGTGCTTGACGCCGACGGCGATGTCGTGGCTCAGTGCAATTCGACTACGAAGGCTGCGGCGGTTTGCGACGCGCTGAACTTCGCAGCGGAATGGACAGAAACTGTCATGCCGATGACGGACACGGACGAAGAGTTCGAGCTTGTGAAGCGGTTGGACGCCGCCCTGAACGGAGGCCGCGATGAGTGAGAAGACGATGACAGACAGCAGTTGCCCGCTTGCGGTAGTCAAGTTCGAAAACGCTTGGGCTCTGTACGACATATACGCTTCGAAGATAGTAGAGGCTGGCTTTGAAACAGAGCAGGACGCCTTGAAAGAGCTTAGCAAGCAAGACGAGATGTTTCGGATTATCG
>JAGQPF010000682.1 GCA_020426845.1 Planctomycetales bacterium
ACGTGCCCGACGCTCCGGTTCACGATGATCCCTATCGGCCGATTTCGCGCGTCGGGCGTGATTTTGTGGCCGAGCACTCCGAGGACGAGGTGCCGATCGCCTGGTGGCCGCGCGACCAGCGTTATGCGGAGCGTCTGGCGCCGGGCACGAAGTTCGCCGACATCATCGGCGAGATCGATCCGGCGAAGCTGGCCGGCGGAGTCAGCATGTCGGCCGAGTCGGCTCTGCACTTCGGGCTGATCCCCCGCATGCACCGGGGCATCTTTGCGATGAACGAGCTGCCGGAGCTGGACGAGCTGGTGCAAGTCGGGCTGTTCAACATCCTCGAGGAGCGCGACGTCCAGATTCGCGGCTACCCGGTTCGCTTCGACATCGACGTGTTGATCCTGTTCTCGGCCAACCCGTCCACCTACAACCGCAGCGGCAAGGTGATTCCGCAGCTGAAGGATCGCATCGGCTCGCTGATTCAGACGCACTACCCGCGCGATCGGGACGCGGGCATCAAGATTCTCGACCAGGAGTCGGAAGTGGATTTGGGCGGCAGCTATCCGGTCGCCGTCCCCTACTTCATGAAAGAGATTCTCGAGGAGATCACGCGGCAGGCGCGCAAGTCGAAATACATCGACCACCAATCGGGTGTCAGTGCGCGGTTCAGCCTGGCCAACTATCGGACGATGGTGGCCAGCGCCCGCCAACGCGGCGTGCTGCTCGGCGAACGCCCGGCCGTGCCTCGGATCAGCGACCTGGGGCATCTCTACTCGTCCTCCTTGGGCAAGCTCGAGCTGGACTTGATGGGCAGCCATCAGCTGAGCGAGCGGCAGGTCCTGGATGCGGTCACGGCCGAGGCGATCAAGGTTGTCTTCAGCGAGTACGTCGATCGCCACGGCATGGAGGAGATTTGCGAGATCTTTGGACACGGCGTAAAAATCGAGGTCGGCGACCTGCTGCCGTCGTCCGAGTACGCCAAGCGGCTGGAGCGAGTCCCGCCCGCCTGGAACAAGGCGTTCGAGGTCAACGCCGCGGACGATCCGGCGGTTCGCGCCTCGTGCGTCGAGTTCGTGCTGGCCGGTCTGTACGCCACCGACCGCATCTCGAGGTCCCAACGGCGCGGCCAAATCACCTACGAATTCGAGTGATGCGATGAGCGACCACGAGCCTCATTCGACCGATCCTCGGACGGGCCGCGGCGAACTGCCGCCCAAGAGTCCGCTGGGCGGAGTCGTTCACACGTACCAAAAGTACGACCCGCGCGAATTCCCCAGTCCCACGCAGCCCGAGCCGCCTGACATGGTCTCGTCAGCGTTCGAGCACCTGCTGATGTACGGCAACCGGCGCCGGCTGACGCCGGAGCAATTGGCCGAGGCGATTCGACTCGACCCGGCCGACATCGCCGGTCTCGGGCCCAGTCTGTCCGCCCTGCTGGCGATGTTGGAGGAGCGAAAGCGGCGGATCCTCGAGTCCTACGAGACCGAGACCGTGCTCCGCTCCGCGGACGAGACGTTTCGCCATCGCGCTCGCGAGACTCGCCTGCCCAAGCCGTTCCGCAAACGCCTGCATGACGCCGTCCGCCACGAGCAGCTTTATGACCTCGAGCGGCTCTGGTACGACGCGGACATGACCGAGCCCGGCGCCGCCCAACAGATCCTGAAGCTGATGGACCGGCTCGCCGAGAAGTACCAGGTGGACGAGCTGGCCGCCAACTACGACTTCTCCGGAGATCAACCGCTGACCGTCCCCGAGGCGCTCGAGGTGAAGCGCGAGCTCGAGCAGATCGACGAGCTGATTCGGCAACTCGAGGAGGCGATGGAGAACGCCCAGATCGCGATCATCGATCTCGACGCGTTGTCGGAGTACACCGAGCCCGGCGACCTCGAGCGGCTTCGCGAGATTCAGCAGATGGTCGAGAACTACATACGCGAACAGGCCGAGCGTCAGGGGCTCGAGATGGGCGCAGACGGCGCCCTGCGACTGACTCCCCAAGCCTATCGCCTGTTTCAGGGCAAACTGCTGGAACGGATTTTCAGCAGCCTCTCGGAATCCAAAACGGGGCGCCATCAAGTCGACATCCAAGGCGAGGGCGCCGTCGAGCTGCCGCAAACCAAGTCCTACGAATTCGGCGACTCGGTCAGCCAAATGGACATTCCGCAGTCGCTAATCAACGCCATGCTCCGCCAGGGCGACGAGCGGCCGCTGCGGTTGACCACCGACGACATCGTCGTACACCGCACACGGAACACGCCCAAGTGCGCCACCGCGGTGATCATGGACATGAGCGGCTCGATGCAGTACGGCGGCCAGTACATCCACGTCAAACGGATGGCACTGGCGTTGGACGGGCTGATCCGGTCGGAGTACCCCGGAGACAGCGTGCACTTTCTCGAGATGGCGACGTTCGCTCGCCGCTGCCCGCCCGGCGAGATCATCGAGCTGATGCCCAAGCCAGTGACCATTCACGATCCGTTCGTGAAGCTCTACGCCGACATGTCGAATCCTGACCTGAATCGGATGCTAATCCCGCCGCACTTCACCAACATTCAGCACGCGCTGCAAATGTCGCGGCGGCTCCTGGCGTCCCAGGACACCCCCAACCGACAAGTCATCCTGATCACCGACGGCCTGCCGACCGCTCACTACGAAGAGTCGCTGCTGTATATGATCTACCCGCCCTGCTCCGCCACCGAGGAGGCGACCTTGCGGGAAGGCCTGCTCTGCCAACGCGAGGGGATCACGATCAACATCTTCCTGATTCCCAGCTGGTCGCAATCGGAAGAGGACATTCGCTTCGCCTACCGTCTGGCCGAGTCGACCACCGGTCGCGTCTTTTTCACCTCGGGATCCGATCTCGATCGGTACGTCGTCTGGGACTACGTCAATCACCGACGCGACGTGATCGGCTAGGAAACCCGAAGCGTCAGCGAGGGATAGGAACGGCTAACAAGGAAGCCCGAAGCGTCAGCGAGGGATAGGAGTGGCTAACAAGGAAACCCGAAGCGTCAGCGAGGGATAGGAGCAGCTAACAAGGAAACCCGAAGCGTCAGCGAGGGATAGGAGCGGCTAACAAGGAAACCCGAAGCGTCAGCGAGGGATGAACTGTGTTAGAGCCAACCTAGCCTAGCAGCCCTTGAAAAAGCCAACCGGCAATCCGGACCATCACTTGGCGGAAAAACGAGCCAACAATTAGAACAAGATGCTGAGCTCTTGGTCCTTGTTGAAGTTCTCGGTCCGCCAGTGGAAACGTCGGTCGCCGATGAGCCGCTGAGCGGGTCCGAAGTAGGCGCCCATCTCGGCGAGGTGCAGGCGATTGAGCTCCTCCTGCCCCGGGCGTTGCGAGTTGGCGGAGAGCACTAGCAAATAGTAGCGTCCCTGATCGGGCAGCTCGAGTTGAAAGCGGCCCTGCCGGTCGGTGATGGCGAAGTCGCCGCCCATGCTGCGAAGCACGTCGACTGACGGATGCCGGTCATCGCTCGCCGAGCCGATCTGCTCCAGCTCCCAGCGCTCCCGCTGGTCGGGCTTGTAGTCGCGGGGCACCGCGATCACGATGCTGCCCTCGTCCGGCATGGCATTCAGCCCGCCGCGCGTAAATTCGATCTTGCCCTTGATCGAGCAGGGAGTCGGCATGGCGACCTGCGCGGCCGACGGCGCAAACGAACGGCCGAAGACCATGCCCAGCACGAAAGCAAACGCCGCCGTGATCGCCAACAGCGCGCCCTGATAGTAGAGAATCCGGCGAGGCACTGCGACCTTTTCGGGATCGAAACGCCGGTCACGCTCGCTCTCCACATGGGTCTCCACGACCCACTCCGACTCGGCCACACCATAGTCGTACGAGTCCAGCCCGGCAAAACTTACCGCTTCATCATCTGCGTTGCCGTCGTCCGTCGGCGAATTAGGGACGCTCTCCCCCTCCGAGCGACCGCTGACCAGCGGCACGTTGGCGGCGACGGGTGGAGCGTTCGCGGGCGGAGCGTTCGCGGGCGGAGCGTTCGCGGGCTGAGCGTTCGGGGCGTCGCTGTGGCTCGTCGGCCACGGGGTTATCGGCGGAGTCGTCGTTGAGTGAGCGGTAGGAGCGGATGGAGCAGCGGTCGACGATGTCGACCGAGCGGGAGGTGGTGGTGGCGCTGCTTCCACCGCGACCGACATCGGTGGCGGGGATGGCGACGACTCGGAACCGGCCAAACGCTGTGGGGCTTCTCGAGTGACCTTGGCGCCGCTGGGCGATTTGCCAGGCATCAACAAGGTCGTGGGCCGGCCGCACTTGGGACAGTTCACCGTCTCCCCCAAACGACGAGCGCTGGCGCGCAGCCGCTGAGAGCAATGCTGACATTGAAATTGCAGCTTTTCCAACGGGGACTCCCCGAAGATCGAGGCAGACGATTCAGCGCGGCGAGGGCGGACCTTCCCGCTCTCTTAAGCTAATTCACCTGCGGACGGTTGGCCAGCACATCGGTCCTAGCAGGCTGTTGAAAAAGGCCCCACTGCAATCGCAACCACCTTCACGCTGCGGCAATACGAGGTAGTCCCATCAGTCCGCCCCGCCCCCGCGCGGGGGTTCGTCATCCGCCAACGAGCCAAGCAGTACTCGCTCAGTCGCCAAGGCCATCACCAACAGAGTCAACGTCGTGGCGCCAAGGGCAGCCAAGGCGCCGGCAGCCCAGCGCAACACGTTGACCATCAACGGGTCCCGGACGATGGATGCGAGCAACAAGTAGCAGGCGGAGACGGCCAATAGCACCAACAGCACCACCAACGTGACCAGCAACCAGAGAATGGCGTTGCGAAATGACACTCTGCAACAGCTCGCTGGAGACAAACGGAAGGGAACGTGGCACAGGCTGCCAGCTTGTGAGTCATCGCCGTGGGACGTCACAGGCTGCGATCCTGTGAGCGCAAGTTAAGGCAGTGGAAGGCTGTTGTGTATGATGGCCTTCGAACGTCCTGCCCAAGGCGACTGGAGCGATTTGGAGCGATTTGGAGCGATTTGGGGGTGATTTAGGGTGACCAGGGGCGGCCAGAGATGGCAGACGGCGGCCTGAAGCAGGCCGGACCATCCTCTACAATCATCAAACCCACCCCTGTTTGCGTAATTTTCCCGGTCGCACTCCAGCTGTCAATCCAGGCTCCTTGCAATCCCGCCGGCTCGGAACCGCTTCGCCCAGGGGCAACCTAACGGTGAAATGAGCGAATTGGGTGAAAACTTGTTGTTTTGACGGGTAGCCGGGAGTTCGCAAAAATAAGCTATAGCTGACCAAGGCTTAGTCCCATTGGTTTCCGCTGGTTGTGAGGTGCGACGAGTCGCAAACTGGTGCGCAAACTCGTGGCTCGCCATGACTTCGCCTCGGGATTTGTCCAAATCGGGAGTCATCATGCGATCATCATCCGGCAACCGAAGATGGGTCGCGACCGCCGCTCCCGAGCGGCCCACCGGGCCTCACAAGGGTCGCCTGCGATGGAGGCCCGAGCGGTCCACCGGGCCTCACAAGGGTCGCCTGCGATGGAGGCCCGACCGGTCCCCAATAGCATGGTGGGCAGCATGCCTCACCATGGCCTTCTCCGGGACGTTTCCGGCCAACGCCAACACGGTGACGATGAAAAGCGGCTTTCAGATTGAGGGCCGGGTGGCCGATGTCGCGTCGGTGAGTAACACCGGCGTGCAGTTGACCAACAAGCCGGATGTCAGCATCAAATCGATCTACGTGATCGACGACGGCATGCGTCGGGTTTTCGTCTCCGAGCGACAAGTTGCCAACAATGTCCCGCGCGAGGACAAGTTGGAGACGCTGAGGATCGACTTCAACAAGCCGCCGCCGATTGGTCAGGGCCGGATGGTCGCCTCGGTCGGCACGATTCTCAATGTCACGCCTTTTGACGACTTCGGCCGTCGCGTGTTCAGCATCGCGGGACCTCAAGGTCGCCTGGACATTATCCAGGGCATCACCGAGATCAATTCTCGCTATGTCAAAGTCGAGGGTTTGCAGAGTCGCAATCCTTACACCTGGGACATGCGCATCCCGACTTCGTCGATCGATCGCGACGTGCTCACCAAAGTGATGATGCGTCAAATCGACGGCAAGGATGCCGACCAGCGGCTCAAATTGTTCCGGCTTTACACGGAGGCGGAGCGTTATCGCGACGCGAGCGTCGAGCTGCAGCGTCTGATTGCCGACTTCAAGGAGATGAAGCGGCTGGGCATTCATATGCAGACGCTCTCGCAGCTGCGTTCCAATCGCCTGGTGAAGGAAATTGAGCGTCTCAAGGACTCGGGCCAGCATCAGTACGTTTACCAACTGCTGCAGAACTTCAAGACCGAAGGGGTCGCGGCCGAGACATTGCTGAAGGTCCGCGACATGGTGTCGGAATACGAGTCCGGCAACAAACAGCGACTGCGGGCACTCGCGCTGCTCGACCAGCATCTGGGCGAGTTGAAGAGCGCCGAATTGAAGGCGGACGTGAACCCGATCATCACGGAGATCAAGGACGAGCTGAATGTCCACACGCTGACGCGGATGGCCTCCTACCTGCGATTGGCGGACGACCCGGGCCTGACGGTGCAGCAGAAACTCTCGCTGGCGATCAGCGCTTGGCTGCTCGGCGGCGACAATGCGATGGAGAACATGGCGGAGACGGCGGGCTTGTGCAAGGCTCGGCCGTTGGTCTACGAGTATCTCCAATCGCCCCACCCTCACATACGCGAGCGAGCCGTGCAGCAGCTGCAGGGCCTGGAGGGCGTGGGGCCGGAGAACCTGTCTGCGATGTTGAAGCTGATCAAGCCGGAAAACACACTGGACGGGGCTCGCAAGATCAAAGAAGGACTCTATGAAGTCACCCTCCCCGGCCCGCAAGGCGAAGCGGACATCACGTACTTCGTGCAGTTGCCGCCCGAATACACACCGCATCGCAAATACCCCTGCATCGTCACACTGCATGGCGGCGGCACATCGCCCGAATTGCAGCTCGACTTCTGGGCGGGCGGTTGGAACCAGGCAACGGGACGCCGCGTCGGGCAGGCGGGCCGGCACGGCTATATCGTGATCGCGCCCGCGTGGACGAAGGAGCATCAACGCAGCTACGAGTTCTCGTTTCGCGAACACGCCTGCACGCTATTCAGTCTGCGCGACGCCCTCCATCGACTCTCGATCGACACCGACCGAGTGTTTCTGAGCGGACATTCGATCGGAGGCGACGCCGCATGGGACATCGGCCTGGCCCATCCGGACCTCTGGGCCGGTGTGATCCCGATCGTGGCGTCAGCGCGCAAGTACGTCTCCCGCTACTGGCCCAACGGCAAAGGCTTGCCGCTCTACTTCGTCACGGCCGACATGGATGCGGGGCGAGCGGCGGAGAACGCCCGCGAATGGGATCGCTACCTGACGCGGGCAGGGTTTGACTGCACGGTCGTTGAATACCGAGGCCGCTGCCACGAGTCGTTTCAGGACGAGATCCAAAACTTGTTCCGCTGGATGAACGTGCAGGAACGCGACTTTGCCCGCAGCGAGTTCTCGGTGGTCACCATGCGCGACTGGGACAACTTCTTCTGGTTTCTCGAAGTGGATGGACTGCCGGCGCAATCCATCGTGCCGCCCGCCGTGTGGCCAAGAGCCAAAGTGACCGAGGCGCCGCTCGAGGCAGAAGTGTTTCGGGCAAGCCCGCAATCCGAACGCAACACAGTGGCCTTGAAACGCTGCAAGGCGAACAACATCACCGTCTACCTGTCGCCCGATTGGGTCGACTTCAACAAGCCGGTCCAAGTCACCCTCCGGGGCCGACGCCTCAAAGTCGGCGATCCGGACATCGGTGTGATCCTCGAGGACGTGCGGACACGCGGCGACCGACTGCACCCATTCTGGGCCAAGGCGGAATAGAACGTGGCACAGCCTGTGATTGTTGCGGTCTTAGCCACTGCTTGCAGGCTGGCAGCCTGCACTACGACAAGTCCTAAGGCGCGGGCAGCCGCTGCGTCGCCGCGGGACCTGCCGGCGTTTGGTAACTCAGCGGGGTGATGTTGGTCGGAGGCACAAAGCCAACCGACATGCCCCGCGGAGCGCTGCCTGCCGGAGCAGATCGGAACGCCGACGCATCTTCCTTGGCATCGTCTCCACCCTCGCTGTCATCGCCGGCGCCACCGGGAACGGGCATTGAGTCGACCTCGGGCGAGCCTTCCGAGGCGCCGGGGATCGGCTCGAGCGACTCGTGGTCGCCCATGACATCGAAGGGCCGCTGCTGGTTGTAGGCGCCGTTGCTGACCTTGGTCTGGTCCGCAGGAATGGTCCGCAGCACGCGCGGCGCGAACTTGCGCATCTGACGAGCGGCGCTGCTGTGAGCAGCGTCCGACCAAGGCCCTTCCGCCAACGACACTTCCATGTAGCTGAGCAGCGTGCCGCGTCGATACTCGACGCCAAGCAAGGCCAGGTTGTAGTCCGAAACTGCGCGATGCAGCGCCGACTCGGCATCCGCTGCGCGTTGCTGAGCGTCCAGCAGGAAGAACACCCGCTCTGTCTCGCCCGCCCGCGCTCGCAAGGCACGCACCTGCTCGAGGGCGGCGTCGCGGCTGTTGGCGGTGGAGTTCATGTTGGCGAACGCCCGCTCCATTTCGGCAATCGCGGCGGCAAGTTGATGCGAAACCTGCGCCTCCTGGTCGCGCTGCACGGCTCGCTCGCGAGCCAACTGCAACTGAGCGTTGCGGACCGCAGTATGCCCGATGCGATTGCCGATTGGCGACGTCAGCTCGACTCCCATTCGCCAATCCTGCAACTGGCCGCTGAACATGTCGTTGACCGCCGAGCCCTCTGCGACATTGGTGTTGCCGAACAGCGAGTCGCCGAAGCCCTTCCAACCGTACTGGCCAATCAGGTCCAAACGCGGCCTGGCAAAGTTGCGAGACGCCCGCAGCTCCAGTTCGCGACGCCGCACGAGC
Organism: Planctomycetales bacterium; assembly: GCA_020426845.1. Taxonomy (GTDB): domain Bacteria; phylum Planctomycetota; class Planctomycetia; order Pirellulales; family Pirellulaceae; genus JAGQPF01. The sequence continues at coordinate 8,912 of JAGQPF010000682.1, forward strand.
CACCGCTGCTGCCGCAGCTCGACGCGGCGTTGCAGCGCCTCCATGACCGAGGCGTTCCAATCGAAGACCAGACGCGCCGTGGTGGGAGGAGTGGACGGGCGAATCATGCGGCCATCCGCGGGGGGCAGCCCCATCAGCCGTCGCAGGGCCCGCTCGGTGTTGAAGACACCCACCGACGTTCCGCTTCCGGTCAAAGCGTTCTCGACCTGAGTCTGGAACCCGTAGTAGCGTTGCCGAGCTTGGGCCTCGTCGTCGGGACGCGACTGGCCAGCGTCCAAACGCAGTTTCTCCTCGCGCCAGATCAGGCCTGCGGCATGTCTCGCCCGCTGCCGCGTGTCCAATTCGCGATACGCCTGAAACAGCTGCCAATAGGTTTGCTCGACGCTGTACAGCAAGTCGCGAACCGAGGTCTCGAATTGTGCCAGGGTGATGTCATTGTTGATGCGGGCAACCAGCACGCCGTTGTAGACGCCCGGAATGCCGCTGGTGCCGGCCACGCGGTTGAACTCCACTCCCGCGCCTTGCATCAACGGGTGCCGCACCTCGGCGAGCAGCTTGGTGTTGTACACACTGTGGAAGCGGTTGATCGGCGAGTTATTGCGTGTGTAGTCGGTGATGTTGCGCAGCGCGAACTGCGAGCCGGTGGCGGCGGTTTTCGAAACGCCCAGCTGGTAAGCCGCGGTGTTGGCCGCCAACGACGCGTTGCCGCCGCCAAAGAAGATGTTATTGAACTTGTTCTCGGTGCGGTCGAAGACGAGCCCGCCCTGCAGCTGCGCATCGAATTGGCTGAGCGCCGCTTCGACGCCCGCTTGCGGGTTCGTTTCTTGCAGTGCCGGATCGTACACGCTCGACACGGTCGTCGGCGCGCTGAGCACGCGAGCGCCCAAGTCCCGCATCACCTCGCTGTTGTTCAGCGCGATACGAATCGCCTCATCCAGCGACAACTGCCACGACTCGAGGTTCTCGAAGTTGCTCAGCGTCGGCGGTGCAGCGAACGCGTCCGGCTGGTACAACGGCGCCGGCGTGCTGGCGTCCGGGTATTCAATCTGCTGCACGAACGGGCGGTAGTCCACGTCTTGAGCTGGCGGCTCTTTGACGGTGCGGCAGCCCGCAGCGGCTCCCAGCCACACCAGGGCTCCGAGCATCAGCAGACGAGAGCGGAACAAGCGGTTCATAAGGTTTCCCGCGAGAAGTTCGGGCCATAGCAGCCTGTTGAAAAAGACCCAACTGGCAATCGGGACAGCCAGGTGCTTTTCAACGGCCTCGTAGGTCGTGGAGTGCAATTACGCGAATCGCGGCGGCCCCGCGTCAGCGGTTTCCGGCTCGGCGATGAGAA
>JAGQPF010000683.1 GCA_020426845.1 Planctomycetales bacterium
CGTCTGGGACGCGGCTTATGGTAGGGTCCTCCAGCACCTCGAAGGCGAAATCCCGGCACCTTACGGCCAGAACAACGAAACTACCCTAAAATCCGCCGCGTAACGGCGCACCAGTCAGATCGCACCCCCTGCAACCTGTGTCCGTTATGAGAGGCCGTTTCAATACGCTGCACAAACATCACAGGCTGGCAGCCTGTGCTACGACCACAATCACAGGCTGGCAGCCTGTGCTACGACATTACTCCGACAGCACTTGCCAAAGGCTGGCGAAGTCGTCCGTCCAAGGCAATGGCGCTAGATCGTCATCCCAAGGCGAATCGACGCCCTCCACTTCCGGATTGTTCAAGAACTCTTGGTTGTTGGTCACCAAAATCCAGGTCGACCCATAAACACCTGTCGCGTCGTCGGAATCGTTGTCGACACGCACCACGCTCCATTGCAGATGCTCCGCGATCGCTTTGGTGACCGGGTTGAGATCCAAGAATCGATTGGAAATATGAATGGCCAGAATGCCGTCGCTTTTCAACTGTTGCTTGTAGACATCGGCGCATTCGAGCGTCAACAGATGGACGGGAATCGCGTCGCTGGAGAATGCGTCCACCACGATCACGTCGAACCTTTGCGATCCGGTCGTTTCCAATTCTCGATCCATCATCACTCGGGCATCCCCCAGCGCAATCTCGGTCTTGGCGGGCGTGTCGCGCAGATACGTGAAGAACTTGCCTTTGTCGGACAAGGCGACCACATCCGGATTGATCTCGTAGAATCGGAAATAATCTCGCGGCTGCGCCAAGGCCGCGATGGAGCCGGTTCCGAGCCCGATGACAGCGACCCGCAAGTTTTGCTCAGCAGGGTCCTGTGCCAGCCGCTGTGGATGTCGCGTGAGGGCAAGGTAAACGCCCGTGCCTGGTCCGTAGTAGGTGGTAGGCTGCATTCGCCACTGTTCATCCTCATACTGCAGACCATGTTCGATCTGGCCATGTGTCAGTGACAAGTGCTTGCCGATGTCGTCGGTATGAGTGGAGACCTGCAGCACGCCGTAAAAATTTCGAGACAGATGCAGCACGTTGTCATCCACATCCGAAGTCTCCTCAATGAGCACCCCCGCAAGCAACACACAGGCGGCAAACACCGGGCTCCAGAACCATGCGCCCCAGTTGAGGTAGTTGGCAAAGCCGATGCGCAGGTTGCCGCGAGCCCTCAGCGACCAGATGCCGCCCAACAGAGCGGTCCGAGGCCATAAGCCCAACGGCAGTCGCGCCAGCAGTCCCTTGCCGCCGCCTGCTGCATCGGCGCCGGCCTCAATGGCCCCCGACTCAATGCCGTACCCCACAATTTCAGCAGCGATCAACAACGCGGTGAAGACGAGCGCGCCCGAATGCCAAAGGACGTCGAAATACGAGTCCTTGGCACTGGTCGCCGCCAACAGGTCGCCGCCAATCAACAGAGCGAAGAACACCCCGACCGTCAGCAGCCGCGCCAATGCGGTGCCGATTTCGAACTCATACATCAACGCGATGGCGCCGACAGCGAGCAGTTCGGCGGCGACCGCCAGCCACGCGCCGCGACGCACACTCTTCCAAGTGTCGCCGAGCAACTCTGTCTCTGCGCTTTCGCGTTGGCGGAGAATCAGCGGCAGGCAGACGGCAATGGCGGCGAGCAGGACCGACACCACCACAAAGATTGACATTGCGGACCATTGACCTGCCCATTGGAAAAGGGATCCCAAAACCGGCAACTCCTGCAAGCTCTTGACGGCATCCAAGGCGCCCCTCAATGTCACCGGATCGGGCAAGTCCTCCCCGGCCGCCAGCAGTTCGTCGCTGCGGACCGACTCCCGGAAGGCGACCCAGGCGACCATGGCGAAGGTCGTGACGCCAGCGATCACGGCCACAACGGCTGGGCGCCGCTCCTGGTCGGCCACCAACATCAGGCCCGCGACCTGAATCACCCCCACGCCCAACAGGAGCCAGACAGCCTGCCCGGCCAAATACCGGTACTCCAAAGGCAAATAGATCAGCTTGAGCACGGCCACCATCTGCAAGCAGGCGGCCGCGCACCAGCACCAGAACACCAGCGACCCGGCGCGTTTCCAAGTGCGATTCACGCTCCACGCGACGACTGTCATCAAGCACGCAGCTCCCACTGCGATCGGGTACTCCCAAAACCCCTTGAACCAAGCGGGCGCCACCACGGCGACAAACAGGCCGCCGATCGCGCCGCCGACGGACACCATCAGGTAAAACCACGTCAGGTGTCGCGGATCGGGCCGCAGCGCTACCAGCTCGCCATGGCAAGTCATGCAGCAGGCCGCGAGCACAAACGTGTAGAGCGTCACCAGGCCCGGAATGGATGTGTTGAGCCCCTTGTTCATTTGCCAGCAAGCGCCAATCGCCGCGGCCACAAGCACCACGCCAAACACTCGCCGATCGTACCACCGCGGGTTGTCGAAACAGATGACGAACGTGAGCAGATACAACGCCAGCGGGACGACCCAAAGAAACGGCACGACGGCCACGTCAATGCACATTTGATTCGTCGTGGCCAGCAACATCGCCGACCCCGTCGCCGACAAACCGAGCCAAAGCAATGTCAGCCACAGCGTGGGCCTGAGATGGACCGTGGGGGCGCCCGGCAAATCGGGAGTCTCCAGGCCCGAGAAGTGCATCTCCCCGGCGGGGGCGACGCCGGAGCTGCCTGCCCCTGCGGGTTGAGCGGGCCCGTCGGCGGTCTCCGCAGGGATGGCGTTGCGCACCAGCCGCGAACACCAAATGGCCGACGCGACGAACACCCCGTAAGTGATGCTCCACATCCACACCTGTTGCCGCAGCCGAAACACCGGCTCGAACAGAAACGGATAGGTCAGCAGAGCCAGCATCGAGCCAACATTCGAAAGCGCATACAGTCGATAAGGAGACCGCGTCGGAAACGAGTGGCTGAACCAGCGCTGCATCAACGGCCCCGTCGACGACAGCAACAGGTACGGGCCGCCGACGGTCGCCAACAGCAACAACAAGATCGCCAATACGGGCTGCTCCGTGCCGTCGGGCTTAAGCCAATCTCCCGGCGCGATGGGCAGTAGCACCAACGACCCGAGCAACAACAGCGCGTGCAGATTGCTCTGCGCTCGCACCGAAAGCCGCACCGAAATCACGTGGGCATACAAGTATCCGCCCAGCAGCATGGTCTGAAAGAACAGCATGCAGGACGTCCAAATCGCCGGCCCGCCCCCAAACCAAGGCAGCACAAACTTGGCAATCATCGGCTGGACTTGGAACAGCAAAAACGCGCTGACGAAAATGGTGAGGGCGTACCGCGCCATAAAACGGTTCTCGGTGACTTGCAACAGCGTTGGCTAACGAGCTTGTAAACTTGCCAGCCTAATTAGGGATGACGAAAAACCGGGCTGGAGACCAACTCCACCAGCAAGTCGGCAAACCCTTTGCCTCGTTGCTGCTGCCCGATCTGTCGCAACTCCAGTTTAGTCGCGTAGGATAGCGGGTGCCCACTGGCATAGGTGATCAGTTTGACCGCCAAACCATGAGAAAAGTCGTCCAATCGCGAGACGGCGTAGCGTCGCAAGTCATGGACATCCTTTAGCTCCTCGCCATCCGGCATGCGACCTCCCGGTTGGATCGGATCGCCCAACGAAGCTCGTTCGCCCTTCCCTGCCCCCCTGGTGGCCGAATCGTCTTGTGCCGGGTAGTGCGTGCGCCAGCGACCAATGGCGTCGAACTGCTCTAACACCAATCCCGGCGGATCGATGCGTCGGTGGCACACCGCGCAGCTCGCTTCACTGCGGTGAGCGTCGAGCTGCTCGCGGATCGAACGCGCCCCGCGAGTGTCGGGCGTGAGCGCCGGAACGCTCTTGGGTGGCGGCGGAGGCGGATCGCCGAGCATGTTGTCCAACACCCAAACGCCACGGGTCACCGGTTGCGTGTCGTTTCCGTTGCCTGTGGCCATCATGATCGCCGCCATTCCCAACAGCCCGCCGTAACGATCGTCGGGCGCCAACGACACACGGACCATTTGGGCCTGCTTCACATCGTCCCGCCCATAGATGTCTTTGGCCAGACGCTGATTGAGAAAAGTAAAATCGGGACGAATGAATGTCTCCAACGGCAGGTTCTTGTTCAGCACTTCCGCGAAGAACAGCTCCGTCTCCAAAATCATCGCCTCGCGGTGCTGTTCGGTGAACTTGGGAAAGCGGCGCGCATCGGGCGTAATCTCCGCCAAGCGACGAGTTCCCAGCCATTGGCCGGCAAAGTCGGAAACGAACTGCCGGGACGCTCGCGACTCCAAAAGCCGGCGAGTCCAAGAGCGCAGCCCATTGCCGTCGCTCAGCTCTCCAGACTTTGCTGCGGCGAACAGCGCATCATCGGGCGGCGCGCCCGTCAGAAAATAGGCCAGTCGCTCGGCCACGGCAAAGTCGTCCAGCCGTTGATTCCGGCGATGGAGATACAAGAACTGCGGCGACATCAGCGCGGTGCGAACGGCCAAGTGCAGGCCTTGCTCCAGTGTTTCACCCGCGGCGACTCTTCGCCGCACCAACGCTGCATAGCGTTCCACATCCGACTCGTCGGCGGGACGCCGGAAGGCCCGCGTCAGCAAGCGAGTCAGGCAGGATTCCAGAAACTCGTCGTCAGTGGCAGCGGGCTCTCGTGCCAACAGCCGCTTCACGGCAGCAGCGTCGCTGCGCTGTTGCACCGTCGGAATCAACTCGAGCGGCCCCTCGATCGTGACGCCGTGCAGCTGCAACGCCGGACCCTCCTCGAAGAACTGGTAGACGGCCGCCTCTGCATAGACGCCCGTATTCTTCGACATTGTCTTGATCAACGCGTCGACCGCCTCCTCGCTCGCGTCGACCGTGGACAAATCGAGATCGGGCGCGTCGCGAATGGCCTTCACGCGTTCCCAACCAAGGCCACCCCGCAATCCCGGACCGTGCTCAACCTTCTGCCAACCCGCCAATAGACGCGCGTCGTTGTCGAACATCTTCCGCAGCACGGCGGCGAACGGGCCCTTCTCGCCGCCGATTCCGTCAACGGGAGCATTCGCGAAAAAGAAGATCGGCGTCTCCGTTGGCTGGAGCTCGACCACGCATTCGAAGGTCTCGGGCGAGTCGTTGGCCACATCGAACTCAGCCAAGAGACGCTGCTGAGTCACGGGATCGCCGTCCTTGCCATTGAGCGACCTCGCTCGTATCTGCAGCTTCATCGTCTCGTCATACTTGGGCCAGGCCGCGGTGACCGGCGCAAAGCGGGAAGCCGTGACACGAATCCGATATTTGGCCGCGACCTCGGCCTCAAAATTCTCGGGCCAAGTGCAGCTACGCCACATCGAGTCGCTGCGGCATGCCAGGCGCATCTTTCCGTCAATCACCGCGCCCGACGAATAGCTGATGACAAACTGGCGGCCCTTGGTCGTCGTCGTCGCTGGTGGCGGCAGCTCACGGACGGGCGGCAGCAGTCGGTCGGCAACCGTGATGGCGGACCGGAAATACGCTTCCAAAAGCGGTCCCGACATCACTTGGTGGTCCGACGAATTGTTGAAGCCAGAGTCGCTCGCCGTCTCGGGGAACCCGACTGGCGTTTCAAATTCGATTCCGAACACGCTGCGGATCGAGTTCTCATACTCCCGCTTCGTCAAGCGACGCAGGCTCGCGGTCGTCGGACTTTGCTGCACCAGCAAGTGATGCAATTTGTCCGCCGCAACCTTCAGTTTTGCCCGATCCACCGGCTCCGCCTCAGCCGGGGGCATGCGGCCGCTCCGCATCGCTTTCAACACTCGCTCAAAAAAAGCTGCCGTATCGGGCCGCGACCAATCTCGCTGGTCCGCGTCGTCCAATCGCACCTCGGCCTCCGGCGAGTCGGGGCCATGGCAGGCAACACATCCGAGCTGGCGAAACGCAGCGGACAGCTCGCCCGCCACGGCAACGCGCAAGTTGCACGTCAATGGTGCCAACGACGTCAACACCGCCAACATCGCGGCCGAACGAAACCAGAACCGGCCTTGGCCCGGGACACGTACTTGGAAATGGCGATTCATGGCGAACCGGCGTGCGGTGTTCCGGCCTCGAAATTAGGCCAAAAACTGATTCATGTTGGAGCGTGCATTCGAAAACTCCTCAACATCCATGCCCAGCTGTTGCATGAGCGAAATGTATAGGTCGCCCAGCAGAGTGCCATCGCGTTCGGGCTGAATGGCAATGTGTTGGCCATGCTTCAATCCGCCTCCGGCCACCAGCGTCGGCAAGTTGCGGTTGGCGTGCCGGCTCGAATCGCCCATGCCCGTGCCAAGCAGGACAATTGTGGAGTCCAACAAGTTACGTTGATCGGGGTCCGTCATCGACTTCAGCTTCGCGAGGAAACCGGCGAGACACCTGACGTGCTCCAGCTCGACGCGCACCAGGTCGCGGATCTTGTCCGGATCGTTGCCATGGTGGGACAAGGCGTGGTACCCGGCCCGCATCGTGCGTCCATCCAACGTAAACACCTGTCCGTGCCCGCCGATGTTCAGCGTCAGCACGCGAGTCGAGTCGGTCTGCAAGGCGAGCGCCATCAAGTCGTACATGATGCGTTCGCATTCCAGCATCAACGTCGGCGCAATGGGGTCGAATGCGGGCAACTCGTAGTCCACGGCGGGCGCCGGCTTGGCCAGCCCCGCTCGCTGCTTTTGCACCCGGCGCTCGACATCTCGCACCGCGTCGAAGTACTCCGACAGCTTGGCGCGATCCGTGTCGCTCACGCTCCGTTGCAGCTCGCGCGCCTCCTCGAGCACTTCGTCGAGTGCGCTCTTGCCGCTCTCCAACAATTGGTCCATGCGGCGCTGGTCACCGGGCGGGGCAAACAGCTTCTTAAAAAACACGCTCGGTCGCTCCATCTCGGGCAACGCCACGCCGTTGCGGGCAAAGCTCATCGGCCGGCTGACTTTTCCGGCGCTCAGTTGAACGGAATCGAATCGCGTCGCCTGTCCCACCTGCTCCGCAACCAATTGGTCCAGCGAGACATCTCCGAGCCGCTGCCCGGACAAAAAGGTGCTCCAGTTGGCATGTCCGTTGTCAGCGCGATGATCCAACCCCGAAAACACCGAGAAGTCGTTGCGACAACTGGCCAGCGGGGCGAGCAATTCCGACAGCGGATAGTCAACGCCGCTCGACGCCGGAAAGAACGCCGGCTGGTGAAAGCCGAGATAGGTCCCCACGCAAACCAAACGTCGCGCCCGTTGCCGTGAATCGCCGGCCGTGCACCGATTGGTCTCTAACAGGGGCAATGCCAACAACACTCCGGCGGCCTGCAAGAAACGCCGCCGGGCAACGGATGGAACGGGCATGGGCGAAATGAGGAAAGATTGCGTGGCGGGGCTTGCTTGATGGCTGCACGTGTATCGTACCACAAGCGGTTCGCCAAAGCGCTTCGAACTTGCTCATCGCGGTCGCCCTGTGAGGCCCGATGCGACTCCGCGGGCTTGCGCCCGTGGCTAACGTATGTCGCCCCTTGCGGGGCTTGTGCGCGTGGTGCGCGCGAATCGATGGGCCTGCGCGCGACTCCACGGGCTTGCGCCCGTGGCTAACGTATGTCGCCCCTTGCGGGGCTTGTGCGCGTGGTGCTCGCGAATCGATACGCCTGCGCGCGACTCCACGGGCTTGCGCCCGTGGC
>JAGQPF010000684.1 GCA_020426845.1 Planctomycetales bacterium
CACTGCTCCCGGAAGGCATCTTGGCGCTGCAGCTCCACGCGGGCAAGCCGATGTGGACGGAGTTCAAGAACATCCGCATCAAGCACAACTGACCGCGCAGAGCTGCGCCAAGCGCCTCGCCAGCGAACAGCGGGACCAACGAGACCAGCAAGGTCAACGAGATTAACGAATGATGTTCGTTAGCTCTTCGAGCACCTCGTCGGTCACCGTAATCGTGCGCGCGTTGGCCGAGAAACCTCTTTGAGCGACGATCATCAGCGTGAATTCGTTGGCGATGTCGACATTCGACGCCTCCAGCTGAAGGCCCGTGACTGCGCCGCGGCTGCCGCTGTTGCCCAGTCCAATCTCCGGCTGTCCGCTGTTGGCCGAGGCCTGCAGGTAGTTGTTCCCCGTGCTCAGCAAGCCCTTCGGGTTGCGGAACGAGGCGATCGCCAACTGCGCGATTGGAAAACGAATGCCGTTGGTGGCGACGCCCTGCAGCAGCCCTGTCGTATCGACGCTGATCGTGGTGAGCACACCCGGCGCGTACCCGTCCTGCGTGGTCGAGACCGAGGACGAAGTCGCCACCTGGGTCACGCCATTGAACGAGTTGTTGTCGCCAAAATTGAACTGAATGGTTTGCGGCGTGGCGAGTGAGTCAAATTGAATCGTGAAGTTCGCGTCGCCAAGCCCCGTGCCGGCGACCTGCTGCAATGATCCGTCATCGTTGAAGCGAATATCCTCGATCACGCTGTCGGTCAGGGTGCCGCCGCTGGGGATCGAGGCGGAGAGATTCCACGAGTTGTCGGATTGCTTCTCGAACGTCATGGTCAGGCTGTGCGCGGTTCCCTGCGTGTCGTAGATCTCGACTGTCGTGGTGAAGGAGTCCGCTTCCTTGCCGGCGATCGAGGTGTTGAACAGGTGATTGCCGAAGTCCGTGCCGCCCGTGTTGCCCGAGGCATCCACGACGTTCAACACCATGGACGAGGCGCCCGGAACGTCCGCAGTGACCACGATATGGCCGGTCGCGTCAAGGCTAGCGGTGGCATTCGGAAAAGCGCCCGAGATTGCGGAAACCAGGTCGCCAACCGTGGTCGTGGCGTCCACGGGCACCGTCACGTTCAGCGGCGTCGCCGACACTTCAAAACCAACCAGCTCGATCGCGTCGCCGACAATGTAGCCGGAGATGTTTGAGTCCAGGTCGTTCAGCAGCGTGCCCAAGACAGCGGGAGAGCCGGAGGCAGTGAGCGGCGACGAGGTTTCGATCTCATGGGCGACTGGGCCGGTGGAGACCGCGCTGAGGTTGCCCGCGAGATTGATGAGTGTCGTGGCCTGGCCGGGGATGTTGGCGCCAAGCGGAATGTTGATTCCCGAGTCGCCCGAGGATTGGAACGACGGGAAAAGTCCCGCCTCACCCGTTGTCCGCTGGACCTCGAACCCCGTGGATGGATCAACCAGCCGGCCATTGGCGTCCAACGCAAAAGCGCCGGCTCGAGTGTAGGCGATCTCCTGGCCGCTGCGGAGCACGAAATAGCCGTCGCCGTTGATGGCAAAGTCCAACGGCTGGCCCGTTTGGTTCATTTCCCCCTGAGTCATCAGCATGTCGACCTGGGCGGTTTGCACACCCGAGCCGGTTTGCATCGGGTTGATGCCGCCAATGCTCGGAGAGTTCGGGCCGGACGCCGGGCGCAAGGTTTGATAGAGCAGGTCGGCGAACATCATTCGCCGCGCCTTGTAGCCCACCGTGTTGACGTTAGCCAGGTTATTTCCGATCACGTTGAGCATCTGCTGGTGGGCATTGAGGCCCGAGACGCCAGTGGTCAACGAATTACTCATGCTTCGATCCTTCTCAAGCAAGTGTTGGGTCGACGAGCGCCTCGGCGGCGAGACGTCGCTTGGGAGGCCACTTAAAGATGGCCGGTAGGAGGCTATTGAAATAGCCAAGGGGAGGCCATGTGCGGGCATGGCCTTGTGAGTGTTTCTGATCGAGATTCGCCCGTAGACAGGCTGTCAGCAATCCATCAACCGCCTCCTACGCCGAGCAGGTTGTCGATGTTGACCAAGGTTCCATCCACGTCGAGCAAGATGGAGTCGCCTTGAGGGAAAACGGCATTGACAATGCCCGATTGCTGTCCGGTTTCCGAATCGTAGACCACGTTCTTGCCGACGAGGTCGGAGCCGTAGGAGAGCTGCTGAAGCTGCAGCAGGTTGTCGAAGCTGCCTCCCAGATTCTCGATCGACTCCAACGTCGAGAACTGCGCGAGTTGGCTGATGAAGTCTTGCTGTTGCACCGGCTGCAGCGGGTCCTGATTGCGCAGCTGGGCCACGAGAAGTGTCATAAACTCGTCACGAAGATCGCCACCTTGGCTGCCGATTCCCACGTTCATATTGGTTTCCTCCCTGAAACAAAGCTGATCGCGAAACGATGATTCGATGACTCGATGATCCGCTGACTCGATCCTAGGCAAGCAGATCGATATTGTGTTCTCCCTGTCGTCGGATGACTGGCCGTGGAACGTCCCCGCCTCCGCGATTGGCGCCATGTTGCCGCAGGTACTCGGTGTCGGCGTCGCGGCCGCTTGCTCCACCTCGCGGTTGGTGCTGGTCGCCGCCGTGAGCGGAATCCTCGCGTACCTCAAGCGTGTCGACAACGATGCCCGCGTCCTCCAATGATTGGCGAAGCTCAGGCAGTTGAGCATCCAGTTGCGCCACGCTGGCAGCGTCGCTCGTGAACAACGACGCGGACCAACGATCCTCGTGTTGCTCCAACACAACTCGGACTGTCATGCCCGGTGGCTCCAGCCGCAGCTCCCACGCGCCGCCGTCGGGTGCGCGGTCCGTCGCCTCCACCGCCCACTCTCCAAACTCGCCCGGGGCCAAGGTGGGAGCAAAGATCCGAGCTCCGGGTTCGTCCGGCGTCGCTTCGGGAACCATCGTGGATACGGTCAGCGTTTGCGTTTGAGCTGCCTCATAGGCGGCTCCGGCGACGTGCCGCACGACCGTCGAGACTTCCGGCCGCGGTCCCCGCACCGGCGCCGACGAATTCTCCCCGGCGATGTCTGAAGGAGACGGGTTCGACCATTGAATGATCTGTGGTGAAAGCTCGGCGGCAGCCTCGATGTTCCTGCGCGCTTCGACCTGCCGAGTGGTCGGGTTGAACGGCGGCGTGAACGATGAATCCGACACCGGAGGCGCTGCCGTTTCCACCGAAGCTCCCGCGACTGTAGCGCCCTCGACCGAAGCTGCCTCCACCGTGGCTCCCTCGACCGTGGCAGTCGTCGCCACCGTGTTGGCCTCCGGTGGGAGTGAACGGACGTGCACGACCGATGGCAGAGCGGAAAACGCCTCCTCCGAGAGATTGGGCAGCGTCAGTGGCTCCACAGCGCGGCGCGGCGTCGAGGCCGCAGGCGCCACGTGAGCAGCGCCCGACTGCAGTTGAACCTGTGGCCGCGAGTTGGGCGGCGCGGAGAGAGCCTGACCGGACGGCGCTGGCTGTCCGGCTGCCACCACATCGGGCAGCTCCCACGTCGCAGCCACGGCGGACGCTGACGCCTGACTGGAGAGCTCACTTTGGTGGGGAGGCTGGTGTTCTTCCGAGTTGCCAGCCGAGTCATCGAGTGCGGCCGACTCGCCCGCCCCTGGAGCGGTCGGGCCAGGTGACGGCGCCGGTTCGCCAAGCAAGTGACCGTCGTTTGTCAGAGAGACGGAACGAGCTGACGGGGCACTCCCCGTGATCGAGCGAGCGACCGGCGACGGATCGGCAGGTTGCAGCGCAGCGGCGACGTCGATCGACTGCGTCAAGACGCCAAGACCGACAGGCGGCGCCGTCGTCACAACGGCCGATGCGTCCGGAGTTGAAGCCTGCGCCGCAAGTGGAGCCGGCGGCGCCTCGGCTGCCACCGACGGGTCGCGACCCGGCTGCCCTCGTTCCAAGATCGCGTCCGACTGAGGTTCGGGCACGTCGCCCAGCGCTGAAAGCGTTGGCCTTCCAGCATCGGGCACAAGTTCGTCGTCGCCGGCTGTCACGAGTTCGTCCGCCGACGTTTCAATGGTGGACTCGTCCGCCAGCGAATCGTCGCTCAGGCGCGACGCAGCCACATCCACGGTGAATGCGCCCACGTAACTGTCGAAGTTGTGCCACGGCGTCTCGCGGTCGGGCGGACGCTCCGCCAGCCTCGCGGTATAAGGGCGCACATCCGTGTCACCACGGTTGCGCGGCCCAGTGGTGCTGTCTTCCAAGGGGGGGACTCCTGCAGACTCGGGGGGAAGCCTGCCCTCGCTCGCCGTCGCGAACCGATCGATCGGCACGTCATCGGGCGACAACTCCGCTACCTGGGGGAGCGTGATGCTGGGTAGCGAGATTGTGTCGGGCAGGATGGGCAGATCGGCTGGATCCACCTGGTCGCTAGGCTCAAGTTCCGGAGGCTCAACAGGCAGCGCTGGCCTGGCGGACGCTGCGGACTCGAGCAATTCGTCGGGACTGCCGACTGGGACAACATCGAGCGGGGGTGCGTTGCCGTTGGCGTCAACGACTGCTGAGGGAGGGGCGGAAGCCGGGAGAGTCTCCACCTCCGGATCGAGCGAAGGTTGTGGCGGCACGTTTGGCGTCGGCGCCGTGGCGTACAACGGCAATGGGTCAGCCCAGTCCTCGCGCTGGCATGAACAGTAATACACACCGTCGTCAACGGTCACGCTCGGCGCGGAAGTCTCGAACGGATCCGAGACGGCAGCGATCGGTTCGTCGGCCGGCGTGGGAGGCGTGATCGCCGTTGGCGTTGCTGCCGAAATGGGGCGTTCCGCCGGCTGGGTTTCCGTTGACGGAGGCACGACGAAACGCAAAGGCGCGGGCGATGTGGGCGAAACGGAATCACCATGAGACGGTTGGAGCGAGCCGGCCAACGGCGAAGGCTCGGACGTCCCAGAGATATTCGGCGATAAGTCGCGCTTGCCAGCGGTGGCCGATGCGCTGGTGGCGCCATCGACCAGTGAACGGTCATTTGTGTCGGAGGCCGGCGTGGATGCGATTGCCGACCCCGCCAGCGATGGCGGCGTCGATTCCCCGGCGCCACCGGCGCCCCCACTGCCCAATGCCTGTAGCGCTTGAGCCAGGTCGGAAGCGAAGTCTCGCGTGCCTGGCGTCGCCAACGGGTCAGGCTGGCCGGCAAACGGGAAGGCATCGCCCGTGGTCCAGGTGATATCGGACAGGGAGTCCGAGCCGCCAACTGCGGCTTCGCGAGACGCGCCGATCAAGATGGGTGGAATGAGGTCCATGGCATCGAGGATGCGCGAAGGGGGGAAGATGGTCGGCACACGGCGTTCGCAAACGTTGGGCAAACGTTGGGCAAACGTTGGGGCAAACGCTGGGCCAATTCTCGGGAGCTTGCTGACCGAAGTGGTGGCGTCAACCCGCACGGGCGACGACTACGCGACAACGCCGCGTCATTGCCCCGGCAAAACGCGGCGTCCACGGGCTTTGAAAGCGTCACCGATGGTGGCACGTAGACTGCGTCCCGAGTTCGACTCTTGACGACTCAAGCAGTTCGGACCGGCGTGGAAAACGGCGGGGCGAAAATCGCGTCCACCGAAATGCCACGGAGGTGGTCAATCGACCGGCGTCATCTACGCCCTGCCTCCGTGGCTCTCGCAGCTTGAGAAACATTAACTCGAGGTCAATCGGACTTGCGGCCCAGTTGCTTGATGACGTTCCAGAACTCCCTGCGGCTCTGGCTGCGCGTTTGATAGTCCCGCAAGTATTCCCGGTGCAGTTCGGTGTCGGGGAAGTCTTCGTCGGGCGCATACGGGTACCTGCTCATGGCGCGAAACGGCAGCGGCTCGACCGACTGGCCGTGGAACGTGTTGAGGTCCGCGTCCTTGTCCCAGCCGACACAGTGCAGCAGGAAGTCGCGTCGCCAACCCGCCGGAGGCGGAG
>JAGQPF010000685.1 GCA_020426845.1 Planctomycetales bacterium
GCCGATGCACCGCTCGAAATGATGCGCAGTCTATTCGGTGTCGGTTCACGGGAGTACACAAGGCTGCGTCGCATGCTGGCCGTGGAGCCTGCAGTCGGTCGCCCACCGGAGCCCGATGAAGCGATGGCGCACCGGCTCTGGCATGCGTTATCCGCGCAGTTGGAGACCGATAGCGGGGACGGCATCGATCCCAGCGCGTATCTGGTCGTACACCGCGAAACTGGCGCCTCGCTGCGGGCGATCTGGAGTCTCGCGCAACGCCTGCTCGAGTACGGCGACGTCTATGCACCAACCGAAAAGTCGTCGACGGCTGCCAAACCACCCAACGAGAAGAGCAGCGGCCAGCATAGGGCGGCCGGCGGGTGAGTGTGTTGAACGCACGATGGCATGACGCACGATGAAGCAGACATTCGACCGGAGACCTATGCCCTCGACGCGCTGATCCGCGAAACGATCGCCCGCGGGCGCTGCGGTGGCAGCACGCCCGCGGCGGACGCGCTCCTCTTTCTTGGTAACTGGCACCACGCCTTTCCGGCGCTCGTGGTGGAGGACCCGGTCCTCGAGCCGGTCGATAAGCTGGTCTGGATGGTCGTCTATCGAAGCGCCCACGGTACCGGCAGCAAAGCGGTGTTCCCCAGTTACGCGGACATCGCACGCCGCGCGAACGTGTCGTCGAGTTCCACAGTATCCCGGGCGATTGCGATCCTGCGTGCCACGCGGTGGCTGTCGCTGTGTGCACGAAGCCGCGACGCGAACGGCCGTTTTGCGGGTAACGTGTATGCGCTGCACGACGAACCGCTGCCGCTGGTCGACGCCCTGCATCTGGATCCCGGCTACATGGCGTTCCTCCAGGATTCAGCCAATCATCACCATGCACGTGTGCGCCGGGTCGCGGCGGCTGTCTCGGAATCGTTGGACAAAGATATCCAGGAAGGGAGAGACGTACTGGCCCCGGTGAACCCCATCGAGCGCCGGTTGGAGGCGGTTCAAGCGATCCGCCAGGGCGGCGATCGGCGCTATTTCGCCTTCAATGGCGATGTGCTTGCGAGTTTGTCGAATAAAGCTAAGGGAAAGGACCGTCATGACCGCGGGCAATATTCAAAGACGGCAGCAACAGACCCGCAAAATTCGAAGTCGGTACCAAGTAGTAGTAGTAAATATAAAAATACAACTACAACAACACAAACAATGTACGAAGATTCCGCGCGCGAGGCTGTATCGCTCGAGGGGTTGGTCTTGCCGCCACGGCTCAAGGACAACCAGCGCGCACTCGCCGCCCGGTACTTGGCGACGATCCCTGCCGAACAGCGGCAATCCGTGCTGGACGAATTGGCTGGTCGCCTCGAGGCCGAGCGACGCGGCGCCAAGCCCGTTTACGACGAACTGCGCTATCTGCACCACCTGTGCAGGCAGGTGAGCCAAGGGGGCTTCGTCGCGAACCTGGGGCTGAAGGTACAAACCGAGCGCGACCGTCGCCACGGCGAGGCCAAGCGGTTGCGTGAGGAAGCTGCCACACGCGCACAAGAACGCAAAGCAACGTCCTCTCGGTCACACGGCGAGAGCGCGCTGGCCGAGATCCGAAAGCAACTGAAGGTGCTGCCAACACGCGGGAACAAATCCCGTTGAGCCGTCCCCGGATGACGTCTGCGAAATTATTCCAGTGGAATAATCCTGCCAGAAACCCCGACAGTCGGTGCAGGGATTCTGTGTTCACGGCAGGCCCGTCTCGTGCGTTGATGGAGGCCGTACCGTGAGCTACCCGACGACGAGCGCCGCCTGCCCATGAACCAACCTAACGCCGACGCGTCCGTTTCGCACACACCCGACAAACGGTCGGGAGAACTCGACGAACGTCCCGGAGTGCTGCGTGGTGGCGCGACCCTGACGTTACAGACCCGGCAGGCGCAACGCCTCGTCAAGGGCCGTGCCACCAGCGCCGAGAAGTCCGCAATTGTTGGCCTGATCGGCTTCGCGAACCGCATTCGAACCCTCTGGCACGGTGCCCGTGCCGACGATCCCTACGCCGATTGGTGGCTGCTGCAGGTGCATGATGCCTTGGACCAGGCAGAACGCGCGCTTGTGAGCCTGGAAGAATCGGTCACCAGCCGATTCGAGGCGCTAGGCGCGATTGACGTTGCATTGCCTGCATCGATCAAACCCGCGCGCATCGTGCTCAATTTCAGTAATCCCTATGCGTTTCGTGCCGCCGGCCTGATCGGACGTTTTGATGCGTTGGCCTGCAAGGTACTGGGCGCCCGGCACGTTGGCTTGCTCGGGCGTGACGAGGCCGAAAAGACACTGCACCAGGGCGGCCGGCGGGTGCGGCGCGCGCTGCAGAGCCCGGTCGGGTACCGGCTCATCGGCGTGACACGTGACGATGTCGGTCAAGGGACCACAAAGGCGATGCAAGCCCGCGACGCGATGGGCGAGATACCAGACGAGGTGCTGAGCGGCATGCGTCGTGCGCCCCATGCGCCGACCGTAGCCAGTGTGCGACCGGGTGCGGTGACCGATGCGGTCCGTCTCCGGTCGCTGCCGGACGAGGGGTGAGGGCTGAAAGCGGTCTGGGATAACACACACGGATACGGGACTCGTTTGTGCTGGCGGTCATCGCCACGAGCCGAATAATCACGTCATCAACCTTGCCTCGGCGCATCGCTATGTCGGTATCCGAACTCACAGACCCAAAACGTATCAGCCTGACTCTCGATCCGGGCTTGGTCTTGGAGCGCCTGATCCTGCAGCGACTTTCCGGGCTCAAGCGCAAACGCGGCCAGGACTGGCTGCGGTCGCTGCTCGTGCATGGCTTCCTCGTCGAGGGGCGGTGGATTTGCAGTGGCGCGCACGGTACCCGAGAGAAGAAATTGGTGCCACGTGAAACAACGCTGCCCGTCACACCCTTTGCGAGCTGGCTCGGAAGCGCAAAACCAATGGATCGGCTCGATACCGAGCCGGAGAAGGCGACCGCGACGATGGCAGTCGTCACACCGAACACGGGTCTGGAATCGAAACCCTTCGCCCATCTCCGCAAGGTGATCGGCTGAGCCCCATGACTCTCACCACCGGAGGCGACCGTGACCGATAGCGAGACCCCGAATCCCATCAGCATCGGCTTGGACGATGGCTACGCGTTCACCAAGGTCGCCCTCTCGGATGGCCGCTTGATCGCGATCCCGTCGCTGGCGCGGATAGGCCGCGCGAACGTCACCTGGCTGAACGGCAGTGAGCAGCGGGTGTTCGAGTACGAGACCGATGACACGGTGTTTGCGGTCGGCGAGGTGGACGGTGAGCCGACGCACTTCGACGGTTACCCGTTCTCGGGTCTCAACCGTGCCATCGTCCAGCATGCGCTGCACAAGGCCGGGCTCGCCGGGCGGTCGATACATGCGGTGTCCGGTTTGCCCGTCAGCAGCTTCTACTTGAAAGACGGCAGTCGGCGCTTGGAGGTCGTCGAGCGCAAGCGGGAAAGCCTCAAGCAGGGCGTCCGGCCCATTGATGGCCGTCAGCCTGCCGCGATCGCTTTCCACGAGGTCATTCCCGAGGCCCTGGCGGCTTGGTACGACCACATCATCTCGGAGGCCAACGGCGGCGTGCAACTCGAGGCCGAGCGACTCGGCGAGCCGGTCGCGGTGGTCGACATCGGTGGGCGCACAACGGACTTCGTCGTGGTCGCCGACCAAGCGGTGCGTCACAACAGCTCCGGTTCGCTGCGCTGCGGACTGCTCGACCTGAAACGCCAAGTTGCCAACGGCATACGGGGACGATTTGATCTCGAGGAGCTGTCCGAGCGGGCGACCGAGGATGCCGTACGTAACGGCAGCGTGCGTCTGTTCGGAAAGACACACGATGTTGCCGACGAGGTTCGTGACGCGCGTCGGCAGCTCGTCGAGCGCTTACATGCCGAGACACAGCGTCAACTCGGGCGGGGCGCCGAGCTCGAACAGATCTTGTTCGTGGGTGGCGGCGCCGTGGCGCTCGCCGAGGATATCCGGGACTGGTTTCCGAATCAGACCATCGCGCCGCATCCTGCTTTCGCCAACGCACGGGGCATGCTCAAGTACCTGCGCTACGTCTGTCAGGAGCCGGCCTAAGCAAAGTTTCATACGTGGTCACTGCGGTCTCAGTGGCACCCGTTGCATCGTCGGGCTGTGAAACCGATGCACGTACCCGCGCCGCAAGGCAACGGTGCCAGCCCAGGAGGTCGTTTGCGACCTCGATTCAACCCACCCAGCCGGGAATGTGCTCCCGA
>JAGQPF010000686.1 GCA_020426845.1 Planctomycetales bacterium
ATCACCTCGGGCAGGGTGACTCGATGTTGATGTTCAGCGAGGGGCTGCTGCCGCTGGCCAAGCCGTCCGGGCGCCGCCGCGGCGCGCTGTTGCAGTTGCTCGAGGACGCGCGGGGACGCAAAGCCA
The DNA here is from genome assembly GCA_020426845.1 of Planctomycetales bacterium. Taxonomy (GTDB): domain Bacteria; phylum Planctomycetota; class Planctomycetia; order Pirellulales; family Pirellulaceae; genus JAGQPF01. The sequence continues at coordinate 127 of JAGQPF010000686.1, forward strand.
AGGACATCGCGGAGGCCGTGCGAGCGGCGATGCTCTCGCAATTGACACCGCTGCGAAAAGACTGCTCCGTGTTGGTCGTCAAGCGGAGCTAAGCCACGTCAATTCTGATCGCAGCCACTGGGCGACGCCGGTGACTCATCGCGCCAACTGCCGCATGAGCCATAGCACGGCGCTTAGGACGACGCTCACGAGTATGCACGTCGTGAGCGGGAAATAGAACCGGCCGTGCTCGCCCTCGATGCGAATGTCGCCGGGCAGGCGGCCGATCCAGGTGAACGCCGCCGGCAGCAGGAGCCACACGACGCCACCTCCCGCCAGCAGCAGGCCGACAATAATCAGCGTCCAAGCGGGATGGGGCATGGCTGTAAGCGGCCTACGCACTACCAGGAGACGTATTGCAGAATTGCAGTGAACAGCAAGCCTCGCTCAACGACGGGGTCGCCTGAAAGTCGCTCCCAGCAGGCGGCGTAGGCGTCGACTTGCGGGCGATAATAGTCGGCCAGTTCAGCGGGCCCTGTCGGGTCAATCGAGTCGGACTTGTAGTCGACAATCACCCAGCCGTTCTTTACTTCGTCCCAGAAGGCCAAGTCGACGACTCCGTGAGCCAGTATCGGCTTGTTTTGCGGGGAGAGGAGCAGCGAGTCGGGCAGCACCAAGCTGATGGGCGCCTCCGTGCAACATCGTGGCGCCGCTTGGGCGCGGCGCCACACTTCTGCCTTGCGGACGCCCCGAACCAGCTCGACCAGTTCCCGGGCCAGCGACGGCTCGAGTTGCTCTTGTTCCAGCGCGGCGATCGCCAGTTCCTGCAGGTCAGCTTCCGGTTGGCGCATGCAAGTGTCAAGCACGGTGTGCACTGCCGATCCCCATTGAACGCCCTCGCGACTCGATTCTTGCTCGCTTGCGTCTGCCGGCACTGCCTGTCCGTTCAAATCTCGGGCGGCCGCCCGAGGCGCCGCTCTGCCGGACAAGGCCCAAGTTTTCAACGGCGAGACGTTGTAGGTTGGCTCAAGCCCATGGGACCACTTCTCCACGATCAAGTCGCCCGGCGCTTCGGTGGGCAGATCTCCCGGCGGCGTCGCGGTGCGGCGTTCGAGCTGCTCGCGCACACCGCGATGCGATTGCTCGGGAAATTCATCGCCGAAAAACGCCCAGGGGTTGTTGCAGCGGTTGCGTGGGCAGCAGACCAGCAACTCCTTGGCGCGAGTGGCGGCGACGTAGAGCAACCGCTCGCGCTCTGCGTCAAGGAACTGTTGCTCTTCCGCGGCCAGCACTTCCCAGCCGGGAGGGCAAGCGAGCAGTTTGGGATTGTCGCGCCACTTCTCGGCAGGGCGCAGTCCGCTGTACACGGCCAGATATCCGCGCGGCGCGGCCCCGCCGCTGTCGTCGCGTGCTCCCCGGTCGATGTGCAGCCGCACCGGCTTGGGCTCGGGCCCCGAGGGATCCGCGAGAAACACGACCCTCGCCTCGAGCCCCTTGGCCTGGTGCAGGTTCATCACCCGCATCGGCCGTTCGATGGTTGCTAGTCCGACGACGCCGTCGCGTCGCTCTTGGTCGGAGACCAAGGCATCGAGCCGCTCGAGAACGTCGGTCGCCGACCCGTCGCTGGCGCCCTTCCTCAGCAGCTCTATCGCCTTGCCAAAAGCGCCGGCCCGAGCGGAGCCGGCCGCCGCGGCGCGAGCGGCCAGTCCAGCGTCCTCCGCGATTCGCTCGACCGCGACTGCCAAGGGCAAGCTGGCAAACCAACGGCAGTAGCCGCTCAGCCGCTTCAGCGCAGCTGACAAAGAGTTGTCACTGATCGCCTCCGCTGCGCCGAGGTCAGCGGACAGTTTTCCACCAGCCTGCCGCCAAGCAAACAGCGCCGCATCGGAGACGCCGAACAACTCGCCTCGCAACACCGCCAGCAGGGCAAGCGGGTCGGCGGGGCGAGCCACCGCCCTCATCAGGCCGCGCAGCAGACGCAGCTCGGCTGACTGGCTAAGCTCACTTCCGCCGGTCACCTGGTGGCGAATTCCGGCCTGCTCCAACGCTGCCGAGTAGATGCCGAGGCGTCGGCGGGTCCAGGTCAATAGCAGGAAGTCGGAGGGCGCCAGAGTTGGGTCGTCTCGCATCAGTTGCTGAATGCGGCCGGCGATCCACTGCGCCTCCGAGTAAGCGGCCTGGACTTCCCGCAGGTTGTCATCGACCTCGCTTCGCTCCACCACATCTTTCCGTGGCGATTCGTCCTCGCCATGCGGCTGCAGGGGGCGCCAGGCTGCTTGATGCCGAGTCAGCTCCGCGGGAAACACCGGCGCAAAGGCACCGTTGATCCACGCCACCATGCTGGGTTGGCTGCGAAAGTTCGTCGACAACTGCACCACCGACGCTGCTCCCGAGTTGATCAGCTGCTGACGGACGGCAAAGTAGACCTCCATGTCAGCGCGACGAAATCGATAGATCGACTGCTTCGGGTCGCCGACAATGAACAGCGAGCCGGGGCGAGGTCGACACCGGCGCCAGTCGTTCTGACGCAGGTTGTCCGCCGTCAGCAACATCATCAGCTCCGCTTGCAGCGGGTCGGTGTCCTGGAATTCGTCCACCAATAGATGCGTCACTCGCCGGCTGAAATAGCCGCGAACTCTCGGCTGCAGCAACAGCGCTCGCGCTTTCAGCAGCAAGTCCTGGAAGTTGAGCACGTTCAGCTCGCCACGCAGGCTGTCATACACGTCCATCGCAGGCCGCAGCACGTCCAACACCTTGACATAGCGATGCTCTCGCCATGCTTGCAAGTGCGGCAATGCCAGGCGATCGCGAAAATCCGCCCAGCGAGCAAGCTCATCGGTGGTCCATTGCTTCGCCACTGCGCGGTCGCTTGACCACTGTTTCTGGGTCGGCTTGGGGTCGGCGCCCTCGAATTGCTCGAGCAGCCGCATCAATCCGGCGGGAGTGCCGGCATCGACATGTCTGGACGCTAACGCCAGCCGCTGCAATTTAGGGATCAGCCGGCATGTGCCGGGGACAAGCTGCGAAATGCCCGACACCTCGACATGGTTCAGGTACTCGGCAAGCTCTCGGCGTACAGGCGTCAGGTCCGGCATCGGGCGGTCAGCCGCGCCCCAGTCTTCCACGTCGGGAAAGCGAGCCATCTCCAAGAACGCGGCGCCGAGCTGCGGAAGCTCAAGCCCCAACTCCTCGAGGTCGTCCACCACGCGCCGCCGCCGGGTTACGGATCGGCCAAGCCGCAGGCCAAGCCGCTCCAGCTCTTCGACAACCGGCGCGTCCAAGGCAAGCAGTTCGTTGATATACCGACGCCATGCGCGCAGCCGGAGCTCCGCGTCCTCGGCTTCGTCAATCTCTCGAAAGTCGAGCTCGACTCCGGCTTCAATCGGACGCTCGCGAATCAGCCGCGCACAAAAGGCGTGGATCGTGCCGATAAAGCAACGCTGTTGATGCCGTAGCGCCGCCTCGACGCGAGCTGCCACTTTGCCTTTCGACGGCTCGAGTCGCTCCTCCAATGCGGCTTGGAAGCGTTGCCGAATTTCCGCCGCCGCCTTGCGAGTGAAGGTCACCGCTGCCAGCGTGCCTATCGTGCAGCGGCCCGTTGCCAGCAAGGCGACCATGCGGTTGACCAGGCTCGAAGTCTTGCCGGTGCCGGCAGCGGCCTCGACGAGCATCGATTGGTCCAGCTCCATGACGATCCGATCGCGGTCCTCGGCGTCGGGCAGTCGGCTGCGTGGTTCAGGTCGCACGCTCGAGCTCCTTTCTCGCCGCCAGCGCTCGTCGCGCCCGTTCGGCCGGCTCGTCGTCGCCTGCGACTTGCTCGGCTTGTGACCTGGATGCCATCGCCAGCCTGGCAACGTTGTGCTCGCCACACACTTCGGCGTAATCGCACCACTGGCAGTCGTCCTTCGACCAAGTCGGCAGGTACGCCCCGCCTCCCATCACCTCGGCCAGGGCGACCAGCCAGCGAGCGCCCTCGGCAAGCGTCTCGGCGTCCCAGGCGATTCGTTGTCCCCAAGCTGTGGCGCCGGGAAAGAAGTATCCGAAGGAGGCGACGATGGCTCGAGGATCCGTGGGCTGCAATGCCTGCTGGACCAATAGTTGGTAGAAGATGTTCTGCACATGCCGGCCGCCCAGGAACGGCTTTCGAGATGAATACTTGGAGCTGCTGCCCGTTTTGTAGTCCCAGATTTCGTACAAGCCGCCCTCGTGCCGCTGGTCGATCCGGTCAACTCGTCCGTGTGCTCGAATCGAGAGCCCATCGCCCAGCGGCAGCTCCAAAGGCTCGGGCGCCGACAGAGCGTCGCTGGCCGAGTCGTCACCGGGCAAGCCGATGGAGACTTCAAAGTAGCGAGGCGTTCGCGTGCGGCAGTGTCGCTCTTCGTCCTCGAGGAAGATCCTGGCGGCGAGCTGGCAGGTTCGCGCTTGCTGCCGAAAGGCGCTTTCGCTCGGCGGTGGATAGAGTTCGCGCTCCGTTTCCAGAGCCATCGCCAGCACGGCTGCCAGTTCGTGGTGGTGCGTTTCGAAGCAAGGCGTCTCGCCTCGCCCGGAGATGTTCATCATGAAGCGATAAAACACATCGTGCAGCAAAGCGCCGTAGCGAAGCGGGTCGAGCCACCGATCCTCGTCGGAGGACAGTTCTGTCAGTGGATGAACGCGCAGGCCGTATCGAAAGAAGTACCGCAAAGGGCAGGCGCCGGCCGTCTCCATGGCGGTGGCGGAAACGGGCGCTGGCAGTTCGGCGCCGTCGTGTGATCCGGCCAGCGGCGAAACTTGCCGCGACACGAGCGGCGACAGCGCCAATCCCGCGTCGGGCACAAAGCCGTTGTGCGAATTCATCACGTCGCCGAAGCGAGCCTGCACTGCCCTGCGGCCGGCGCCCAAGTGTGGATATCGCTGCTCCATTTGGGCGACCGCGCGCTCGCCGGGAGCATGGCACAGTTGAGCCTGCCACCATTCCGACTCCGTCAATGCCATGCCGGTTGTCGGCGGCACGAACGAGATGGGCCGCGACCAGTCCTCGCGGCCCAACCCGGCAATTCTCGAGGCGGAGAGCAACACCGGCGACGGGTAGAGGGTTCGGTCGTCGCCGAGCGACTGTGCGGCGTAGCTCAGCGTGACGACGCCGGAAAGCCGGCCAAGCGTTGTCGCCAATTGTTGCGTGCGCCGTTGTGGGTCATCGCGTCCCAGCGGCAACTCCGGGGCGATCTGCTGTCGCTCCTCATCCAGCAGCACGGGGTCTTGCTTGCCTCCGCCCGGGAATCGTGAGTCATCCAGCCCCAGCACCATCGTGTGCGCTCGCCCGCTATGGCCGCCATGCAGGGCATGGCTCACATGGACGGCGCCGGGGCGCGGGCCGCTGTCTCCGACCATCGTGCTCCGAGCAAGATGCAAGAGCCAAGGCCGCGCATCGATCGCCAGCTCGCTGGCCGCAGTGCCGGTGGAAGCGCCGGGCGCCGCGCCGTCGCTGACGGATTCCAGCCACTTCGAGACGGTCGAGACTTGCTGACGGAGTCGTGTCAGTGCGGCTCGGTCCCAGCGGTGGGCGCAACGGGTCAGGGACAGAAACGCCTCGAACGCCTCGGCCTGGTGGCGGGCGGACGCTGCGCCGCCGTCGGTCTCCAACGCCAGGGACAGCTCGATGAGCTGCTTGACGAGGCGCCGCAGCAGCCGCAGTTGGAAGAGCTGCCGCCAACGCCAGCCTCGTGCGCGACCCTCCTCGGCAGGCGATGCCGGCTCGTCTTCGCTCGCCGCGCCCGATCCGGTGGCGGAGCGCAGAGCTGCGCGAGCGGCGACGATGGCCACGTCGATGGCCGGCAAATACCGTGATTGCCCCTTTCCGATAGGCAGCTCGCGCAGCCGCGCCGCCAGTTGCCGAGGGCCGGCGATTCGCCAAATCTCCGCGCCTTCGCCCGTTCGCTGACGGCAGCCAAGCCGAAGCAGCCCCTCGTGCAACAGGTCCGTCAGCACGGGCTGCGGATGTGACTCGCTCACCCACCTCAGCCAGAGCGTCAACGCTCGGCCCGGACGGGTGTACGTGGCAGGAACTCCATCGGCAAAGGTCATCGGCAGCTCGTCAAACGCCCCGGCGTTTTGCCATGACTGAGCCAGCTCGTAGCACATCGGCACGTAGGTCTCGGCATCCACATGCATCAGCTCGACCTCATCCAGCGCGGTGCCGGACGCGAGCACGCGACGGATCGCCTCACGCACCTCGTTTGCCTCGCCAATGGCCGAGTAGATAGCAATGGTGCCGTCGCCGGCGGGCAGCGGCGCCTGGTCCGGCGCATCCAGCCACATCAGATGGCGCGCGTCGGAAAGGGGGGCGTCCGCAAGCGCCGGGGGATCGTGGCCGGGCGATCCATCCGGCAGCCAAGTCAGCCGCGATCCGAACGACTCCAGCATGCGCCGTTCGAGTCCCCATTGGGGCAGCTCGAGCGGCGCGAGGACGCGGATGTCTTGCGACCACTCCCCGCGTGTGACCGCGTCGGCCGCGTGTGTCATCAGTGACGCGTAGTCCAGGCAGCCATGGCGCTCCAGCAACTCCTCCAGTCGCGCCAGGATCGCGGCCAGTTCGCGCGGCTTGGCCCGCGGATCATCCTCCCAGGGGAGCGAGCACTCCCGCAGCGCGTCGGCCGGGACCTCCGCGAGCCGCAGTGCCTCGAGGCTGCGTCGAATCGCTTCGGACAATGCTGGACGGGATGCGCCGGGGCCGTTCGGAGGCTCGTTCGGTGCCGGGGTTCCCGGAGACGAGGCTGTTGCTCGCGTCAGCGGACCACGAGCTTCGGGGGCAAGCGACCGCCAGGCGATGTCGACCCACCATGTCAGCTCATCGCCCAAAACCGCGCGGCGACCTTCCGCTGCCAGCGCCGGCCCGGAGAGATGCAGAGCCAGCGAAGATAGTGAGAAGTGATGCAGGTTGAGCACCGGGACGCCGGCCAAAGCTAATCGATCCGCCCACTGACGGCCGATTCGGCGCGAGGGTGAAACGAGCCACTTCTCGTCGCACCGATGCTCTCGGCAGAAGTTGGCCAGTGATCGCAGTGGCTCGACGGTCAGCGGCAAACGTGAGTCTCCCGGTCGGTGCATTTTGACCGTCGCATTCTATCACGGCTCTCGTGGAAAACTGCGGCTCCGCTCGATGGAGGTGTCGTCAAGGTGATTTGCGTAAATCAATTTGATGTCGTGTGTCTCCTGGGGGCAGCGACCGGCCAACTGCAATCTCAGCAAGAATTCGCCTGATTTTGCGATCTTTGCTGGGACTTGCCGATGCCGATGCCGAGGCGCGGAGAATTTGGCACGCCGCTCGCTTGATTGGATTGGCACCAACCAACCCCCCCTGCCGATGAGGCCTGTCATGTTCTGGACCACCGCTTTTCTGATGATCGCTGGCTGCTTCCTGACCGCGATGGTGAGCCGCTGGGCTCTGCAGGAGGACAAGGTCGATCCGTACGCGATCTAGCGGCCCCTGGCAGAACTCGACGTAGTGCACTGCCAGCCTGCAAACTGCAATATCGCAGCAACGAGGATCCAACACACGCTGCTTTTGCGACGGACACCGGCTGGCATATGCTTGCGCACAAAGGCTGGCAGCCTGTGCCCCGTGCCTGTGCGACGGAGGCTTACTTCTCGTCGAGGTTGATTCGATACTTGCGAATCTTGTTGTAGAGCGTCACGCGGCTGATGCCTAAGGCTCGCGCCGTGGCGGCGCGATTGAACTCTTGCTGACGCAACATCCGCTCGATCGATTCTCGCTCGGTGATTGCAATCTCGTCCGCGAGCGCCGCCCCGGACAGGGACGAGACGATGGGGATCGGGGCCGCGGCGGGCCCGTTCAGCACGGACGGACTCAGCAAGTCCACCGTGATAATGCGATCGCGGGCAAACAATGCAGCTCGCCGCATTTCGTTCCGCAACTCGCGGATGTTTCCGGGCCAGCTGTAATTTCTGATCGCTCGCAGGAATTGCGGCTGCACGGAGTGAACGGTCTGGCCCTGCTCTTCGCAACACTCGGCGATAAAGCGCATCGCCAGCGGCACGATGTCCAACGGACGGCGCCGCAGCGGCGGGATCTCGAACTTCATCTGGTCGAGACGGTAGTAGAGATCCGAGCGGAATTGCCCGGACTCGATCAGGCCCTCCAGCCGCAGGTTGGAGGCCACAATCGTCCGGCACGCGGATTTCGCCGTCGCATTCGAGCCGACCGGCTCGTACTCGCCCGTCTCCAGCACTCGCAACAGCTTGGCTTGCTGGAGATTCTCCAAGACGTCGATTTCGTCCAGCAGGATGGTGCCCTTTCCGGCCGCCGAGAACTTGCCTTCTTTGTCTCGATCGGCGCCGGTGAACGATCCCTTGACATGTCCGAACAACTCGCTGTCGATCAGATCGCCGGGCAGCGCGCCGCAGGCGACCGGCATAAAGCGCTGGTCTCGGCGGGGCGACAGCTCATGAATGATGCGCGCCAGCGTCGTTTTGCCTGTGCCGGTTTCACCGATTAGCAAGATGGAAAAGTCGCTGCGAGCGACCATTTCCAAACGCTCCATGGGCACAAACAATTCCGGGGTGCATGTCGAAAAGGCATGCGTGGTGCCGCGCAGCTCGCGCCGCTCGGGGATGCCTTGTCTCGCCTGTGACACTGCTTGGCAGCGTTCCAGCGATTCGCTCACCGCGCCGGGGTGGTCAAGTGTCACCCAATCGGCCAGCAACGCATCGGCCACGATCGCGGCATCGACTGGAACTTCACCGTCGACAATGCCAACCAGCACGGGTCCTGTGCCGCGCAGCGAACGCAGTTTGGCCGGGATCTGTTCCAAATCGGCCCAGAGCGGCGAAAGCGGGTCTCTCAGGTCCAGCCAGAGTGTTTGGGGACGCACCCAACGCGTTTCACCCGTGAGCCAGTCGGATACCGACGAACGCGCCAGCTCCCAGCCGCGCAGATCGCGAAGTTGGTGGTCGAGCGATTCGATGAGTAGTCCGTCATCGCTGATGACGGCGGCGCCTTGCAAATCCATTTGGACCTAATACAGGGATAGCCGACAGAAAAGAGAAGAGAATTCGTCGTTGTCACGGGCACCAGATCTCCCGCGTATTTTGCCTATCCTAAACGCTGCGGAACTCGCGTCAAGCATTCGATCATGCCCGCTCATACCCCCTGAACGAACGGGCGCCTACGAGCCGGGCATCCCGCATAACCGGACGCAAACCGGCCGTTTTTGTGGGGTAAACCACTGAGTTCCCTTTCAATTCGCACCGTTCCCGTTCAAAATCGCGATGGTAAGCGCCTAAGGTCTAAGAGGGGTGTTTTTCAACCGGCTGCTCAGGTTTGCAGCCGAGAGCCGCTCGATGGTGGGGATCCCAAACCGTGATTGGGGAAGCGCTGCTTCCCTCGTTTCTAAGACCGAACATGCCCGCAGCGAAGACCTTTTCCAAATCCTGGAGTGCACGCATCACGGCGACACTGTGCGGCGGCGCATTGGTCGTACTGTTTGCTGCCTACTTCGGTCTGCTCATCTGGGCTATTTTCGCCATCTTCCAACAGCTCGACCGGCTCTTTACCGGTCAGTTGCCGCTCACCGCCACCATTTTCTTAACGGTGGTGTTGCTGCTGTTGTCCGTCCGCGTGGCCTGGCGGCTGGCGGTCTCGATTTTGGGCCTCGTCACCCAGCGTTTGGACGACGAGCGGTGGCTGGACGAGCGGTCGGCGAAAATCACTGCCGAGCCACAGCTCACGGCCGTGATCGACCGAGTTTGTGAGCGGGTTGGCTCGCGCCGTCCCGACGAGTTGCGAATCTCCTCGGACCAGCAATGTTATGTGATTGAACAGCGGCAGTTCGCGGTTCGCACTCAACGCCGTGTCGTGTTGGTGATGGGAATGCCGCAGATGCTCGCCATGTCGGTGGCCGAGGTGCAGGTGATTCTGGCGCACGAGCTGGCCCACTTTCGCAGCGGCGACAC
>JAGQPF010000687.1 GCA_020426845.1 Planctomycetales bacterium
AATCCACGCGCGATCCACTCGCGATCCACTCGCGATCCACGCGCAATCCACGCGCAATCCACGCGCAATAGCCCCGGAGGGGCGACAAACGGTAGCCATGGGCGTGAGCCCATGGACTGCGATTGCGAAACAAGCCCGGAACTGGCGCAATCCACGCGCAATAGCCCCGGAGGGCCGGAGGGGCGACAGACGGTAGCCATGGGCGCGAGCCCATGGACCGCGATTGCGAAACAAGCCCCGGATGATTGCGTGCCTTAGGTGTTCTGCGACTAAAGCGTGTTTCGGGAAGCGTAGGTGGAGATGAAGTTCTGGGTTAAATGAGTTGTTTATCTGCTTAGGTTCGATGGGGGCAGTTCAGGCGATCAAGTGTTTCTGGTTAAAAAGCAGTGAATGTGGTGAATGTAGATTTTGAGTGGGCAGGGTGGTGCTGGTGGTTTGTGCCGAGGCATCGCCGTTTGGCCTGGGCATTTCAGGTTGAATTTGCTACACGCCTATCGTTCAAAATCGGGCAAGGATGCCGTAGTCATGGCCAACTTCAGGACGCACATCACTACCAGCACGGTCGTCGGCCTGGGCTATGGGGCCTACGGGTTCACGCTGGCCGACATGCCGCCGACCAGCTGCGCGGTGGCAGCGGGGCTCTGCAGCATTGCGGGCATGTTGCCCGATCTGGACAGCGACAACGGCATTCCGGTGCGGGAGACGTTCTGTTTCGGGTCGGCCGTGATTCCCGTGCTGATGCTGGACCGTTTCATGATGATGGGGTTCACGCATGAGGACATGGTGCTGGCGTCGGGGGCGATCTATATCTTCGTTCGCTTCTTCGTCTCGTGGATCTTCAAACGCTACACCGTGCATCGAGGCATGTGGCATAGTTTGCCGGCCTGTGCGACCTGCGGCTTGCTGGCCTACATGATCTGTACGTGCGAGCACGATGTGCGCATGTACAAGGCCGTGGCGGTGGTGCTGGGATTTTTGTCCCACTTGATTCTCGACGAGATCTATTCGGTTGACTTGCGCAACCGTCGCATCAAAAAGTCGTTTGGCACGGCGCTGAAGATGTTCAGCAACAAGTTGTGGCCCAACGTCTCCACCTACGGAAAGCTGACATTGCTGATCGTCGCGGTCACGGTCGGTGAGCGAAAGTTTCTCGAGTACTTCCGCGACCCGGCCAACCGGTTTCATTACACGGCCGAGCGAATTGCCAGGGAAGCGACCGAAGTTGTCGGGAGTGTGCTCGGTCACACTCATCTGTCGCCGACGAGTCATTCACCGCCGGACTTGCTAGTTCCCGCGACGGAAGGCGGCAACCCGCCGCCTCTGATCGGACACCAGCCGACACCGGTTTCCGACTCGCCGTCGAGCCCGCCTTATGCGCCTTCCTTCCCGGCTAACACCGGCCAAAACACGGGTTCATCCGGCTTTGGCGGACCGTTGTTTTCGCGCTGAACGCGCCCCTCCTCCGTTGTTAGCCAGCTTGGCCAGCACGCTTTGCCGCGGGCGCAAGTCGTTTTAGGGCAGCTTGCGTTTGGCCCAGCGTCCGGCGACGATAACGTCACTTCAATCAGGGGCGAGATTCATCGTCAAGCGACCACCCGCACGTGCCGCATAAGCGAGCGCACAGCATCGCGCTCTCCCTCGGCTCACGGGTTCGTTTGCAGAAGCTTCGAGCCCCGGTGTGCCGTGAGCGTTCCCTCCAAGAGCAACACGTCCAACTATCGCCCCGACCTGCTGGAGCTTGCCGCCGGGTACGCTCAAGACTCGGTGGTTGTCACCACGGCTCAACTCGAGCTCCCCGGTCCGCAATTCCTCTATGTGAACTCAGCGTTCACTCGCATGACCGGCTACTCGGCGCGAGAGCTGTTGGGAAAGACGCCGCGGATCCTGCAAGGAGAGGCCACCTGCCGCGAGACGCTCGCCCGCTTGCGAGCCGAGTTGGCGGCTGGCAGAGACTTCATCGCGCGGACGACCAACTATCGCCGCGATGGATCGCCCTTCGAAATCGAATGGATCATTAGCCACATTCGTGACGAGCGCGGCAGAACCACTCACTACGTCGCCATTCAACGCGACATCACCGGACGGCAACTGGCCGAAACCGAGCTGCGTGCTCGAGACCAAGAGCTGCGCGACACCAGCGTAAGATTGTTGCAGACCTTGCGGGAGCTCGAACGGGCGGAACGGCAGTCTGTCTACCGAGAGCGGTTGTTGGCGTTGGGGGAGATGGCGGCGGGCGTCGCGCACGACTTGAATAACGCCCTGACGCCGCTGGTCAGCGTGCTCGATCTGCTCGGCAGGTCAGAGCTCGCGCCACGCGAGAGCCAGTGGGTCGAATCGGCGCGAGCGGCGACCGAGCATGCCGTGGAAGTGGTCAAGAACCTCCAGCACTTTTATCGTGCCGACGATCTCCCCGGCACGCGACAGCCGATCGACATGGCCGAACTGGCGCAGTCCGTCCGCGAGCTGACGAGGCCCAAGTGGAGCGCGGACCGCAGCGCCGGAAGTGCGATCGAATTCGATGTGCGGGCCGCCGCTGTTCCGCCCGTGGACGGCAACCTCACGGAGCTTCGCCAAGCCTTGGTGAACTTGGTCTTCAATGCAGTGGATGCAATGCCGTCGGGCGGACGTCTTGAGATCAACGTCAGTTGTCGCTCCGGCGAAGTGGTGGTGGAAGTCGTCGACACCGGCGAGGGCATGGCGGACGACGTTGCCTGCCGTTGTTTCGAGCCCTACTTCACCACGAAATCCTCGGGCAGCGGTTTGGGGCTCAGCATTTGTCACGGTGTCGTCAAACGCCATGGGGGCCGCATCGAGACGCGGCCAAACCCCGACGGCGGCACTGTCTTTCGCATCTGCCTCCCTCCCGCCACACGCTATTCCGCCGCCGCCACGGCCACCGCCGCCGGCGGGGACACCGCGAAGTTGCGGATGCTTTATATCGATGACGCGGAGGTGTCACGCGACTCGATGAAAGCGCTGCTGTGCGCATTGGGGCACGAGGTGGACGTCGCCGATGGAGGCGACAGCGGGCTCGAGCGATGGCGCGAGCGAGAGTACGACGTGCTGTTGACCGATCTGACGATGGCGCCGACCACCGGGGTTGACGTGACCCGCGCGGTGAAATCCGCCACCCCGGAGATGCCCGTTATCTTGCTTTCCGGACTGCCACGCGACGAGGTTGCGGCGATGTTCGGCGGCCACATGCAGCCGGATGCGATTCTCGAAAAACCGTTCTCGCTGGACGAGATCGAGGCGTTGCTGGAAAAGCTGAAGCACACCTGATGCCGGCCGCCGCCCCGGGCGATGCTCCGCTGGCGTGCTGCAAGGACCATGTGCGGCAAGAGCATGCGAGAAGCACGCGGAGCGAGCAACACGCACGGCAATTCATTCAGAACGTCGTGAATCGGCAGCGCTGAAGGTTGGGGCTGAGCTACACATGTGGAGGTACGCGCCGATAACACTTTTGGGAGGATATTCCGATGCCTGCGACAGAAGCGGACCGGCGGGTGCGCCGAGTCTTGATTGTCGACGACAATCGAGCGATCCACGACGACTTTCATCGCATGCTGCAGAACGACGGTGGAGACCAGAGTTTCGACGCGGTTGAGGCGCTGTTTCTGGGTGAGCACTCGCCCGCGATGACCGACGGGGCCGGGTATGAGATCGCGGACGCCTATCAGGGCGAAGAAGGCGTCGACGCCGCAGCCGCGGCGATCGACAACGGCGAGCCGTTTGACGTCGCGTTCGTCGACATGCGCATGCCGCCCGGACTGGATGGAGTGGAGACCGTCGAGCGGCTCTGGGCTGTCGATCCGGGCCTGCAAGTGGTGCTCTGCACTGCCTACACCGACTATTCATGGCGCGAAATTGTCGATCGGCTCGGGCATAACGACCAGCTCTTGATTCTGAAGAAGCCGTTCGACCACGTCGAGGTCGCGCAGGCGGCCGATGCGCTGGCGCGCAAGCGTCGTCTCATTGACGATGTGCGGCGCCGGCAAGCGGAGCTCGAGCAAGCCGTGGCCTGCCACACGACGCAGCTCCGTCGATCGTGGGAGGAGACTGAGAAATTCTTGGGCGCCATCTCGTCGTTGCTGATCGGCGTCGACTCCCACGGAGTCGTCAATCGCTGGAACGACGCCGCCGTCGAGGCGTTTGGCATCTTGCCGGAACAGGCAGTCGGGCAGCGGCTGCAAGAGCTGCCGATTCGCTGGGCGGAGCCGCGAACGTTGCAACGGCTGCTCTCGGGCTGTTGTTGTCATACGCGTGTCGAGCTCCAATTCGAGGGCCGCGACGAGACGATCCGAGTGCTCGGGCTGACGGTTTGCCCCATCGTTGGCGGCGAGGGCGCCGTGCTGCTCGCCAGGGACATCACCGAGCAGCGACTGATGGAGCAGCAGTTGGCCGAGTCCGGCAAGATGGAGGCGATCGGACAATTGGCAGCAGGCGTCGCTCATGAGATCAACACGCCCATGCAGTACTTGGGCGACAATCTCGAATACCTCGCTGACACCTTTGCCCGACTGGAGCCGCTGTTGGAGCAGTACGACGCGCTCCTGGATGCTGGCGGTGACTCCGCAGCGGCGAGCCGGCTTCGCGAGCGATTGTCCGTGGTCCAGGTCGCGAAGATGCGAAAGACGATTCCCGAGTCGTTGGAGGACGCCCGCGACGGCGTCGACCGCGTCTCTCACATCGTCCACGGCCTCAAGGAGTTCTCGCACCCGGGCTGGGAGCAACGCGTCGAGACCGACGTGAATCGCAGCCTCGAGACCACGGCGACGATCACTCGCAATGAGTGGAAGTACGTGGCGCAGCTTTGCTGGGACCTGGATCGAGACCTGCCTCGCCCCCTGGCGTACGCTTCCGAGCTGAATCAAGTGCTCGTCAATTTGATGGTCAATGCCGCACATGCGGTGAGCGACGCCACCAATCGGGGCGAGCACGGCAAGGGCACCATCACGCTTCGCACTCGCCACGATGGCGACTTCGTCGCGATTGAAATTGAGGATGACGGCGTTGGCATTCCTCCCGAGTTGCGAGACCGCGTGTTCGCGCCGTTCTTCACCACCAAGGAGGTCGGACGCGGCACGGGCCAAGGTTTGGCGTCGGCCAAGCGGCTGATTGAGGACTTGCATGGCGGCGAGATTCGGCTCGAGTCGCGAGTTGGCCGAGGCACAAAGTGCACGGTGCGTCTGCCACTCAAAAGTGAGTTGCCCGGCGCGACGATGAAGAGCGTCCAAGCGTGTGGCGAATCCGCGGCGGCGACCGATTATTCCACCGAGGACGCGACAACAGCGACGACCGGCGGCTAGTGACCCGACGATGTTTGAGAGCACTGGGGAGCACCACATGAAACTGTTGATCGTCGACGACGAGCGTCATGTGCTTCGTGGACTCAGCCGGATGATCGACTGCTGGGAGCAGGACTGGATTGTCGAGACGGCGGAGGATGGCGAGGAGGCGCTGCGCCGGCTGAGCGCCGAGCACTTTGACGTGGTGCTGACCGATGTTCGCATGCCGGGCATGAACGGCGCGGAGCTGCTGACACGCGTGGCGGCGGAGCACCCGCACATGATCCGCATTGCCCTCTCGGGGCAGCCCTCGGGGCATGGCGGCAAGGACATGGTGATTGACGTGGCGAAGCCGATGCACCGGTTTCTCGCCAAGCCCTGCCCGGCCGACGAGCTCCGCTCGACACTGACCAAGGCCTGTCTGTTGCAGAGCGTGCTCGAGCATCCTCGGCTGCACTCCTTTGTGACGCGCATTTCCAGCCTGCCGAGCACGCAGTCGCTCTACAACGAGCTGCTCGACGAGATCGAATCGCCGCGCGGCACTGTCGGACGCGTGGCCGAGATCATCAGCCGCGATCCGGGCATGACGGCCAAAGTCTTGCAGCTGGCCAACTCGGCCGCCGTGGGCGTGCGGGCTCCGGTGACATCGCCCCGTCAGGCAGTGTCGTTGCTGGGCATGCATGCCGTCCGCAAGCTGGTCTTCTCTCACGAATTCAGACACGCTGCGCAAGCGGTCACCGAGTCGGGCCAGAAGAAGTCAAGCGATGATCGCGACTTCAACGTCGATGCGCTGATGGACCATAGTCTGAAAGTCGGCTTGATGGCGCGAGCGATCGCTCATGCCGAGTCGGACGATGATGGGGCGTACAATGAGGCGTTCACGGCGGGCTTGCTGCACGACATCGGCAAGATGGTGCTGATGGAGGCTGCCAGCGAGGAGTTTGAACGCGCGCGTCAGCTTGCGGAGCAACGCGGAATTCCGCTCTGGGAGGCCGAACGCGAGGTGTTTGGCGCCTCGCACGACACGCTCGGCGCGCATCTGCTCGCCCTTTGGGGGCTGCCTCAGCCGATCGTCGACGCGGTCGCGGCACATCATGGGGAGATTGCAGGGGAAGGATTCTCGCCCGCCGCCGCCGTGGCGGTCGCCAACCTGGCCTTGCATGCCGAGGATGTTCCGGCGCGAGACAGCCGTCTCCGAGGCCAATTGCAGAAACAGGGGCTTTACGATCGTTTTGAGTCCTGGCGCCGGGCCGGATTGTTGAACCTCTCCAAGGCTTAATGAATGTCCGAGACGACACAGCCCATCATTCTCATCGTCGATGACAACGCGCGACTGTTGCGCGGCATCGAACGCATGCTGTCGGAACACTTCACCATCATCACCGTGGTCTCGGCGGCCGAGGCGATGGCCGTGATCGAACGCGAGCCGGTCGATGTGGTGCTCGCGGACAATCAAATGCCGGGGCTCCAGGGCACCGCGCTGCTCGGCCTCGTCGCCCGCACGCATCCGGGCATTGCTCGCATCCTGATGACTGGAGACGCGGGGGCCGTGATGAAGCAGCAGGCCTCGCGAGCGGAAGTAGTGCGCGTGCTCGAGAAGCCGTTTCACGGGGCCAAGGTCGTGGCCGCCATCTGCGACGCACTCGCCATGGTGTCCGACGCCAAGCACGAGATTGAAGTCAACTGAGGCCATCGGCCGTTAAGTCAACTGAGGCCCTCGGCCGTTGGGCTCAGCTGAGGATGTCGTGAACCACCTTGCCGTGCACGTCGGTCAGCCGGAAGTCGCGGCCCTGAAAGCGATAGGTAAGTTTGGTGTGGTTGAGGCCCAGCAGGTGCAGGACCGTGGCTTGCAGGTCGTGGACATGCACCTGGCCATCCACGACGCCGAACCCGAGCTCGTCGGTGCGGCCGTGGATGTGCCCCGGTTTGACACCGGCGCCGGCCAGCCACATGGTGAACGCGTCGATGTGATGGTCGCGGCCCGTGGGTGTGCGGTCCTCGCCCATCGGCGTGCGACCGAACTCGCCGCCCCAGATCACCAGCACATCGTCGAGCATGCCCTGTTCCTTGAGGTCGCGGACCAACGCGGCCGAGCCGCGGTCGACCTCGGCGCAACGCGTCGGCAACTCGCCGTCCAGTGACTCGGCGCCGCCGTGCTGATCCCAGTTGGTGTGGTAGAGCTGCACGAAACGCACGCCGCGTTGGACGAGGCGTCGAGCTAGCAAGGCGTTGTTGGCAAACGAGGACTTGCCGGGCTCGGCCCCGTACATTTCCAGCACGTGCTTGGGCTCGCGCTCCAACGCCATCAACTCCGGCGCGCTCATCTGCATTCGATAGGCCATCTCGTAGGCCGCGATCCGCGTCTGAATTTCGTCGTCGCCGACTTGTTTCCAACGCTCGCGGTTCAGCGCGGTCACCGCGTCGGTGAACTCTCGCTGCGCCGTCGTGTCGAAGCCCGCGGGGCTGCGCAAATTCAGGATCGGATCGCCTTGACCGCGAAACGGCACGCCCTGGTGGCTGGTCGGCAGAAAGCCGCTCGACCACAAGGCCGATCCGCCGCGCGGTCCGCGCGGCCCGGATTGCAGAACGACAAATCCCGGCAGATCGTCGGCTTCGCTGCCGATTCCATAAGTCACCCATGATCCCATCGAAGGACGGCCCGGCTGGGGAGAACCGGTTTGCATGAACAGCTTGGCCGGGCCGTGATTGAACACGTCGGTGGTCATGCCCTTCAGCCAGCAGACCTCGTCGACTATCTCGCGATGGTGCGGCAACAGGTCACTTAGCACCGCGCCGCATTGGCCGTGCTGAGCCAGCTTGCGCCGCGAGCCCAGCAGCGTCTCGGTGCCCTTGAGAAACGCGAACCGGCGATCCTTGGTGAAACTTTCGGGCGGCTTCTGTCCCGACAGCCGCGTTAGCTCGGGCTTGTCCTCAAAGAGCTCAAGTTGGCTGGGGCCGCCTGCCATGAACAAGTAGATCACCGCCTTCGCGCGTGGCGGATGGTGGACGCCGTTGTCGGCGCCCGACAGCTCTTGGCCAAGCAACGAAGCCAATCCCATCGCGCCGAGGTTCAGGCCGGTCTGTCCAAAGAACGCGCGGCGGTCCAGACGACGGAGCGAATCGGAATCGATGGAGGAATCGATGGAGGACATGGTTGTGGCTGGATTCATGGTGGGCGGGCTCGCGCTGTCGTGAGACGTGCGGAGCAAATGGGGTGGGCGAGTTGGTCGCTCGTTGTGGTCGATCCTGCGACTTGCTGGTGAACTACTCGCGAGTGATGAATTCATCCAGGTTCATCAGCACTCGGGAAACCGCTCCCCAGACGGACTGGTCGTCGGCAAATCGCCCCCGGCACTTCTGCAGATACTGTTCCAGGTGTTGCAGTTCGGACTCCGACGGGTCGCGGCTGAAGCACAGCTGATAGGCACGCCGCAGCCGGCGGACGTCGAGCTCGGAGGGTTCGTCGGCTCGCTCTCCCGGTGCGGGAGCCGGTACTTCGCGCAGCAGCCGGGCGCCGAGCAAACTCGCCAGCTCGAACATCGCCTCGGAATTGGCGACGGTCAGCGACTGCAGCGGCGTGTTGGAGCGATCGCGACGTGTGCAGGTGGCATTGAATTTCGGAGCATCGAACGTCGACAACATCGGGTACGGCGCGCTGCGATAGAAAAAGGTGTACATCCCCCGGCGATAACGTCCTTCTCCCTCGCTCGTCGTCCACGCCTTCTGCCGTTGGGTGAACGCATAGACGCCCTCGGGTTGCGGCGGGTACACGCTTGGTCCGCCGATCGTTGTCCCCAACTGACCGCTGACGGCCAGCGCCAAGTCGCGCACGATCTCCGCCTCGACGCGGACGCGGTTCTGACGAGCCAGCCCATCGTTCTTGGGGTCGAGGCGGCGATGCGCCTCGCTGACCTGCGAGCTGCGGCGGTAGGTCGACGAGAGCATGATCGTTCGCAGCAGTTGCTTGGTCGACCATTGCTGACGCATGAACTCACTGGCTAGCCAGTCGAGCAACTCGGGATGAGTGGGCGGGGCGCCTTGCACGCCGAAGTCATTGTCCGTCTCCACGAGTCCGCGGCCAAACAGCCGCATCCAGATGCGGTTCACTCGCACCCGTGCGGTCAGGGGATGATCCGGCTGCGCGAGCCACTCGGCGAGCTGCAAGCGATTGTTGGCGACGCTTTCGCCCTTGCCTTCGTTGGTTGCCGCCGTCGTCTCGGCTGCCATGCGAGGCAGCACGTCGGGCACATCGGCGCGGACCGGATCACTCGTGCGCAGGAAGTCGCCTCGAATTTGCACGTGGGTCTCGCGTGGCTTGTCGAGCTCCTGCATTACCATCGTGGTGGGAATGGACCGTTGCAACTCGTCATACTCGCGCTCGGCGGTTTCCAGCGACTGCTTCACCGGCCCCAGCACGGGGTCCTGGGCGAGAAAGGCCTCGTCGAGCTTCCGTTGCTGAAGGTCGCTGCGCCGCTCCGGGGCGAGCATGGCCAGCGGCGCCAAACGTCGCGGCGTGGGGCGGTCGATCCAGACATCCGAGGAGATGCTAATGCGAAAGCGACCCAAGGCGTGGCCCGCTCGCTTATCGTGGAACTGCATCTTGAATGTCAATGCGTGCTCCAGCTCAACCTCCAGCGTTTTGGGCAGCACGAACCAAGCGACGCGAGCTCGATTCAAGGCGCCTTCCGGCGCCTCGCCGATGCTCCATCCGGTGTCCTGCTTGCCGTCGACGGCGAGTGACACATCGAAGTCACCTTGCGAGTGCTCGGCGAACGCCTTGGAGAACCGCAGCTCCCGCCCATCCCCGGTGCGGAACCAAAACTCCGAGAGCACGAAGTTGCCGTCCTCGGCGCGGCCCGGCCCCTGTTGCGGCAAGCTCGCATCCGGGAGAACCTCGAGGCGAACGGAACGGATCTTGGTCAACGGGCTGAATGTCGTGGCATGGTACTCCTCTTCGGCGGAGACAACGCCGCTGACCAGCAACGATTCGTCCGCCTGCGAATGCAGCTCGGCCCCTTGCAGCGACTTGCCTGACAACTTGAGCACCTGCCAAGGGAACGGTGGCTGGTCGCTCTTCGGCTCCTCGGCCGCCAATTGCGGCAAACGCTGTTCCCAATCGCGTTGCCGCGCCGGGCGGCCAGGATCGTGCTCGAGCTGCTTCGCGAGCCGCGTCTTGTCGTCGGACAAGCGGGCCAGCCGTTCCGATTGCGAAGCCGATGGAGCCTCCACCAGCGGCGTTTCGGAGTTGGCGTCGGCCGTGGAGTTGAAGAAGGCGTACAGCTGATAGTATTCGCGCTGCGTGATCGGATCGTACTTATGGCTGTGGCATTTGGCGCAGCCAACCGTCAAGGCCATCCAGACCAGCCCCGTTGTGTCCACGCGGTCCTTGACTTGCTCGTCGCGGAACTGGTCCGCCTTGGTGCCGCCTTCGCTATTGATCAGCGTGTTGCGGTGGAAGCCGGTGGCGATGATCTGTTGCCGAGTTGGCTCGGGCAGCAAGTCGCCCGCGAGCTGCTCGAGCGTGAACCGATCGAACGGCAAGTCGCGGTTGAAGGCCTCGATGACCCAGTCGCGATAGGGCCACATCGAGCGTTCGTTGTCGTTGGTGTAGCCGTGCGAGTCGGCGTACCGCGCTTGATCGAGCCAATGTCGTCCCCATCGCTCTCCGAACCGCGGGCTCGACAGCGTCGCGTCAACCATCCGCTCGTACGCGCCGGGACGGTCGTCACGGACAAACCGCTCCACTTCGGCGGGCGTCGGAGGCAGCCCGAGCAGATCGAGGTAGACGCGGCGGATCAGTGTGCGGCGATCGGCGATCGGCGCCGATTGAAGTTTCAACGCATCGAGGCGCGTGAGCACGAAGGCGTCAATCGGATTGCTCGCGTCCCCGGCGGCCTCCCTGGTCGGCGTCGGCTGCGATGGAGGTCCGGTTCTGCGCAATGGCTCGAACGCCCAGTGCTGCCGGTAGCTTGCGCCTTGCTCAATCCACTGCGCAAGCAATTGTTTCTGCTCGGGCGACAACGGCTTCTCAAGCGCTGGCGGCGGCATCAGCGATTCGCGGTCGCCGGATCGAATGCGGCGAACGAGCTCGCTTTCCCCAGGCTTTCCGGGCACGATGGCGGCGTGGCCGCCCAGGTCCGCGGCCGCGCCTGCCGCTGTGTCCAGACGCAGATCCGCCTCGCGGGCGCTGGCGTCCGGCCCGTGACACTGGAAGCAGTGATTCGAGAGGATCGGCCGGATCTGCCGGTTGAAGTCGATCGGCGACTCGCCGCGCAGTTCGCCTGCGGCCACAACTAGCGACAGCGAAGCCGCGAAGACTGCCGTCAACCAACAGCCGGTCGCGGGACCGTTGCCGGTCCGCCGCCACGGCACATGCCGCTCGACGCCACGCAAGCGGCATCCGGGACCCGAAGTGCCGGAGGGCAAGAGTGGAGGGAGGTGGTGGGTCCTCACGGCAGCTCTCCGTTGCGGGATCGGTCAGCTTGCGATGCGGCAGCCTGTCTATCAACTAGCTGCTGCCTCTTGCTCTGCCTCTTGCATGCACTGCTCAGTAGTCGCGCGGACGGACGCGTCCTTGAACGCGGCAAGGCAAGCCTTGGATGCGCAAAAACCCTTCCGCGTCGGTCTGGTTGTAGGAGCCGCCGCCTTCCATGGTGGCAATTCCTTCGTCGTACAGACTGTAGGGGCTCTTGCGCGAATCCACCATCAGGTTGCCTTTATAAAGGGCCAGGGTGACCTCGCCGGTGACGGGCTGCTGGGTCTGTTGAATGAAGGCCAGCAACGCGTCCATCTTCGCTCCGTACCAGAATCCATAATAAACCAACTCGGCGACCTCGGGAGCAAGTCGATCGCGGAGGTGCGTCAAGTCGCGGTCAAGTGTCAGCTGCTCGAGGACCCGATGGGCGTCGTACAGAATGGTCATGCCGGGCGCCTCGTAGACGCCGCGGCTCTTCATGCCCACGAAGCGGTTCTCGACCATGTCGATCCGGCCCACGCCGTTGCGTCCGCCGATCTCGTTCAGTTGCTTGACAATCTGCAGCGGCGACAGCGCCGCTCCGTTGACGTGAGTTGGAACGCCACGTTCGAAGGCAATCGTGACCTTCTCCACCGCGTCGGGGGCCTGCTGTGGCGAGGTGGTCATGCCGAACTCCACCAACTCCACGCCGTTGACCTCGAGGTCCTCGAGTGCGCCCGCTTCGTAGCTGATATGGAGGCAGTTTTCGTCGGAGCTATAAGGTTTGGCGACGGAGGCCTTGACCGGAATATTGCGCTCTTCGCAGTAGGCGATCATCTCGGTGCGTCCGGGGAAGGCCGAACGGAACGACTCCATTCGCCAGGGGGCGATCAGCTTCACGTTGGGATCCAGCGCCTCGGCGGCCAGCTGGAACCGGCATTGGTCGTTGCCCTTGCCGGTCGCACCGTGAGCGTAGGCGTCGGCGCCGACCTCGCGGGCCACTTGCAGGCAGACCTTGGAAATCAGCGGCCGAGCGATCGAGGTGCCCAGCAAGTAGACGCCCTCGTACTTGGCTTGCCACTGGAGCACCGGGAAGGCGAAGTCCCGGCAGAGCTCCTCCTGCGCGTCGACGATTCTCGAGCTGGCGGCCCCGATGTCGCGTGCTTTTTGCAGAATTGCCTCGCGATCCTCGCAGGGTTGGCCGAGGTCGACATAGACGGCATGGACCTCGTAGCCCTCGTCCATCAGCCAACCAAGGATGACGGAAGTGTCGAGACCACCGGAATATGCGAGCACACAACTGGGCATGATGAGCCGTCCTGAAGCAGAGTGAACAATCGTTGAAACCGGCAATTTTCGCCCCGGGGCCGGAAGTTGTAAAGGAGCCCCCGCCGTTCGCGAAGCCGTCGCGCTCGCTAGCGGCCCGAAGCTTGGTGGCGTGGGACGCGAACTTGCTTGCCGCATTGGGACAGTTATCACGGTGATTCGGTTCGCGACACGGGATCGAGGCGAAAATCCGGGGCGCCGAGAGGATGGAGAGCGGGATTCCCGCCAGCGGCTGAGCTACTTTTGCTTGTCCGCCCGTCCCGGCGGACGACCCCCTCTGCGACCCACGTTCACGCCGCCTTTGGCCGAACGAATCGCTGTTTAAATCGCCGCCCACTCGCCGCCTACGACCGAAGCTGGCTCCGCCAGCGACTAGAACAATGAGCAAGACCATCCTGATCGTTGACGAGGATCGCGAACTCGTTCAACAGCTGAGCGCCTGCTGCAAAGAAATGGGAATGATCGTCAAACGAGCCCACACGGCATTTGACGCCATGGCCATCATGGACGAACGCCTGCCCGACCTCGTCTGCCTTGACGTCCATATGCCGACAGGCGCCGACTTGAGCATCTGCCAGATGATGACCACGGATGATGAAGCGGCACGCATACCTGTCATCGTGATGACGGAACGCAAGAGCCGTGAGACCGTCGAACTGGCCGCGGACATGTGCGCCTACTTCGTCCGCAAGTCGCCTACGCTCGCCCAACGGCTCGAGCCGCTGGTCGAAGAGTTGGTGGACCTGCAGGCGTAGTTTCACATGAAGTGACGACGCGCGAACCACGAAGAGCGCGAAGATCACGAAGTGACGACGCGCGAACCACGAAGAGCGCGAAGATCACGAAGTGACGACGCGCGAACCACGAAGAGCGTGAAGATCACGAAGTGTTGA